>JAUNON010000076.1:0-3779 GCA_030537145.1 Lachnospiraceae bacterium | reverse complement strand
TCTAATCAATATCAAGATGGAAATAACTGCAAAAGGGCATTAATAGCATCAAATATTAAGATAAATTGAGATAAATAGAAATTGCACGGACACTATCAAGAAAAAGATAGAAGCGTATGTCTTAAGAAGAATAAAATTGATAGTGAAATTTTTGAAAAAGAGGAAGGCAGTTTGGAAGATAAGAAAATAAATTACATTCTAATATATCCGGAGTCACATAATCATCTTGGATTATTCAATGATTTAATTGGCGTTCCGAACGTTGAGCTTATAGTGACCCGCTCCAAAAGAGTGAAAAATGTATTTCTTAATTTGGTGAAAAAGCTTCATACAAGCGGGACTATAAACAGATATGTTCGCTTGCCATTAAAGAGGCTCTGGTATAATCCTATAAATTTTAATTTAGATGAAAAAAAAGAATATTGTGTGATTATAGTTGATGCGGCTTTGAAGGCATTTTCTGTTAAGGAGCTAAACCGAGTTTTTTCCATGCAAAATGTCAGAGGAGTTTTAACGCTTATTAACTCAATGGATGCGGGATCTGTCGGAATCTCTGAAATCAGATCTAAGATATTTCAGGTTAAATGGGATGATGTATATAGTTTTGATCCTGTTGATGTGAAAAAGTATGGAATGAAATATTTGGGGTGCTGTTATTATTCGGTAAGGAATCCTGAAAAAATAGAGACAAGCTATGAAAAAGACTCCAGTGTGAAAAAATCAGATGTTTATTTTATTGGAGGACTAAAAGGCGGAAGAGAAGCGTTGATTTTAAATACATTTAAAAAAATGTATAGTGAAAATTTAGCGCTTGATTTTCGGTTAATGATTAGTGGATTTCAGCGATTTAAAGACCGGGAGCTTGAAGAAAAAATAATTTATTACTCGGGTGGCTGGATGCCATACGAAAAAACATTGGCGAGTGTCTTGAAAACAAATGTAATATTAGAAATTCTGCAGGAAAATCAGGCGGGACCTAGTTTGAGGTATTACGAGGCTGTTTGCTACAATAAAAAGCTTCTGACAAACAATCCGAACATTGTAAATTTTCCTTATTATAATGAAAAATATATGAAAATTTTTCATACTGCCGATGATATTGATATTGCATGGATAAAGAAAGAGGAGCCGGTGGAGTATTTTTACAAGGGAGATTTTTCACCCTTAAATATGTTAGATGTGGTGCTGCATTAGGCCGAAAATATAAAGGAGACCAGCTATGAATTCTAATACCGATGTAAAGATGATTGCGTTTCACTTGCCGCAATTTCATACATTTCCAGAGAATGACGAATGGTGGGGAAAGGGCTTTACCGAGTGGACGAATACAAGAAAAGCAGAAAAATTATTTCAGAAACACAATCAGCCAAGAGAACCGTATAACGATAATTATTATGATCTGTCAAATTTGGATTCTATGCTGTGGCAGATGAACTTAGCTAAAAAATATGGAGTATATGGTTTTTGCTATTATCATTATTGGTTTAAAGACGGTAAGCTTTTGCTTCATAAGCCGCTGGAATTAATACGGGATTATAGTGGAGAGAAGCTTCCTTATTGTTTGTGCTGGGCGAACGAACCATGGACAAGAGCGTGGGAGGGAAATACGAAAAAAGTATTAATGCCTCAAGAATATGGCAATGAAGCGGAATGGGAAGATCATTTTAACTATTTGCTTACTTTTTTTAGAGATCCTTCTTATATATGCGTGGACAATAAACCGATGCTGGTTCTTTACCGCTGCAATAATATTCCGAGATGTGATGAGATGATTGCTTATTGGGAAAATAAATGCAGGGAAGAAGGGTTTTCCGGGCTTCATCTTGTGGAAGAGATGAATTGCTATCAGGAAAAAAGTGTTTGTAAAAACTCTGCGGCAATACTTGAATTTGAACCACTTTATACGATGTCGTATGGCTGCAGTATAGTGGAGCGCGTAAAAAATAAAATATATTCGATCGTTTTTAATATGCGGCATAAGACAAATACTAGAATTTACCATTATGAATGGCTGTGGAATAGCATATTAAAACGGAACCACACAGACAGTAAAAAACGCTATTTGGGCGGATTTGTAGATTGGGATAATACAGCCAGAAAGGGCAGGAATGGAAGGATCGTTTTAGGCGTGACACCTGAAAGATTCGAATACTATTTAGACAAGCAGAAAGAAATAGCAGCAGAACTTGAGAGTGAGTTTGTTTTTGTTAATGCATGGAATGAGTGGGGAGAAGGAACTTATCTTGAACCCGATAAAAAGAATGGTTTCAAGTATCTGGAAGCAGTGCTGAGAATTTTTGGTAAAGGGACAGATTAGTTAGCGTTTGATTGGAGAAAGTATGTTGCAGGGTCGTTTTAAAATTAATAAATTTTCTTTCGTAGTGATATTTGCCGCATTATATCCAATATTGCCAAATTATTTTTCCATTGGAGGAATTTATATAAGAAACTTGCTTGCTATAGCAATTTTTTTCTTATTTGGCTTAAAAATTAAAATACCGAAAGAAAAGAATAATCTGTATGCATATGTGCTGATATGGATCGGGGTTATTTCGTGTATTCAGATTTTGCATTTGGATGTGAAGTATGCTTTACAGCAGCTTATTATCTGGGTTTTGTGCCTTCCGGTGCTGATTAGTACAATCACAACAAAAAAACGTTTTCTAAAAATGATTGATGTTATAATCTGTGCATCCACTGTGGTGGGTGTTTTTGGCATCATTGAGGAAATAACGCATTTTAATATTTTCAGCTTGATTAACTTGGCAGATTATACATTAAATTACAATGCGCCAAGAATGGGGCTTTTGAGAATAATTTCATTTTCTTCTCATGCAATTTCTTATTGTGTTTACTGTATGTTTGTGTTGGCAATAATATTTTACCGGCTTACGCTGAAAGGTACAAAACATAAATTGTTTTATGTTTTTTCTTATTTTTTGATTTGCATAAATGCTTTTTTAACGCTTTCGCGATCAGCTTTATTGTGTATTATTGCTTCTCAGCTTATCTTACTGTGGAAGTGCGGGCATAAACGTTTCATTAAGCGTATTTTTTTGCTGCTTTTAGGGGCAACTATACTGATTGCCGGTGCATCTGCTGTGAATAAAGATGTTGCAAATGCAGTTCAAATTGCTTTTTATATTATTTTTGCTTTATTTAACGATAATGCAGCGGAGTATCTGATCAGTATCGGTTTTACGAACAATGCAAATGGGATAGGACAGCGGTTCGTTCTATATCAATGGGTATGGCAGGCGGTTAAGGATAATTTGCTGATCGGAATGGGAAGAACTGCTGCCTTTGCTCGTAATTATATTACAGCGGCAGGAAACAGACTTACAAAGGAAAGTATCGAAATTGAATGGCTGCGGACACTATATCGTTATGGCATATTGGGCTTGCTTTCTGAGATTCTTTTCTTTATAAAATTTTTAATCTCGTCATTTAAGGCGCAGAAATTGAAAATGAAAAATAACTGGGAAGGAAATCTTTCATTTGCTTCGATGACTTTTACAGTTATATTGCTTTATATTGTTGTTTTGTTTGCCGTTATGCAAAATGAAGATGCCCAAATGCTTTACATCCTGTTAATATTATTTATTGCGTATGTCAAGCACGACGGCTATGGAGAATTTACGTAATGCTAAAGGCAGAAAAAGCTTAAGCGAATAGAAGAGAGACACGGCAATTTTCCTGTGGTTGCTTGTGCCTGAGCGGAGTGAAAGGAATAATAAAGACGATGAAAATTATAGCGTTTTATTTGCCTCAATTTCATA
>JAUNON010000148.1 GCA_030537145.1 Lachnospiraceae bacterium | reverse complement strand
TCCGGCTGCCAAACGGAAGGAATTAAATTTGCGAAAAACTATTGACACAATCCTATAACGGGGATTGTTTCTGTAGTGCAAATGTTCACAATTAGCGGAACTGGAATCTTGGGTTGTATTATGAATATCATTTCAAGCTGTTCCTTTGCGTGTACTGCCGCATTTATCTATAAAAAGAAACATACGCTATCTGGCGCCTTACTCGGACTTTTTTGCGGTTGGTGTTGTCAAGTTATAGTTATGATGCTTTGGAACTATTTAATTGCTCCAATCTACATGGGGTACCCAAGAGAAGCTATTGCAGAATTGCTAATCCCGGCATTTTTACCGTTTAATTTAATTAAGGGGGGAATGAATGCAGCAATAACAATGCTTTTATATAAGCCTGTTGTCACTGCTTTGCGACGTTCAAATTTAATTGAATCTAAACAGGGCTCAGATAAAACACATATAAATATCGGAGTTCTGTCAGTAGCTCTGCTAATGCTTATAACTGGTATACTATTGATACTTTCTTTTCATGATATCATTTAGCGTGGCGTTGTAAGAAAAGTCTTATTTATGCAAATATCAATGCATAGGGAAATCGGCATCCGCCGATTTCCCTAAATCTGTTGTTATCGGAAGCTAGAAGCATATTATGCCTTTATACTACCTTTCCTTTACAGGAATCCAAATTTCCGTGTAATACTGCGGATCTTGTGTCCCCTTCTTGAAATCGGCAGGGTTACTGTAGTATTCGATATTATATCCTTCAGCTATTTCATAACCACTTGCCGGAAGCCATTCTGAAAAAATCCTTCTGTTGACTTCCTGCAAGGGAAGGGGCATTGGTCCCCTACAAGGAAAAATCGCCCATGAATGTTCCGGAATATCCTGTACGCCAAGCTTCATTGCCTCTGCCTTCTCTGCAATATAATCATCTGCAATCATATAGCGGAACTGATCTCCTGCCATCATTTCGTCAAAGCAGACTCCATACATTCCAAGCACCGGTCTCTGATCAGCCAGAACAAATGCCTCATTCCAAAACTGCGGTATGTCCTGATTTGCAGATTCATAAGAAAACATTTTCGAAATGCCCATAACCTTAAATGCGGGCTTTTTCTCAATTCTGTACTCCATTACTGTACCTCCGTCTAATGTTAATTTGATATGCAGCGGGGCAAACGCTTTTATATTTGCTCCGCTTCTTCTAACATCAGTCGGTGTGCATCCATGAAAACGGATAAATGCTTTTGTAAAGCTGTCCGGGGAGTCGTAGCCATACTTCATTGCCAGGTCAATCACTTTTACATCAGAAATCAAAAGTTCACTCCCCGCAAGGGACAATCTCCTCATCCTAATGTATTCACCTACGGTATATCCGCACAGCATTGAAAAGCCTTTCTGAAAATAAAATGCGGATGTATTTACTTCAGCGGCGATTCTGCCTACCGTAAGATCTTCCGTAATATTCCGTTCAATGAAACTGATTGCGTTTTCGATGGCTGTTATCCAATCCATGTCGCCCACCTCCTTGATGATGGCATCAGTATATCGCTTTTCATCGGAGGCTTCCCGACAATAAATGCTTTCTTCTGTCCTTCCTTTCAGCCCAACATCGAAATCACACCTTCAACACACTGTTATCCCAATCACGAAATCAACCCGATAACATCGAAATGATCTACTTAATCCTCCGAATAAAGGCGTAGATAAGCTCCTTTTACAAACGATCTTCCGGCAGCTCCATTTCATTCTTCATGCTCACAAATCCATAGCGTTCATACAAAAGTTTTCCCATATCCGTTGTCTCTAATGAGATATGCCTTATCCCTTTATTCTTTGCTTCTTCTATCAAAAGCTCCAACGTATGGTAAGCAATCCCTTTTCGCCGATAGTTCGGATTCGTATACATATTCATAATATATGCTTTCCATCCTGTCGGATTATGATAGGTAGGCATCACCCTGAAAAAGCTGATTCCTCCTGCACCGATAAACCGCGCTCCATCAAAAACGAGATATGC
>JAUNON010000024.1 GCA_030537145.1 Lachnospiraceae bacterium | reverse complement strand
GATGTCAGGAAGTGCTCACAAACACCGGATACAGAACCTTGCAAATGAGATTTTGGACAGCTCCTATTGATGCAGCAGCTCCAAAGGCAAACAATATAAGGTTCTTATCCCAGCGCCACGTCCAATGCCATCATCAGGGTAAAGCCTGCCGCAAACAGCAGCGTCCCGATGTTGGAATGCTCTCCCTCTGACATTTCCGGTATCAGCTCTTCCACCACGACATACATCATAGCGCCCGCCGCAAAGCTCAGCAGATATGGCAGGAGCGGGATCACAAATTCTGCCGCAAGAATCGTCAGCAGCGCCCCCAAGGGCTCCACCACGCCGGAAAGGACTCCGTAAAAAAACGCTTTCGTCTTTTTCTCCCCTTCTGCCCGCAAAGGCATGGAAATAATCGCGCCCTCCGGGAAATTCTGTATCGCAATACCGATGGACAGGGCCATTGCTCCGGTCAGAGAAAGCTCTCCGGCGGCCGACTGCCATCCGGCATACACCACGCCCACTGCCATCCCTTCCGGAATGTTATGCAAAACCACTGCCAATACCAGCATAATGGTTCTGGATAGCTGCGTTTTTGGCCCCTCTGCCTCCTTGCTGTTCATATGTAAATGCGGTATGATCCTGTCCAGGGCCAGCAAAAACAAAATACCGATCCAAAACCCGACCGCCGCCGGTACAAATGACCATCCTCCCATATGAGATGCCTGATCCAGAGAAGGAATCAACAGACTCCATACGGAAGCCGCCACCATCACACCGGCCGCAAATCCGGTAAGCGCCCGCTGCAGGATCCGGTTCATATCCCCTTTCATGAAGAACACACAGGCAGCCCCCAGCGTCGTGCCCAGGAATGGTATCATAATTCCCTGTACTGTCATTAAATTCATTTTGTGCCGCCTCCTTTCGCATTAATGGAACAATTCTGTTCTTTTTCCAGTATAGCACAGGAAAAGGATCTTATCCACCGTTTCCTTTTACGTAAACCGGAGCCGGGCTGCGCCGACAGAAAAGCCCCTCCTTTAGACCGCGGAGTGAATAGCAGCGGAAAAATAAGCACAAAAATAAGCGGGTGATGGGAATCGAACCCACGTATCCAGCTTGGAAGGCTGGTGTTCTACCATTGAACTACACCCGCACATTGCATATGAAACTATATTTTCAAAAAAAGTAACTGCCCGCTTGATATTCAAGCGGGCAGCGCCCCTGCCAAGGAAGTCGATGCGGCAAGATTTGAACTTGCGATCTCGGCAAAAGACAGTATTTTAATCCGCTGCGACGGTGTGCGGGCTACTACAGAGACGGCATTTTACGCCTGCTCGATTCTGCAAAAGGGCTGTCTGTAGGATACACACCGGCGGGGATTCGGACAGATCTTTCTTAAATATCATAAAAAGGGCTGTTGTTTTGTATCTCAATTTTGCTGCTTTTTCTCTATGGTTTCTGTGATCAGCGATTTCATATCCTTTTTATCTTTTCCTAATGCAAAGGCCAGCTCTGAATACAGGGTATCCTCCGCCAGCTTAAAATAGCGCTCATCAGTAGCTGTGTTTTTCTTTCCAAGCGCATCTCTCTTTTTCTTGCGCAGATAAATGTTTTTGATAATGCTGATCAGCTGCTCCGGTTCGCTGCTTTTCAGTGCGGCTTTGTATCTCTGCTCCCGCTGCTTATCATCGGAAATCCAGGCAGTCTCAATCTCCGGAATCATCTCAATAAGCTCCCAGGCTTTGTCACTACTCATCACCTTACGGATTCCGGGATGCTCCGACTCCACCGGAACATACAGCTTCGTCTTTTCTTCCTCTCTGGGGATCAGCAGATAATACAGCTTATTCTTATCTACACTGGGCATATCCAGATGCGTGATATCCTCTATCCTGCAGATACCGCAATTTATTTTCACAACATATTCTCCAACCTGATACATGGCCACTCTTCACCTCTCATGCCTGTTCCATCACACCGCCCTGCATTTTTGCATAAGCTATGCGCAATTATACATCATCTTCTTATCTTCTTGTATTTATTTTATCAATAAAAAGTCTGTTTTGTAAGATAAATTTGCGCAATTCCCGGATTTTTGTGAACTATGCCCTACAATACAGGGGAATATTTTTGTGAAAAATAACGGTCCTTATCTTTTTGCAATGTCCTTGCGAAACAAAAACCGAAATACCGTCCTGATGAATGGCTGGATGAAAAACAACTGGCTGAAAAATGCAAACGGGAAATTGAAGCATACCAGCTTCAGCCAGTTTGCCAGCAGCGTGGCCGGATGAAAGCCTGCATAATATGGATAATAAAACCACGCGGCCAGAAAGCTCATTGCCGGACACATCAGCCCCACCGTTGCACAAATAATGGCGCTCTCAAAAATAACCGGATGCGTTTCCTTCATGTCAAAGTTTTTGCAGGCAAGCCGGAAGGAGCATGGACTTCCCATGACGCATTCTAATCCATAGGCAAATACAAATTCAATCAGAATCACCGCCCATATCGGCAGCATTCTTCCGAACATATAGACTCCGCCCTGTGCATTCAATGCGTGAATGACAGAATCGGCGCCTGTCACCTGCATTAATGTGGTACCATTAACCACATACAGACTGTAAAACACATAAGCATGAACCGTTACCAGAACGGTCAGGAAGGCAAACACCATCCTTTGAAACTGATTTCTTGGCATAACTTTTCCTCCTCCATGACATACAAAAACACAGGCAGCCCTTACGCAATCCAATATTCCTACGAAACGAGATTCATGTTCCGTAATCAGATTTACGTGCAAAGCACTACCTGTGTCATCATGTATTATGTCTTTTATTTTATTAGCTCTCAGATTTTAGCATATTCCTTTTGAAAAAGTCAAACATTTTTGTCAAAAAATGCTTTCATTCCCTATTGCATCGTCCGCCTCTCACACAAATGAGTCCCTGCCGGAGGCTTCCCGCACAGGAATTGCAGAGCATTTTCCTATGCGAAAACAAGCCAGATCATTTTGCTAACGATATGCAGCAGGCTATGTCCCAGCATGGCATACCAGATACCATGCCTGCGGTATAGCCAGCCAAAGAAAACGCCAAACCCGCCATTGAGCAAAAAGCAGCGGAAAAGGATCAGGGGAGTTATTTCACCAAAAATGGAAATTGTCGCAGGCAAATGTCCCGCCGCAAAAAAGCACGCCGAAATGATATTGGCCGCAACGGCTGCGCCGCCTGGAACGCGCTCTTTTCCGGCGCCTCTGAAAAACAGCTTCCAAATAAGTACGGCAAGCAGCGACATGAAAAACAATCTAAGCATTATTTCTTCAATTATGCCGCCGTACAAAACGGAAGCAGCAACGCCGCTTAAGGTCATCCCTGCAGCGGTTGCCTCTTTTACTCCGGGAATAACACTTCCAAACGTCCAGTAATCCAGGCTGAACAATCCCCCTAAAATGACAGACCAAAACACCGTCTGCAAAATTTTGTTTTTCTCAAGCTTGAGCGGTTTCCAGAAGCCTGCCTTTTGTGCAAGGATGTATCCAAAGAAGCTGCAGGCAAACGTATATACCGCTGTTTGTATGATTGAAGCCAAAATAAGCAGTTCTTTACTGCCGATCTGCGCGATTGCCTTCTCAAGAACCTGCGCGGGATACATTTCAAGCTGGTAAAAGCAGGTAAAAGCTGCGGCTATTACAGCAATGGGAAATATGGCCAGTGAAAATAAAAACGGTTTTTTTAATTTTCTCATTTTTCACCTGCTTTCTCACCGCGGAGTTCCTCACCATAGATTTCCACGCAGTGCCCTCTACGGCCACATTTCGGACAAGTGAGCTTACGGGTCCTGGGGGTATGATAAGTAAAAAACGCATCCTTAAACCGCGGCTTAAACACTTCATGGCATTGCGGACAAATGTAGGCTATACGCTTGAAATAATAAGCTGAGATCCACACACCCAAAGCAATCACCATACACATCCCCGCTGCAAACGGCCACCAAATACCAGACTGCCACCAAAAGACCGCCGTTCCAATCTCAATCACATCCATCACGATGCCAGCCATAATCATTCGTCTGCGAAGTCTCCAAAGAGCTTTCTTATTTTTCATTATACGAGCTATATCACCTATGGTTTCAACAGAGAAATTATCTACGCCCTTCAGCTCGCGCCGGATCTGTTCCAGTACATTTAGCTTTGTCTGACATTCGTTTAGCTCCTGGCGCAGTACTTGTTCCTGCTGCTCCAGCAGAATAGAGATAATACTGCCCGTATCTTCCTCAGAAAGCACCTCGCCGATGCTTTTGATCGGCAGTCCGGCTTCGCGAAGGAAGCAGATGATCTTCATTTTTTTCAAATCATCCTCTGAATACAGCCGTCTGCCGCCCTCGCTCAGCTCACTGGGAATTAGTATATTCCTCGTATCGTAATACTGAACGGTTCTGACAGTCACACCACAGAGCTTTGCAATCTCTCCTGTTGTGTATTTCGACATAGCTCCCACCTCCTTTCGCTGCTTACATTACACCATTACGCAGCGTAACAAGCAACCCGTCACCCAGGGGAATTTTTCATTTCCGGGCATAAAAATAAGCGGGTGATGGGAATCGAACCCACGTATCCAGCTTGGAAGGCTGGTGTTCTACCATTGAACTACACCCGCATATCGCATATGAAATTATATTTTTAAAAAAGTAACTGCCCACTTGATATTCAAGCGGGCAGCGCCCCTGCCAAGGAAGTCGATGCGACAAGATTTGAACTTGCGACCTCTGCGTCCCGAACGCAGCGCTCTACCAAGCTGAGCCACGCATCGCCGTCTTCATTCAGCTTGATTATTGTAACATCGGCTTTCCAAAATGTCAAGTGCGTTTCTTCAATTTTCCGGAATTTTTTGAACTATTCGGCCATACGGCAAATCTCAGAAATGGATGTGTTATGCTTGCATATAAACAGGCATTCCTGAGATTTGGCATATGGCGTTTAGCCATCAGCCGCAGCCGCTTTTACGCCATCCGCCATCCCGGATGATACTTATTCTTCAGCAAACCATTGACCAGCTTCCCCCAGCCCAGCGGATACCCGTTGACACAGACGAGCTGCCAGCCCTCCGCACGGGCGGTCTCTCCCGGCTCTGTATCTATCGTTTCTCCCCGCAGATAATGAAATATTCTCTGATCCCCAGAATCCAGATCCAGCACAGAGGCATAGCTCCCCCTATCCAGCGCCATGGCCAGGGACTGGCTCGGCTCAAAACGGTTCTTTTTCAGTTCTCCCAAATACAAGCCGTTGCGCAAAAACGGAATTCCGGATACCTCCGGCAGCAGAGAAGCCGCCAGATATACCTGTCCGCTCCGGATTTCCATATGCTTCGGAAGCAATTCCGGTTCTGTCTGCAGCTTCACCTCCCGGAAAAATTCCTGCAATATGGCCTGCTGCTGTCTCTCCTCCTGACCTTTGCCAGAACAATTCCGTTCATCTCCCGGTGTCCTCCGGACTTTCCCCCGCTTCCTTCCTTTATTGGCCCTTTCATTTCCTTCCAGCGCCTTGTCTGCTCTGTCTCCGAAACGCCCGCAAGCGTTCCCTTCTATTCCCTGCTTGCGCAGCAGAGCCATAAAATGACCTTCTCCCCCCATTTTGTGGGGCCAGAGGCGGACGCACTGCTCCATACCCTCAAGTCCCTGGGAAAAGCCCTCCCGGTAAGGGATGGTTTCCAGCCGCATCCTGGGCCGCTGCTCTAGCAGGTAGCGGACTAATTCCTCATTTTCTTCCGGAGCAAAGGTACAGGTGGAATAAAGCATCGTCCCGCCGGGGCGCAGCATATCCGCCGCCCGCAGTACGATATCCTTCTGGATTTTTGCGCACTCTCCCGGTTTTTCGGGATACCAGGCCCGAATCGTGTCCGAATCCTTCCGGAACATCCCCTCTCCGGAGCAGGGTGCATCTACCAGAATTTTATCAAAGAACTCCGGGAACCGCTCCTCTAATCGCGCCGGAACTCCATTTGACACAAAGGAATTAGGAATACCGAATACTTCAATATTTTTTAACAGGGCCCTGCAGCGGGAGGCGCTTATATCATTGGCCACCAAAAGCCCACGCCCTTGCAGCTTCGCCCCTAGGGCCGTTGCCTTCCCGCCGGGAGCGGCGCAAAGATCCAGCACCCGTTCCCCCGGTTCCACATCCAGTATACTGGCCGGAGTCATAGCGCTGGGCTCCTGAAGGTAATAAAGACCCGCATAGTAAAAAGGGTGCCGCGCCGGGGCATCCTCTTCCAGATAATAATAGCCGCCCGGTATCCAGGGGATCGGCGTCAAATGAAACGGAGCGATCCGTTCAAACTCCTCCGGGCTGATTTTTTTTGTATTCACACGCAGTCCGTATTTCCGGACTTCTTCATAGCTTTTTTCAAAAGCGCCGTATTCCTCTCCCAGAATACGGCGCATACGTTCGGTAAATTCCACCGGCAAATGCGGCAAACCCATCTTTTTTCTCCTTATTCCTGACCGCTGTACCGGCCGTTTCTTCCGGTCCAGTCACCGTTTCCGCCCTTATAGGCCCCTGTCTGAGCCAGAAAAACCAAATACCAGCCCTGCAGCCGCTTTATGTCCTCCAATGAAGCCTGTGCAGATTTCCCTCCAGCTTCATATGCTCGAACTGATTCTGCCTCAGCGCCTCATACAGCATAATTGCCACAGAATTACTCAGGTTCAGGGAACGGGTCTCCCCGATCATAGGAATGCGCACACTAGTCTCCTGATAGCGCAGCAGGATCTCCTCCGGGATTCCGGCGCTTTCCTTGCCGAACACCAGATAGCAGTCCGGCTCATAGGACACCTCCGTATACACCTTTCGTGCCTTCGTGGTGGCCATATAAAGCTTCGCTCCAGGATTTTTCTGCAGAAAATCATCAAAGTCAGCATATCTGGTCACATCCAGATCGCCCCAGTAATCCATGCCGGAACGGCGGATGGCCTTCTCTGTCAACTGAAATCCCAGCGGCTCGATCAGATGAAGCCTGGTACCCGTGGCCACACAGGTTCTGCCGATATTCCCCGTATTGGCCGGGATTTCCGGTTCCAACAACACTACATTCAGCCTTGGCATCCTGACCTCCTACTTATGCTCCCGCAGCCTGCGGACAAATCTGTCCAGCCGCTCCAGGGCGATCTTCAGATCCTCCAGGGAATACGCATACGAAATACGGATAAATCCCTCGCCGCTTCCTCCGAAAGCATCCCCCGGCACCACGGCTACCCGTTCTTCTTCCAGCAGCCTGGTGGCAAACTCTTCACTGGTCATACCGAATTCCTTGATACAGGGAAAGACATAGAACGCCCCAAACGGTTCGAAGCAGGGCAGCCCCATCTCCCGAAAAACGTGCATCAAATAGCGCCGTCTCTGATTGTAGGCCTCCCGCATCTTGTCTACCTCTTCATCACAATCCCTCAGAGCCGTCACCGCCGCATACTGACTGTTGGTGGGCGCACACATAATGGCAAATTGATGGATCTTCACCATCTGCTCAATGATCTCTCTTGGCCCGCAGCAATAACCCAGACGCCATCCCGTCATGGCATGAGATTTGGAGAAGCCGTTGATCAGAATCGTGCGCTCCCGCATCCCCGGCAAGCTGGCGATGGATACATGATCCTCCCCCGTATAGGTCAGCTCCGCATAGATCTCATCGCTTACCACGAAAATATCTTTTTCTCTTATTACTTCTGCGATTTCCTCCAGATTTTCCCGGGTCATCACCGCTCCTGTAGGATTATTGGGGAAAGGAAGCACCAGAATCTTCGTCTTTTCTGTAATTGCGTCCAAAAGCTCCTGCTTTGTCAGCCGGAATTCATTTTCCGCCTTCAGATTAATAACCACCGGAACGCCATCCGCCAGCTCCGCACAGGGTACATAAGATACATAGCACGGCTCCGGGATCAGCACCTCATCGCCGGGATTAAGCATGGCGCGGAATGCTAGGTCAATGGCCTCGCTGCCTCCCACCGTCACCAGCGTCTCATGAATCGGATCGTATGATACCTGGAAGCGGCGGTTTAAATATGCGCAGATTTCTTCCCGCAGCTCCTTCAGACCCGCATTGGAGGTGTAAAAGGTCTTTCCCCGCTCCAGTGTATAAATTCCCTCATCTCTCACTGCCCAGGGCGTGTCAAAATCCGGTTCGCCCACGCCAAGGGAAACCACATCCTCCATCTCACTGACAATATCAAAAAATTTTCTTATGCCGGAGGGCTTAATCGCCCTGGCCTTTTCTGCGATTGGATTTCTCAAGGTGTCACCAGCATCCTTTCATCTTCTGATTTTTTTGACAAAATAATTCCATCGTCCTTATATTTCTTTAAAATAAAGTGTGTCGCCGTACTGATTACCGCATCCAGAGTAGACAGCTTATTCGTCACAAAGCCTGATACCTCCCTCAGGGTCTTTCCCTCCAGGATCACCAGCAGATCATAAGCGCCGGAAATCAGATATACGGACTGTACCTCCGGATAATTATAAATACGCTCTGCAATATTATCGAAGCCCTGGCCCCTCTGGGGAGTCACCCGCACCTCGATCAGCGCCGTAATCTTATCTGCCGAGGTTTTATCCCAATCGATCAGCGTATGGTAGCCGCAGATAATCTGCTCTTCTTCCATTTTCTGTACCTCATTGGCAATCACCTCTTCGCTGGAGCCCAGCAGAATCGCCAGCTCCCGCAAATCTATTTTGCTGTTTTTTTCCAGAAAGGTTAAAATCTGTTCTCTCATAACATCCTCCTGATTTTCTATTCTCCGAATCCCCGATTCTGTCTTTTTCTTCCATTCCTGTAACAGATCCGTGTCTTTACAGTTATCGTTTCCCGTCAGTCCCTGCAGGCCTCCGCCAGCCGCCACAGCTCATCCTGCGCCGGGCGATCCAGGAAACGGGTCTCCTCTCCGTTTCGGATGACCCGGTCGTTTCCCTCTGTCGTGTGTCCGATGACTGACGCAGCAATACCAGCATCCTTCAGCCGGGATGCCAGGGCCTCTCCTCTGTCTGTGCACAAAAGCAGCGCTCCCTGCCCGTAAAGCTGATAGGGATTCACATCAAAAAATTCACATATCTCTATGGTCTCCTGGCGGACAGGAATTTTCTTCAGATCCACTTCAAGGCCTGCGCCAGCACGTTCCGCCAGTTCCCAGAGCGCCCCAAAAACGCCTCCCTGAGAAACATCGTGCATGGCTGATACCCCGAAGTGGTTGCCGGCTCGTGCAGCCTCCCGGATAGAAGTCAATTCCCCGAATCGAAGAGCAGTATCCACGATCGAACGGGGATAACGTTCCAGCAGTCTTTCCCGCTGTGCGCCCGCCAGAACTGCCGTTCCCGCCAGCCCGATCCATCCTGCCAGCACCAGGTCTTTTTCCCCTGCGTTCTTTTCTCCCGTTTTCTTCTCTTCTTTTTTCTCCGGGGCTTTCTGCCATCCAAAACCGGTAAGCGCCGCCGCCGGACGATTTACGGCACGGCTGATTTCCGTATGTCCTCCGCTGACGGAAATTCCCCGTTTTGCGCAATACGCTCCAAGCTGCTGCAGGATGGCCTTCAGCCCGGACTCCTCCCAGGCAGCCGGATAAAGCAGATTCAGCATCACAAACTGCAGCTCCGCCCCTGAAACAGCCAGATTGTTTCCAATACCTTCCACCAGCATATCCATGGTCCGGTCAAAGGGGCCGCGCAGGCTGCCGCATACCGATGCGCAGGCCATCTGATTCCCGCCTGAAATTTCCGGAAAAAGGGCGCAGTCCTCCCCGTACGCTGCCTGCTCCCCTGCGGCCAAAGCCAGGGTGAGAGGTCTTAAAACGGAGCGGTCTAATACCGCCTGCGAAGCTTTTCCGGTCCTCATGCTGCCTGCTCCCTTCTCGGTCTCTATCGGTTTTCTTTCGGATTCCTTTCGATTTTCTTTTGGATCTCTTCCGGTTGTCTCAAGCATTCTTTCTCTGCTTTTCTATCGGCTCCGCCGATTATTGGGCGGGCTCTACCGTAATAATCTCTCCGCCCGTACCATCGTCTGTGGCCCCGGCCGTTCCCGTATCTCCTGTTCCGGCCTCTCCGGCTGTTGCGGTCGTCTCTGTCTGAGGCGTCGTATAGGATGCGGCTCCGGAAATCACCGCCTGAACCTGATTCAGATCATTGGTGGCGATCGCCGCATACATCGCCTGTGTCAGCGCCGCACTGGAAGAGGCTACTCCCACATCATAGGCGGTGCCCACTGCCTGATAGGTACTGTTGTTTACCTGAACAGAATCCACCAGCACGCCGTCCTCATAAATATTCTTCCAGAGCTCCGCCGTATAACCGGTATGGGGGGACTGGGTCTGATTCAGATATCCCACATTCTGCGATGTATTCGGATAAAGCTTCACCCCACTGGGCTCCGTAGTACTGGTCACATTGCTGACAAATTCGATGCTACGATTCGCCGGTCTGGTCTCATGTCCGTAAATAGTGAAGGAAATCGTTCCCCCGTAAGCGTACCCCACAATATAAATGGGTGCGTCCGTATTATTATAGAAAGCCAGATCCATCACACCCTCTGCAATCGCAGCATCTTTGGACGGGTCCACATAATTTACGATCATGGTGTGATTGGAACGGGCTGTTACTTCCAGCTCCGCCTTCAAAACAGCATTATAAAGGGTGGTGGAAACCTGACAGATACCGCCGCCATAGGAATCTACTACCCGGTTTTCCTCGTACGAGGGCGCCGGCTCATAGCCATTCTCCGCCGTAAAGGGTGTCACCGCATCTGTCACCGAGAAGCCGTCCCCCGGAAACAGCAGCGTGCCGCTGATCTTATAGCAGCCGTTTTCCACATTGACCGCGCGGGCATAGCTGGATGCGGAATAATCCGTCACAGCAGTGCCCAGCACATCCTTTACCTGACTCAGCTCCTCATAGGTCACATCCGGCGATACCCGGTCTACCGCCAGATCCACCGTCAGGTCTCCGCCGTTCCAGGTCTCGATGGCATTCTCCACAGCCTTTACGGAATCCTCTACCCGCAGAGTCAGTCCGTCTGTGCCGCCCTCCACCCCCGGAGTACCGTCATCCTGCGTATAAATCGTACCGTTTACCGGTTCAGAATTGTACACGCTGCAGCTCTCGATAAAGGCACGTGCCTTCTCTGTATTTGTAGTAAATGTTATGTCATATTCTTTATTTTGATGCTCCAGATCCTTTTGATCCTTATACCGCTGAACAATATTTCCCGTCGTGCCCAGATTTTTTACTTCATCAATAATCTCTTTATTTTCCCATTCCAGTCCCAGGTCATTCAGTGTACCGGTAATAGGTGTATCTCCCATCATCAGCGTAACCTCTGCCTCGCCCAGCTCCGTCACCTTCTGCTTTACCGCATCGGATGCCTCCCGGGCCGTCATTCCGCTGACATCAATTCCTTCAATATAAACCCCGTTGCTTATAACCGTGCCGTCCTCCGCCCAGGCCAGGCTTCCGCCCGCCGCCAGAGCAGCAGCCGACACAGCCAAAGCAGCTATGTACTTTCTGAAATTTCGTCTTTTCATAGATCTCCCCGTCAAAAAACCCTTACATCCTGCCGCTTACATCAGTGCGCCCAATATGGTGGTCACTACCATAGCCAGCACGATCACAACAATGATCACTGCTGCAATAATTCTGCTTTTCTTGGAATTATGAAAGTTCATCATCTTACTATCACCTCTTTATCCTTTTTGAACGTAACAGTTCAGTCTTCAGCCGAACTGTTACGTTTGAACCCTATTGTAAATTATTTTGATAAATCCTACAAGTCTATTTTCTCAGAATTCATCCATTCTACACACATTTTTAAAAATGAAGCTCCGGCATTTCACCTCACCGGCACTTCTACCGTCCGGGCATCCCGGCTCAGGGGATCCCGCTGCCCATAGTCAAACAGCAGCCAGTATTCCTCCGGTCCTTCCTGACGCAGAGTAAAGCGCTCCAGATGCGTCATTTTCATCATCTGCTTCCAGGTATATCCCTCATATTCCGGCAGATACCGGTGCTGCTGCTCCTCCTTCTGGTAAAATGATGCGATTTCCTGCTTCCACCCGGCCTGGTTTTCTGCCCATTCCGGCCTGGTCTTGGCATTCTCCCGCAGATACAGGTCCTTCAAAAGCTGCTCATCCATCCGCCGTTCTTTCCCGGGGGCCGCTCCATGAGCAAACTCCCGCAGCAGCTCCAGACGCTGCAGCCTGGAAAAGGAATAACCGGACAATCCCTTTCCCGCATAAAAAGCAGCCAGCGCCTCGTACAGCTCAAAGGGAGAAGCGAAAATCCCTTCCAGCGCCTGTATGGTACAGGCAAACTGCCGGCTATTATAATAGATCTCCAGCATTTCCTCCACAGCCTTCAGTTTCAGGATATCGTCATAGGAGAGCCAGGGTGTAAACAGCACCTCGTAAGGAGGCTCCCTCCGGCTGACAATGCCGTACCGCTTCGCATCCTCATACATGGCAGATCCCTTCAGCACCTTCAAAAAGCCAAGCTGGAGCTCCTGGGGATGAAGCCGGTAGACCGCATCGAAGGAACACCGGAAGCTGTCCAGATTTTCAAACGGCAGGCCTGCGATCAGATCCAGATGCTGATGAATATTGTGATGGGACGCAATTTTCTCCACCGCCCGGGCAATCCTGCCAAAATCAGTCCGGCGGTTCACCGCCTCCAATGTCCGGGGATTTACCGACTGCACCCCGATCTCCAACTGCACCAGCCCCGGACGCATCCGTCCCAACAGCTCCAGCTCCTCCTCCGTCAGGATATCTGCCTCGATCTCAAAATGAAAGTTGGTAATTCCATTATCATGCTCCAGAAGATACTGCCAGATTTCCATGGCATGTCTGTGATTGCAGTTAAAGGTACGGTCCAGAAACTTGACCTGAGGAACCTGATGCTCCAGGAAAAACTGCAGCTCCCCCTTCACCAGCTCCGGCCTGCGAAGCCGGACCCGCTTATCAATAGAGGAAAGGCAGTAGCTGCAGGAAAAGGGGCAGCCCCGGCTGCTTTCATAATAAATAATCTTATTCGCAAACGGCTCCATATCGCTGTATATAAAAGGCAGCTCATCCATGGAAAGGTACTCCCGGGAAACAGGATTGCAGAAAAGCCGTCCCTCACGGTTCCGGTAAAGAATCCCCGGGATCTGCTCCAGCGTCCTGCTTTTGTCCAGATAATGCTCCAAAAGCTCCGGAAAGGTCCGTTCGCCTTCTCCCACCATGATACCGGTCAGCTCCGGATGCCGGGAAAGCAGCTCCTCCCCGCCGTAAGAGACTTCCGGCCCGCCCAGCCAGATCTTCGTTTCCGGCAGGATCCGGGAAAGATTTTCCGCCGTTTCCAGTACGCAGCTTATATTCCAGATATAACAGGAAAAAGCCAGAATATCCGGCTTTTTCCGATAAATTTCCTGTAGAATGTAATCTCTTTGCTGATTGATGGTAAACTCTGCGATCTCCACCTGACCCGCATATTTGGCCGCACAGGCCTTCAGGCTGTATACCGCCAGGTTGGAATGAATATATTTCGCATTTACCGCCGTTAATAATACTTTCATTTCCGCTTACAGCACCATCTTGGCTGCGCCGAAGATCCCTGCGTCATTTCCCAGAGTAGCCAGCCGGAAATCAGCCGCCCTGCAGGCGCTGAACGCATATTTCTGATAATACTTTTCGATAAACTCCAGAAGAACGGGGCCGGCCTTGGACACGCCGCCGCCGATCACAATCACCTCCGGATCGGCCACACAGGCAAATACCGCCAGCGCCTTGCCCAGATATTTTCCGAAACGCTCCGCAATACGGACAGCCAGTGCGTCCCCTGCCTTCACTGCATCAAACACAGTCTTAGCAGACACCTCGCCCTCCCGCAGCAGGGATGCTTCCTCCGAAGCCTCCAGCTCTTCCTTTGCCAGACGCACGATACCGGTGGCGGAGGCTACCTGCTCCAGACATCCGCAGTTTCCGCAGTTGCAGGGGTCTGCAATGCCGTCCTCTACATGGGCATGGCCGATCTCTCCGCCTGCTCCGTGAGAGCCTGCCAGGATCTTATCGTTTACAATAATGCCGCCGCCCACGCCGGTTCCCAGCGTCACCAGGATCAGATTGTGGCAGCCCATGCCGCCGCCCTTCCACAGCTCGCCCAGAGCAGCCACATTGGCGTCATTTCCGGCCTTTACCTTCAGCCCGGTCAAAGCCTCCATCTCTTTTACAATATGTACATAGCCCCAGTGCAGATTTACCGCCACCGGGACCTCTCCCTCCTCATTTACGGGGCCGGGAATGCCGATACCCACACCGGCAACCTCCGCCTTATCCAGCTTCTTCTCACTGATCTTCGCCAGAATCGTCTCCGCCACATCCGGAAGGATGTTTTTTCCGTTCTCCTCCGTCCTGGTGGGAATCTCCCACTTATCCAGCACCTCTCCCTCTGTACTGAACAGACCGCATTTTACAGTCGTTCCGCCTACGTCAATACCAAAACAATACTTTTCCATTTCGCTACCCGCCTTTATTTTATTTTTTATGTTGCTATTCTTCCTCTTTCTTTTTGTTCATATTTTTCATCAGGCTGTTCTGTACGCGGTTGTACAGCTCCTTAGCCGCATTGTAGCCCATCTTTTTCTGCCGGTGATTGACCGCAGCAGACTCCACGATCACCGCCAGATTACGGCCCGGACGAATCGGAAGAGAATGGCAGACCACCTTATTTCCCAGAAATTCCGTATATTCCTCTTCCAGACCAAGCCTGTCGTATTCCTTATCCCGGTCCCACTCCTCCAGCTTGATCACCAGGTCAATGTTTCCGGTATTTTTTACGCTCTCTACACCGAACAGGGTCTTTACGTCAATGATGCCGATGCCCCGCAGTTCAATGAAATGTCTTGTAATATCCGGCGCTGTGCCGATCAGCGTATCATCGCTGACCTTCCGGATCTCCACCACATCGTCTGTAATCAGTCGATGCCCCCTCTTAATCAGCTCCAGCGCAGCCTCGCTTTTTCCGATGCCGCTCTCTCCCATAATCAGGATGCCTTCGCCGTATACATCCACCAATACACCGTGAATGGAAATGCAGGGCGCCAGCTCCACATTCAGCCAGCGGATCACCTCCGCCATAAATGCCGAGGTGGCTTTCTTTGTCATAAAAATCGGTATCTCATATTTCTTCGCCAGCTCCAGCATATCCTCTTCCGGCTCTGTCATGGTAGTATAGATCAGACACGGAATTTTATAGGAAAGCAGCTTTTCATACACAGAAATCTTCTGTTCTCTGGGCAGATGCTCCAGATAGGTGTATTCCACATATCCGATGATCTGGACACGCTCCGCATCAAAATGGTCAAAATATCCGGTCAACTGCAGTGCCGGACGGTTAATTTCCGGTGTGATAATCCGTTTATCCGCAATGGAAATCTCCGGCGTCAGATATTCCAGCTTCATCTTATCCGCCAGCTTAGACAATGCTACACTATTGCTCATACCAGTTCTCCTCGTTCCTTATTTCGGGCCAGCCCCGTCCGTTTCTTTCCTTTTATGGTATCACTCTTTTTCCGGTTTGTCCACCGACAGACGTGATTTCTCTCCATGGAAAAACGCATATACCGCCCTGGCGCTGGCCGCATTCATAGAAGGCGCCTGGGAAAGCTGTTCCTCGCTGGCATCCCGTATGGCCTCCAGGGACTGAAAGCTGCGCATCAGAGCCTTTCTCCTGGCCGGGCCGATGCCCGGAATGTCATCCAGCACGGAATGCACCTGCTCCTTGCCGCGCAGGCTCCGGTGATACTCGATGGCAAACCGGTGGGCTTCATCCTGGATACGGGTAATCAGCTTAAATCCTTCTGAGCGCTCGTCGATCGGCAGCTCCACATTGTGGTAATACAGACCCCGGGTCCGGTGGAAATCGTCCTTGACCATGCCGCAGATGGGAATGGACAGGCCCAGCTTTTCCATCACCCGTACCGCCACATTAACCTGCCCCCGGCCGCCGTCCATCATGATCAGATCCGGAAAAACAGAAAAGCTGCCCAATTCCTTTTCCAGACGGTTTTCTTCCATATTTTTCCGTTCCTCCAGCCCATGGGAAAAGCGCCTGGTCAGCACCTCCTCCAGACTGGCATAGTCATCCGGGCCTTTCACATATTTGATTTTAAACTTGCGGTAATCGCTGCGCTTGGGCTTTCCCTTTTCAAAGACCACCATAGAACCCACCGACTCAAAGCCGCTGATATTGGATATATCGTAGGCCTCCACCCGGTGGATGCCGGGCAGCTCCAGAAGCTGTGCGATTTCCTTCATGGCGCCGATGGTGCGCCCTTCCTCCCGCTTGATTCGTTCCCGGTCCTGGTTCAGCACAATGGCCGCATTTTGCCGGGCCAGCTCCACCAGCTTCTCCTTTGTGCCCTTTTTGGGCACCCGCAGATAAACCCGCTGCCCCCGTTTTTCGGTCAGCCACTGCTCCAGCAACTCATGCTCCTCCACCTCCACCTCCAGCATCAGCTCCCGGGGGATAAAGGGGGTTCCGGAATAAAATTGCTTGATAAAGCTATTCAATATGGTGGACTTTTTATCGTATAAGCCGATCTTTACACAGAAATGGTCCCTGCCGATCAGCCTTCCGCCCCGGATAAAGAACACCTGCACTACAGCATCCGTTCCGTCCGCCGCCAGCGCCAGCACGTCCTTATCCTCACCGTCTCCATTGGTGATCTTCTGCTTCTGAGCCACCTGCTTTACGCTGCCGATCAGATCCCGATAGGTAATCGCCTCCTCAAACTCCATGTTTTCTGAGGCCTCCCGCATCTTCTCCTCCAGCATATTCAGCACCGGCCCATAATTTCCGTTTAAAAAATCCAGTGCCTGCTCCACCCTGTCCCGGTATTCCTCTTTGCTGATATACCCCTGGCAGGGTGCGTTGCACTGCTTAATATGGTAATTCAGGCAGGGGCGGTCATTCCCAATTTCTTTGGGCAGACTCCGGTTACAGCTTCTAAGCTGATAAAGCTTCCGAATCAGATCGATGGTATCCTTCACTGCCCCGGCGCTGGTATAAGGCCCGTAATATTTTGACTTGTCCTTTTTCATGGTGCGGGAAAACAGCACCCGCGGGAAATCCTCCGCCACCGTCACCTTGATAAAAGGATACGTTTTATCATCCTTTAACATGGTATTGTACTTGGGCCGGTGTTCCTTAATCAGGTTGCACTCCAGCACCAGGGCCTCCAGCTCGGAATCCGTCACAATATACTCAAACCGGCGGATACGGGTCACCATCTGCTCAATCTTCGGCCCCTTATTCCGGCTGCTCTGAAAATACTGCCGCACCCGGTTTTTCAGGCTGATGGCCTTTCCAACATAGATGATGGCATCCTTTTCATCATGCATAATATAAACGCCGGGCCGCCCCGGCAGCTTCTTCAATTCTTCCTCTATATTAAATGCCGATTCTGCACCCATTTTTCTTCCCCTTTTATTTCTTTCCTTTTTATCCCTTCCCTGCTTTCACCGCCGCCCCGTATACAAAGCATTTGTTCCGCACAGGAAGCTGCGTATCGTTTGCCTGCCAGGCGGTGCAGCAAAATAAAAAATCAATGTATTTGCATTGGAAACGATGCATACTGCAATAAACAAGGATGCTAATACAGCAAGATCTTTTCCCGTATGGAATAAAATAATTCCAGATATTCCTGCTCCACCTTTTCAAACGGACGGACTTCATAGGAAAAATCCAGCTTCATATCCGGCAGTTTCTCCCGCTGCCCTTCCCCCAGCAGATAATACAGATCATAAGCCAGAAAATCCCGGTCGATCTCCTTCACCCGCTCCTGCTCCGCCGCTGTCACATCCGAGCCCAGGTATTTCTGGTAAATCATGGAGATCAACTGATTCTCCAAGGCCACATAGTCCTTCAGATATTTCTTAAAGGGGCTGGGCACATCCGAAAGATATGCCTCCCCGGCATCATGCAGCAGGCAGGCTAGGGCCACCCGGTCGGAGTATCCTCTGGCCAGCGCCTCCCTCGCACAGTTGATACAGTGCTGCCCCACCGAAAAGAATACCTTTACCTGACCGTTCCCCCGGCAGATCAGAGACAGCGCATGAGCCGCATCCCGAATATGAAAATCCTTCCGATCCGGGTTTACCGGGAAAAAATGAGTCCCGCTGTAGGTCGTAATATAGTCTGACATAAAATCGCCCCTTTTATATCGAATCCCCCAAGCTTGCTGGCGCAGATACCAGCACACAGAAAAGCCACGGATCACTGCGCACTTCGTGCTCTCCCAATTCTTTGCCGAATAATCCTGGGGATACATCTGATTATACAATTCTGCACCGTATAAAACAACCTCTGTGATCCACCATTGTCTAAAATGGGGTTGTTTTTATGAATTGCTTTTATGAATTTCACCCCGGAATATTGTAAAAATCCCGCAGCTATACTATACTTGACCCGTAAATAGAAACCAATCTGAGGCCTGGGCTTCAGTAAATCAAATCGCCCGTTCCCGGCCCATTGCCGGCGGGAATATATAATAGGAAGTGCATAAAAATGGAGAACAACACAAAAATTTACCGCATCCTTGTCATCAATCCAGGTTCCACCTCCACCAAGCTGTCCCTGTTTGAAAATGAAAGGAACCTGTTTACCACCGACGTATTTCACGATTCATCGGTTCTGCGGAAATTCCCCACCATCAACGATCAGTTGGATTACCGGATGGAGGTGGTGCGGGATTTTCTAAAGGAAAATGCCATTGATCTGACCGGAGTGGACGCCATCGTGGGCCGGGGCGGCGGATGCTGCTCCGTTTCCAGCGGAATCTATCTGATTGATGACCGCCTGATTCAGGATACAAAGGAGGCCAAGGGCGGACTTTACCACGCCTCTATGCTGGGGGTCCAGATGGCCCGTGAGATGCATCGGCAATATGGAGGCATCCTGCTTATGATGGATCCGCCCGTGGTAGATGAGCTTTGTGATTCAGCCCGTATCACCGGGATAAAAGGGATTTACCGCAGGACGGCCACCCATGCCCTGAATCTGAAGGAAACGGCCAGGCGTCATGCCGCTTCTCTCGGAAAGCGCTATGAGGACTGCAATTTCATTGTCTGCCACATTGACGGCGGTATTACCATTACCGCCCATCAGAGGGGCCGGATGATCGATGCCAATGACGGCGGCGGCGGAGAAGGGCCGTTCACACCTACCCGCATGGGCTCCATGGCCGTCACCGACCTGATTCGTTCCTTCATGGACAAAACACCAGAGGAAATGCGGTCTCTCTGCAGTCAGACCGGAGGCCTTTCCAGCCATTTCGGGACTTCCAATTCCGATACCGTTCACCGGATGGTGGAGGAGAACGACCCTCAGGCCGTCCGCGTCTGGAATGCCATGATTTATCAGATTATTAAGTGGATTGGGTCCATGAGTACCGTTCTGAAAGGAAAGGTAGACGGAATTTTGCTGACCGGAGGCCTGCTCCGCTTCGAGGATGTGGGAAAACAGATCAAAGAAAGCTGTGAATGGATCGCACCGGTAAGCATTTATCCCGGTGAATTTGAGCAGGAGGCCATGGCCTCAGGCGCTCTTCGGGTTCTTCGCGGAGAAGAAGCTGCAAGAGTCTATCCCGGGAAGCCCGTCTGGTCCGGATTTTTCTGTTGATCATGGAGGAAGGAAGAAAATGGAACAGAAAAATGAATTATTGAACGGAAAAACAAGCAGCGCTCTGCTGAAATTCGCCGCACCCTTTCTGCTGGCCAGTTTTCTGCAGGCGTTTTACGGTGCGGTGGATCTGTTTGTAGTCGGACAGTATACGGGCTCTGCGGCAGTGTCCGCCGTAGCCATCGGCAGTCAGGTCATGCAAACCGTGACTGGTATTATTCTGGGAATCTCCACCGGCGGAACGGTCCTCATTGCCCGCAGGATTGGTGAGAACAACCAAAAACGGGCAGCCTCCGCAGTAGGAAATCTGGCCATCGTGTTCGTGGTGCTGGCCTGCCTTCTGACTCCCGTTATGCTTATATTTCATCCCACAGCCGTCTCTCTGATGCAGACGCCGTCTGAGGCAGTTGCCGATGCCAGGAAATATATTTTCATCTGTTCCTGCGGAATTCCTTTTATCATCGGCTACAATGCGGTAAGCGGCATCTTCCGGGGGATCGGCGACTCCAAAACGCCGGTCTATTTTATTGTCATCGCCTGTGGGGTAAATATTGCAGGAGATTTTCTGCTCTCCGGCTGGCTGAGGCTGGGGGCAGCGGGTGCCGCCATCGCCACAGTCACCGCACAGATGGTAAGCTTTCTGGCCTTCCTTGTATATATGAAAAAGGGGCTGCCCTTCTCCTTTGGCCGAGGCGATCTCCGTTTCAGAAAAGACGATGCAGCCGCTATTTTGAAGGTAGGCTTTCCTCTTGCGCTGCAGGATGCACTGGTCAATATCTCTTTTCTGGCCATTACTGCCATTGTTAATACGCTGGGACTGATCCCCTCTGCGGCCGTCGGCGTTGCAGAAAAGATCATGGGCTTTGCCTTTCTGCCTGCAGGAGCCTTCGCCGCTGCAGTAGCTACCATGTCCGCCCAGAACCTGGGGGCGGGAAAACCGGGCCGCGCCCGCAGCTCCTACCGCTGCGGCATTCTCTATGCCATGATTTTCGGCATCGCAGTATGTATTTTTGCACAGCTTTTCCCGAATGTCCTCCCAGGCGTTTTTTCCCGGGACGAAGCCGTTATCGTCGCTGCCGGACAATATATGCGTGCCTATACGATCGACTGTATTCTCGTAAGCTTTGTATTTTGCACGAACTCCTATTTCAACAGCTACGGAAAGTCGCTTATTTCCTTTATCCACAGTATGATCGCCACCTTCGGAGTGCGGATTCCGGCCACTTATTTTCTGAGCAAATATGCGACCGATTCCCTCTACGTAATGGGACTGGCGGCTCCCGCCGCTTCCCTGGTATCGATCATTATCTGCTGCTTCTTTCTGCGCAGGCTGCATAAGCACATTGATTTTTCCTAAGCCTGCCGGAGGATGCTTTCCCCTGCTCCTATTTCAGAATCTCTTCCCAATCCTTCACATAGGACAAATCCCTGGCCTGGTAAGTACCGCCCAGGGTTTCATACAACGGCCCTACTGCCAGAGACTTCATTCCGCCTGCGGCAGCCGCCTGAATACCGGCGGCCGCATCCTCCACCACCAGGCAGACCGATGGGTTCAGTCCCAGCTTTTTCGCAGCTACCAGAAACACCTCCGGATCCGGCTTCGACTTTGTCACATCCAGGCCGCAGCTAATCTTGTCCAAAAGAGGCAAAAGACCGATCTTCTCCAAAATCAACGGTGCGTTTTTGCTGGCAGATCCCACTGCCGTTAATACGCCCTTGCCTCGCAGAATTTCCAGGGTCTCCTTCGCCCCGGGCAGCACATCCTTCTCGGACAAGCCGGAGAGCATCGCTTTATAATATTCGTTTTTCCGGTCGGCCAGCTCTGCCTTCTCTTCATCTGTATACGTTTTGCCGCTTTTTTCCAAGACAATTTCCAGGGAAGCCATTCTGCTGACGCCCCTCTGCCGTTTATTATCCTCCCTATTAAAGCCTGTAATGCCTAGCTCACCGGCCAGCTTTTTCCAGGCCTGGTAATGCAGCTCGTCTGTGGATACCAATACGCCGTCCAGATCAAAAATTACACCTTGTATCATCTCTTTTTCCTCCTGTATCTTGCAAAAAATATGATTCATGATATAGTTAAAATTAATTATTTGATTTTTAGATAGAAAGGGCACATACCATGGCTACGATTAAGGACATTGCCAAATATACCGGCGTCAGTTGCACCACCATTTCCAACGTAATTCACGGCCGTTCGGAGCGGGTTTCCCAGGAAACCATCGAAAAGGTCAATCATGCAATCCGCCAGTTGGGATATACCCCCAATATGTCCGCCCGTGCGCTTGTATCCAAATCCTCCAAGGTGGTGGCCTTCATCAACCACGTAATTACCAGGGATAATACCAATATGATGGAGGATCCCTTTCATTCCGCCGCCATCGGCGTAATCGAAAGCAAGCTGCGGCATCACGGCTATTATCTGATGCTCCGCACCGTGAAAACCACGGAAGAGCTGATTAACTTTTTACAGAACTGGAATGTGGACGGCCTCTTTTTTACCGGTATTTTCCATGATACCTTTTTCGATGCCCTCTCTTCCTTCCATACCCCCGTGGTGCTGATCGACAGCTACGTCCGCCAGGACAACATTTACAATGTGGGCCTGGAAGATTTTCACGGAAGCTATCTGGCCACCCGGCACCTGATTGAAAAGGGCCACCGAAGAATCGGCTTTGCCACTCCTCTGCTGAAGGATGGAGGCGTGCTCCAGGAACGATTTCTTGGCTATAAAGCTGCGCTCACCGAAGCCGGCATTCCTTTTGACCGCTCCATCCTCTTTGAGTATGAGATGGACAGCATGGCATCCTGCCAGGCTGCTGCCGATGCCATCACCCGCCACAAGGATCTTACCGGTATCGTGGCCGCCGCCGACCTGCTGGCCGTGGGAATTATGAGCGGGCTCCACAAAAATCATGTCCGGATTCCGGAGGACATCTCCATTGTCGGCTTTGATGATATTACCCTCTGCCAGATGGTTATGCCTCCATTAACCACCATCCATCAGGATATGAATCAGAAAGCCCGGCTGGCCGCCGAGTTTATGCTGCAGCTTCTGAACGGTGAAAAGCCGAAGCAATCCAATATCATTCTGCCGGTTCATCTGGTGGAGCGTGACAGCGTGAAAGAAATTACCGCCGATCCCCCTATTCGTTAAGTAAATTTTCTATAGTGATATCTGCTTTTCAGGCAGACAAGCATAAGAGACGGCCTGTTTTCCTTTCTCTATGGAAGCCGCCTCTTGTATTTTTGGTTTCTTATCGCTTTTCCTCGCAATCCGTACTTTCCGTCCGATATTTTCGTATCCGATAGCCCTACTCTTCCACTTCCTCCACGGTGGTCTCCTCCGGACGGATATCCACTGCATAGCGCTTCCCGCCGCAGCAAATATGGAATTTCATCCGCTTCCAGTTTTCCGGAAGCTGCGGCTTCACCTTCAGCTTTCCTTCCGTAAAGCTTACGCCGCCGAAGCCTTCCACCGCTGTCATGTAGGCACCGCCGGATGCCGCAGGATGAGTGCCGCCGATGTAGATCAGCCCTGCCCATTCTTTACCGCCGTCATTCAAATCCGCCCTGGCCGATTTGACAAAAAACGGATAGGCTTCCCTGGGCATCCCACACTTACAGGCCAGCATGGCATACATACAGGCGCTCAGGGAAGAGCCGTGCTCCGTTCTCGGCTCATAGTACTTCCAGTTTTTCAGGCAGATGTCCTCCGGATATTCATCGGAAAACAGGTTGAGCATGGTCACCACATCCGCCTGCTTGATTACCTTCGTCTGGGAGGCCACGCCGTAGGCTCCTCCCCAATACTCTTTCTCGTGCAGCAGACGGCTGCGCACCTGATCCACAAAGACATCCTCCAGATTCCCATAACCGTCAAACTGCTCAATGATTCCCTGCTCATCCGGTGCAGGAACATAGAGATGCTCTGCCGCATCCTCAAACTGTTCCAGCAGCTTTGGCACCCGGTACTGCTGCTCAATGCTTTCCTTCACCCGATCACCAAACCGGTCCAGTCCGGTCAGCAGCTCCACCGCCATCTGAAACGTATATTTTGCCATACGATTCGTGTAGGCATTATTGTTGACACGCTCGTGGTACTCATCCGGACCGATCACATCGTGAATCTCATACCGGGTTCCTCCGGCCCGTTTTAACAGAAGGCTGTAGTAGAACCGGGCGCACTCGATCACCGTTTCCAGACCGCCCTCCTTCAGCAGAGAATCATCCCCGGTGATATGGGAATACCGCATAATACCGTAGACGATGGCCGCTGAAATGTGATACTGCTTGTCCCGGAAGAAGGTCCGCATGGGACGGCCCGTAAACACGTCTACCACATTGTAATCCGTACAGGCATCATATCCGCCCTCCTGGCTCTCCCAGGCATAGTAAGCGCCCTCCCAGCCATACTGAGCCGCTTTCTGTTTCGCTCCGCCCAAGGTATCCACCCGGTACTTCATCAGGGTGCGGGCCACCGCCGGATCCGTAAACAGGAAGTAATCCAGCATGAACATCTCCGTATCCCAGAAAACGGCCCCTTTGTAGGTCTGACCGGACAAGCCTCTGGCCGGGATCGACATGCTCTTAGCATGAGCAGGCGCAATGGACAGGAGATGATACAGAGAGTAATTCAGCGCCTCCATAGCCTGATCATCCCCCTCCACCAGTACCTGGCCGTACCTCCATTTCTCCTCCCAGGCCTGCCGATGCTTCTGCTTTTCAGCCTCGTAGCCGGAGTCTGAAAACTCCTCCAGCACCTGACCGGCCCGCTCCTTGCTCCAGCCCGCATCCTTGCTGGTAAACACCACGATCCCCTTACGGATCTGATACGCTCTGCCCGGCTCCGTCACGAATTCATATTTGTGCAGCGCTTCCTTATTCCTCCAGGAGCCTTCTGACCCGTGGGGAAAATCTGCACAGACAGCTTCCATCACCGTAACCGTATCTCCCTTTTCCTGGGTAATCGCTGTAATCTCCGCCCGGTTCTCCAGAACCTGGGCTTCCATCTGACGGTAGTGGGGGCCGTTAATTTCCCACACATTTCCGTCAATTCCTGTGTACAGCTCAACATCCGCATGAAAATCAGCCGTCACTGTATATTTCATTCCAATCAAATGTACTTCCGCTCTGCTGGCAAACCGTTCCGAAATCACCGTCACAACTCCTCTGCCGGTTTTCCAGCTTGTTTTTCTGGAGAACAGGGCATTCCGGTAATCCAGAACCATCTCATGCTCCAATGGCTCCTGGCCCGGCAGTCCGTAAGCCTCCCCGTCTACTTTTACATAGGTATACAGTCCATTGGGAGCATTCAGAGGTTCCCGCCAGCTATCTCCCACCTGATCAAAAATCCCCGCCAGATTCACGGCAGGAAGCTGCTCCTTCCGGTATTCCTCCAGCGTGCCCCGGATACCCAGGTATCCATTGCCCACCAGAAAGCGGTTGCCCCGCGTGGATATTCTTTCCACATCCCTGTCTGATGTTCGGATTTTCCAGTCCATCTATTCTCTCCATTCCCCGGGAATCGCCACGCAGACCGGTTCTTTTCCCAGCGTAATCTCTTCCCCGTACAATTTCACTTTCACTTCAGTACCCTTCTCTGTAAGAACGGTGGTCTTGTCCCTGTCCACCTGCACGGTCAGGACATCCTCTCCATAATGCAGATGGAAAGAGTAGCTGTTCCACTGATCCGGGATAGACGGATTCAGAGCCAGACATACTCCGTCCGAGCGCAGTCCGCCGAACCCGTACACAATATTCATCCACGCCGCTGCAATGGAGGTGGTATGGATCCCCTCCCCGCTGTTGCGGTTGTAATTATCCAAATCCATCCGGGTGGCAAAACGGAAAAATTCATATGCTTCCTTCCGTTTTTTCAACTGGCTGGCCAGAATCGAATGCACCGACGGAGACAGCGAGCTTTCATGGATGCAGCGCGGTTCATAATATTCATAGTTCACCCGCAGCTCTTCCTCGCTGAAGGAACCGTTAAACAACAGCATCATCATCAGAACATCCGGCTGCTTAATCATATCATTCCGGTAAATCCGGTCATACGACCAGTGATGATACAGAGGAAACTCTTCCACCGGAATCTGATCCACATCTACATGCGGCAGAGTGAAAAATCCCTCATGCTGCTCATACAGCTTTTTCTCCTCATCGTAGGGAATGTACATGCGGTCCGCCATTCTCTGCCACTGCTCCTGCTCTTCCTGCGTCAGCCCGGTTTTTTCCGCTGTCTCAGAAAGCTTTTTTGCATCCTCTTTTTTCAATTTTCCGATCACCTCCAGCGTATAGCGGAAGGTAAAACGCCCCATATAATTGGTATAGCAGTTGTGATTTACCATCATCTGGAATTCATCCGGCCCCATGACGCAGAAATAACCATAGCGGCTGCCGTCTCCGGAGAAGTCCCCCCTGGTAGCCAGCATTCTGCAGATCTCAATCAGCATTTCCAGTCCCGGACCTGCCAGAAATTCCTGATCCCCCGACATCTTTTCATAAAACCAGATGCCGTAGGCCACTGCTGTGGAGGCCTGTAACTGTAGGCTGGAATGCTGCCACAGATTACAGCACTCTTTGCCGCTGATGGTGGCAATGGGGTAAAAGGCCCCCTGGCAATCCAGCTCTTTTGCCCGCTTCTTTGCCTCCTCCAAAGTCCGGTAGCGGAAATACAGAAGATTTTTTCCGCCCTCCAGATCGTTAAACAGGAAGAAGGGCAGACAGTAGGTTTCCGTATCCCAGAATGCATTTCCGTTGTAGGCCTCTCCGGTCAGTCCCTTGGCGCCGATGTTGCTGCCCTTTACCGCACCGTGATACGTTTGGAACAGTTGAAAAATGCAAAACCGAATCCCCTGCTGATTCGCCGGATCCCCATTGATTTCTATGTCGCAGTTCCTCCAAACCTGTCCCCACCAGGAGGTATTCCGCTCTAAAATTGAGGAAAAGGAAATTTGATCCAGCCGTTTTCCCGCTGCGGAGCACTGAGCTGCAAACGCTTCCCTCTCTTCACTGCTTCTGCACACCAGATTGCACACACGGCGTTCCAGCACATAGCTGTCTCCTTTTTTGGCCGGAAGGGAATAAACCAGCACCGCCTTCTTCTCCTCCTGCTCACATCCTGCCGGAATGAAATCCTGCCCCTCCAGACGAATGGCAGAACAAATCTGCTGCTTTGTATGTACCGTCTGCGCCGTCATTGTCAGTGTATTTTCTTCCGTTCCCACGGACAGACAGTCCCAGAAATTTTCTTTTGCATTCCCATGGACAATAGAAGTGTCCAGTCCTGCCCTTACCGTAATATCACCGGAAAAATCCAGAGGGGTCAGCGTAATTTTCTGAGCCGCCGTATCCACCTGCTCCATGGACAAAATACGTTCCAGCGTTACCTGCAGCGTTTTCCCCGGCTCAATCTCCCACAGAAAGCTTCTTTTCAGCAGTCCGCTTCTGAAATCCAGGGTTCTGGAAAAATCCCGGATGACGGCTGTATGCAAATCCAACTGCTGTCCCTCAGCCTCTATTCTTGTGTACAGCCAATCCACTGCATTTACCATAAACTCCGTGATATCAGGAATTCCCACATAGGAGGAGGATTCCTGTTTTTTCTGTTCGTAGATACCTCCGAAGTAACTGCCCTTCAGGCTCTTTCCGGAATATCCTTCCTCAAAATATCCCCGGACTCCCATATACTCATTGGCCAGAGCAAAAACAGATTCTGCCACCTGCGCATGCTCAGGATCGAAGCCCTCCTCGATAATCTGCCAGGGATGCTCTTTAAAATAAATGTCCGCAATTTTAGCCATAGTCGTTTTCCCCGTTCTCTAATTGTTATCAGCCTTTTACTGCTCCGGCCGCCGCACCGTCCGTAATCTGTTTCTGGAAAAGAACAAACAGAATTGTGGGAGGGATAATGGAGAACATGACCGCCCGCAGCATAGCCACCGCATTGGTAGGCGTATCCTTAAAGCTGAACAGTTTTACCATAACCGTCTCTTTTCCGGAACCGTTCAATACCAGATACGGAAGCAGGAAGTCAGACCATGAAGTGGTCACGGCAAAGATGGCCACTACCATGATGATCGGTTTGGACAGGGGCAATACCATTTTCAGAAATACCTGCAGCGTGCCGCAGCCGTCCAGTCTGGCCGCCTCCAGAAGCTCTGTGGGCAGCTCCTCAAAAAACTCTTTAAACAATACCACCCAGAAAGCATTTGCTCCGTATGCCAGCCACAGCGGAAGAAAGCTCCTGCTCATGCCCAGCATATTGATGTTTCTAAACAGTGCAACGATACTGGCGGTAGACGGGATCAGCAGACTCCACATCACCAGCGCCTGAATCACCTTATATCCTTTGGGCTTCAGCACCGCAAGGCCGTAAGCCAGCAAACCATTAAAGAGAATGGCGCAGAAAACGCTGCCCACCACCAATATGATAGAATTCACATAAAACTTTGAAAACTTCAGTTGTCCCCAGGTTTTTGCCACTCCTGCAAAATCAAAGTGGGAGGGCAGAAGAGATACGTTTGTGTTGAAATCCTTAATATCCTTGAATGCCGCCAAAAAGACCCACACAATGGGAAACAGGGCAATCATTACCATTACAACACACATCAGCATGATCAGCACGCTGAGCACTCTGGAGCTTCTGGAGTGCATATCATAGCCGCGGATTGCTCCATCACGTTTATCATAATATTTCTTAAAAAACATATGCGCTCCCTCCTAGTATTCTTCTTTTTTCCTGGTCAGCTTCATATACAGTCCGCTCAGCAGGATCAGAATGATACAAATCATAACCGACATAGCTGCCGCACCTGAAAAATCACTGTCACGGAATGCGAAACGGTAAACCAGCATCATCAGGGAAATACTCGCATTGTTTGGTCCGCCATTTTTCAGTACCATGGGCTCATACAAAATCTGGAATACGGAAATCACCTGGAGAATCAGTAGTGTCCTTGCCAGCCCTGTGATGCTGGGCAGCGTTATATTTTTAATTCTCTGCCAGATCGTGGCGCCGTCAATGGTGGCCGCCTCATAAAGGTCAGCACTGATGCCGCTGATGCTGGCCATATAAATCAATGCGGTGGAACCGGCCGCCTTCCAGGTCATGGTAATAACGATCAGCGGAATGGTCCACCGGCTGTCATTTAACCAAACCTGAGGCGCAATCCCTATTTTCCCAAGCAAAATATTCAATACGCCGGTGGGTCCCGGGGTAAAAAAGTAATTCCAAATCCAGATTGTGGCCAAACCGGGTACGATATTCGGGAAATAAACGCCTACACGGAAAAAGCTCTTCAAATGAACCGTCTCGGAAATCAATACTGCCATAATCATCGGCACAAAGAACCCGATCAAAAGAGACCAGAAGGTATAGGAAAAAGTATTTTTAAATGCCGCCATAAAATCCGGCACCTTCAGTACACGGCTGTAGTTGGCCAATCCTACAAAGTCAATGGTCTGATAACGAATCGTGCTGTAAAGAGAGAGCCTGACGTTTTCCAGCAGCGGCTCCCAGACATAAAATGCAAAGAGGATCACGGACGGCAGCATAACCAGCCAGCTCATAAGATCCCTGCGCTTAAATTTTGTCTTTTTTTTCATAATTTCCACCTCTTTTGCGAAGGATTTTCACCTTTATAGAAGAAGCGCCCCGCGCACCCTGCGCGAAGCGCTTCTTCTGCAGCAGTTCAGCCTTCCGCTAAACTGTTACGGAACCCAGCCCATTTAAAGTTCGCCTTCGGCGAAGTGGCTGGTTTCTTTTCAACCGTCACTTGTTCTTACGGGCTTTGCAGCCAGTGCAAAGCCCTGGGCTGAACTGTTACCTTCTTCTATTTTCGTCAGATTGTCTGTCTCCTCTTATAAAGGGTCAGACACTGCCGTTTTTATTCTGCTGCCGGTGCCGCATTATCCAGGATCGTCTGATAGTTCTCGTTCGCCGTCTGCATCAGTGATGCAACGTCAGCGCTTTCGTCAGTTAAAACTGCCTGCAGAACTTTGGTAAGCTCAGCATACATATCCTGAGTCTGTCCCGGTTCCTCAGTACGAAGTCCGTCTGCGGATACTGCATCAAAGTAAGGCTGATACAGGGCCGGATCTACGTTCGCATTTTCTTCAATGGATTTTTCTTCCGCTGCCAGGAAGTCCTCATTAATCCAGCAGGGGAATTTCTGGATCACCGGGATGCCTGCATCTTTTCTCATCTGCGCATCTGCTTCCAGACCTGACACCGTCTCATCGGATACTACCGGGCATTTACCCATTACTTCCAGATAATCTAAAGCTGCATCGATCTCTTCCGGAGTAGCATCCTTCGAGAACATGTACGGTGTACCGCCTGACAGGGAGTACTGTCCGCCAGGGCCTGCAGGAATTGCACACATAGCCAGATTTTCCAAAGCCATGCCATTGCCTGCCGTAGGCTGGTTTACTGCATCGTTTGCTGCGATATACATAGCCGCGTTATCGGTAGCGATCTGTGTGAAGCCGGTGCCCCAATCCTCACTGGTAGGATCTGCTGTCAGCACGTCATATTCCCATTTCAGAGATTTTACATATTCCATAGCTGCAATCGCTTCATCGGAAGCCAGATTAGCAGTGAAGGTGCCATCTTCATTTTCTGTTACCAGGGTAGCGCCGAATGCCCAGGCGATATTGCTGAAGTGCCATCCGCCTGCGTTATCCTTTGCCAGGAGGCAAAGACCTGCAGCACCAGTAGCTTCCTTGATTGCTTTTGCGTCCTCTGCCAGCTCATCCCAGGTCTGCGGGAATTTCGGAACACCGTTCTCATCAACCAGGCCCGCCTGTTTAAAGAGATCCACATTCACCATCAGGCCCAGCGCATAGCCATCACGCGGAGTTCCGTAAATGCGTCCGTTTTCATCGGAAAGCAGCTCGCGGATTGCGGGATTCATGGCATCCAGCCATCCTCTCTCTTCCAGTTGATCGGTAATATCTGCCACTGCGCCCTGCTTAATCAGCTTCTGCGGCTCCGTGAACCATGACTCAAATACAGTAGGTACTGTACTGGCCTCTACCATCGGCATAAAGGTATCGGTAGAATATTTGTAGTATGCCGGAACGTATTCTACATCCGGGCGAAGCTCTTTCATCTTCTCCAAAAATCCCTCATGCATAGTGATTTCATCGGTCAGTGTGTCCTCCGGCCAGATCCCCAGATTAACTGTGATATCTGCTGCCTGTGCTGCTACGCCAAGCATCATAGATGCGGCCAATGTAGCTCCTAATAAACCTGCAACTCTTCTTTTCATAAAACTTATCCTTCCTTTCTTTCATCGTGCCCTTCGGCCTTTGATTTTCGTTTCCTTATCAGCAGCTAAAGCCGCTGTTTTAACCCGTCCCTCTCCATTGCTGTTTTGTCTAAGTTTAATGTTAAACTTCTTAAAAAATTTATGTGCGTTTTCTTTTTTATCATCATTATGCACATTTTTTTCTATTTATTTCCTATTTTTTAGTTGGTTTAACGTTAAATCTATTCTAGCACTTCCATCATCGTTTTGTCAATAAATATATTCACCGATTTATTCACAAAAAAAGAAGGGATTCCCTTTCCGAATCCCTTCTTTTTTATACATATTACACAAAGCCTCCGAATCAGCGGGCCTTTTGCTGCTGATTTAAAATACATTTACAGAAAACGGATTATTTGACCCTTCAGAGTCGATCCGCTTTACGTATTCCAGCAGCCGCTGATATTCTGCCATCTGCTGATCATTTTCCGGATCACATTGCAGATCGGTGGGGAAAATTGCCACATATTTCTTTGCATCGGAAACCCCCGCAATCTTCCAGGACGGAAAATCTCCGTATTCGTTATCCCCCCAGTCATACGCTTTGATCGTCACAAGGGTTCCTCCGCAACCGGCCTCCCGGGACGGCACATGGTAGAAAAGGACCGCTGTCTGATCCACCACCTCAAAATCCCAGTCAGCATCCCCCGGCAGATAAAGGGTAAAGTAAGTCGATGAAACAAACGCATTTCCTTCACTGGTTCCAATCGAAATATTTTCTGCAATATCATATCCGGATCCGCTGTCCACCTCAGCGCTGCCCTCTGCCGCAGCGGCTCCGGAGTCTGCCGAACCAGAATCTCCCGTATCGGAGCCCGAAGCCGTTCCATCACCGCCAAAGGAAGTAACCGTCTGATCACCGGATATTGCATCCTCCATACTTATTTTTTTGCATTCACCTGTCACCGCATTATCCCAATAAACCATATCTCCAATGGCATAGTACAGAATATCATCCAGAAAAAGGCCGTCCTCTTTTCCCATTAACCCGTAAAAATAATCCATTTCCCACTCGTTTCCCGTGCTCAGTTCATGCTTATATACGTCAAGCCCCGAACTATACAGCAGATAATTATCCGCCGCCCAGACACAGTCCGTCGGGTCGAATTCCTGCTGCAGCCCTACCTTTGTAACCGTCTCATCTGCTAATGAATATTGATAAAGGCTGTCCTCTTCTTCACTCCAATAGTAAATGGCCTGGCTGCCAAAAGTAAAGGTACTCTCACGGGGCGTATCTGTTACAAAGGATCTTTCAGAACCGTCAAATTCCAGCAGAAACAGGCCGCCGTCCTCATCCGTATAATAAATGCCCTGGTTGGTCAGCTCCATATCCTCCGCGCCTGTGGCCAGTTCCTCCTTATCCCCACCGGCAACAGGCACTCTGCAGAGGGTGCTTCCAGACAAAAAATAGGCATAATCTTCATACAACTGAAATCCTTTGATCAGCATACTGTCAAACAACTGCTGCGCCACGCTTGAGCCCTGGCTGTACTCTTCCAGGTTCATGCGGTACAACCCCTTCGACGTATCCATATACAGATAATTATCCGCAATGGCTACTGTCTGAATCCGAAAGGGCGCCGTTCCCTCGCTGATAAAATCATAGAGGTCCCCTGAATTATCCTGAAGCGCACTGCATAGTGTTTCATCCCATCCCCAGAACGCAACGCCATTTGGATGAATGAATATTTTCTTTCCCTCTGTTACCCCTTCCTTCCGATCATCTGCCGCAGCCGCCCGCACAGGCAATATCATAAAGGCAATCAAAAACACAGTCAGCGCCAGCCTCTCGAATTTCCTCATCTTTTCCTTCCACGTCCCGAAGCATTGTCTCCTTTTTTCTTTTCTCATCACTTAAAATCCCCCTTCCATTCCTTCCCGCCGACGCAGCACCTTATACTTCGTTTTATCCTCATCAAAACTGAAGAATTCCCGATTCATCCAGAAATCCGCACGCCTTCATTTCCTTCCATGACTCCTTCCGCAGAGACTCTACATCCTCTGTCACTTCTATAAACTTACTTTCATCCTCATAATATACACAATTCAGCTTGTTATCCGCCACAAAATAAATCCAGTGATAATATCTGTTTTCGTACATAAAATCATAACTGTCAAAGCACGGAAAACGCTCTTCTATTTCTATCACCGTATGACCATAATTTTCCTGATAAATCTTCTTCTCTTCATCGATGCATCTGGACGTCAGTTGCTCAACAGACGAATAATGATACTCTCCTACCTGAAATCCTTTTCCCTGTTCGTATTTCGTCTTTCTCTCTTCCGGAATACGCATGAAAAGAGGCTGCCCCTTCTCATCCGTTTCCTCGCTGATCCATACGACATCTCTGGTAGTATCCACAAATTTCCGGCTTGGCCTTTCCCACAATTCTATTTTCACTCTGCAGCCTCCTTGCTTTTTCCAGCCCGTTATAGCCTGCATTTTGTTTACCGCCTTATTTCATACAGAAAAGATGCTGTGCAAGAGTCAGCGTTGCCGTTCCATTCACCAGCTCTCCAAACATACAGCCAAATTCTCCTGCCTTCGGCAGTATAAAAACGTATTTCTTTGATAAATACACTTTATCACGTAATAGCTGCATTTTTTCGCCTGACAAGCAACTATTTCCGATTTGCTCTGCTCCCGGGATGCCATGACTGTTTACCGATCCATTATTCCTCAAATTCAGTCCCTGCAAGCATATAAGACATATCCTGCACTATCTGCGTTTCAAAATTGCTGATATCCAGATTTTTCAGTTTCTTACAGTCATAAAACATATAAGACATATCTGTCACATTCCGGGTGACAAATCCTGATACATCCAGCTCCTTCAGCTGCCCGCAGCCGTAAAACATACTTTTCATATTAGTAACCTTTGAAGTATCAAATCCCGATACATCCAGCTCACTCAGTCTGATGCAATTATAGAACATCCATCCCATGGACGTGACTTTTCTGGTATCAAAGCCGCTCACATCCAGAGACTCCACATTTACACAGCCATCAAACATGGAAATCATATCGGAAACATTCCTGGTGTCAAATGCTGAAATATTCAGCTCTTTCAATGCAGTACACCCATAGAACATATATCCCATATCCCGCGTATATTCCGTGTTCCAATTCTGCAGATCCAGCTTCTCCAGGCTCTCACAGTTTTCGAACATTGCCCGCATATTCCGTACCCGTGATGTATCCAAGCCGGATAGATCCAGCTCCTCCAGCGCATAGCAATTCCAGAACATTGCGCTCATATCCTCCGCATCTTCGGTTATGAAATTGCCGTCAAACCGGATTTCCCGAACATTTTCAAAGCATGCAAATATAGCTCTCGTATTCTCGTTTGCCCGGACTCCTCCCTCTGCACCGATATACAGATCATACAGCTCTCCGTTCTGCCCGGTCCATGCCAGCACTGTCCCATCCTGATTGACAGAGATATCCCAGGCATTGCTTCCGGCTTCAGCGGTTTGATTTAAAAATGTAATACTGCCGATCTCACTGCGGTTCAGCTCCCGGTTCCCAAACACACCTGTTTCTTCTCCAACTGCCGTATCAAGATTTCGTCCTGCAAAATCCACAGCTTCCACATCCAGCAGCGTGCACGTCCTTGGAACCACTTCAGACAATTCACAGCCCTCCCATGGGCTGCCGGACAGCATCCCCTCCGAAAAATTCAGGTTCGAGGTATCAAAGCCGGATAAATCTACATCCGTAAGTCTCCAGCAGTTATAGAACATATATCTCATATCCGTCACTCCGGACGTATCAAAGCCGCTGACATCAAGCGAAGTAAGGCTTATACATCCCTCGAACATCCAGGACATGTCCGTCACCTGACCTGTTCCGAACTCGCTCAGATCCAGCTCTGTCAGACTGCTGCAGTCAGAGAACATTTCCGACATATTTTTTACCTTTGTATTGGAAAATCCCTTCAGGTTCAAGCTTGTCAGGCTGCTGCAGCCTTCAAACATATAGGACAGATCCGTCACTCTGGAGGTATCAAACCTGCTCAGATCCAGCTCTGTCAGGCTGCTGCAGCTCCGGAACATATTATGCATATTTTCTACCTTCGCTGTATGAAACAGCTCACCGATACTCAGTCTGGAAAGGCTTTCACATTCCATGAACATCCCATACATATTTTCTACATCGGAGGTATCAAAGCCAGTCAAATCCAGCTCTGTCAGACTACTGCAGCCCCCGAACATCCTGTCCATATCCTTTGTTTTAGAAGTATCAAACCTGCTAAGATCCAGCCTTGTAAGACTTTCACACTGATAAAACAGAAAGCTCATATCGGTCACGCCGGATGTATTCCACCCAGGTCCGGTCAGGTCAAGCTCTGTCAACGCACGGCAGCCGCTGAACATCCAATTCATATCTTCCACCTTCGAGGTGTCAAACTGACCTATCTTTAAGATCTCCAGCTTCTCACAATTCTGAAACAGGAAACACATGGTAGTGACATTTGAAGTATCCAGCCCGGACAGATCCAGCGTCTCCAGACTGCTGCAGCCCCCAAACACGGAATACATGTTTTCCACTCCCGAAGTATTGATTCCGCTCAGGTCAATACGCTTCAATCCGGAGCAGTCCTTAAACATTGCCTTCATGTTTTTCAGTGAAATGGTTTCCCATCCCTTCAGATCCAGTTCTGTCAGACTGCTGCAGCCTTCGAACATAGATGTCATATTTTCTGTTTTTCTCACATCAAAATGATTGATTTCCAGCTCCTCCAACCTCTCACAGCCCTGAAACATGGATGACATATCAATCGCTGCAGATGTCTGAAATCCGGATATGTCCAAAGCATTCAATCCGGAACAGTTGGAGAACATACCAGCCATGTTTTTCACTTTATCTGTCCGGAAATTGCTGACATCCAGCTCTGTCAGTTTGCTGCACCCGGAAAACAGCAGTGCCATATCCTCCGCTGCCGCCGTATCAAATCCGGTCAGCTCCAGACGCTCCAGATCATAACATCCCGCAAACATTCCCGACAGATCTGTGACACTGCCGGTATCAAAATTACTCACATCCAGTTTCTGCAGTGCTCTGCAGTAGTGGAACATATCCGACATGTCCGTCACCTTTTGCGTCTGAAAACCGGACAGATCCACCTCCTGCAGCAGATAACAGTAAGCAAACATACTGCTCATATCCGCCACATTTGCCGTATCAAACCCGGTCAGATCCGCAGCGCTCAGGCTCCTGCAGTTATCAAACATTTTGTTCATATCTGTCACATTCGCAGTGTCAAATCCGGTCAGATCCACCTCTGTCAAATTGGTACAGCCGTAAAACATGCCTTCCATATCCGACGTTTTTCCCGTATCGAAATCCTCCCCGAAGGATATGGTCTCTGCGTTTTCAAATCCTGCAAACAGATACCGGCAGCTTTCATTTGCATTGACGCCGCCCTCTGCACCGATATACAGATCATACCGTTCTCCGCTCTCTTTTGTCCATGCCAGCACGCTGCCATCCTGCACATCCGATACATCCCAGGCATCTTCCGGTGCGGCATTGGTACTGTCGAGGAAAAAAACGGCAGCAATCTCATCCCTGGTATACGCTTCATTTCCAAACACGCTAACCTCTGTCCCGCTGCCAGGATCCCCGGTATAGCCCGCAAAGTCCACATTTTCCGCATTCATGAGCGTACATGTGGGAAACCAGTTCCTGGTGAATATGAAAAATATGGATGCCCCTGCCAGAACGACGCCTGCGGTAACTGCCGCATATTCCCGCATAATTTTCCGCCGGAGCCGGATTTCCTCCGGCATCGGCGTATTGAACAGTATGGATCTGAATTCTTCCATGCTCTGAGGGCGCTTTTCAATATTCATAGAAAGCCCTTTCTGAATGGCACGGCTCTGATATTTTTTCAGATTCAGCTTCTTCTTAGAAAGCGGAATCATCTCATCCTTCTGACTTCGTGATACGGCATCCTCAGGTGCCTCTCCCGTCAGCACATCATAAAGTGTGGCGCAAAAGCTGTAAACGTCCGTCCATGGTCCCAGCGCCTGACCGTCATTTCCATATTGTTCCAGAGGCGCATATTTTTTTGTCACCACCACCATGCTCTGCTCCCGGTCCATTCTGGAGGCAGAGCCAAAATCGATCAGCTTCACGCTGCCGTCCTCCTGCACCAGAAGATTGGAGGGAGTAATATCCCTGTGCAATATTCCCTGCTTATGTAAGGCTGCCAACGCATCAATGGGTTCCTTCAGCATCTCAAAAAGCCTGTCCGGTTTCAGGCTCACTTCTTTTACGTACTCCCCCAGCGTCACGCCTCGAATGAATTCCATGACAATATAAGCCGTTTCATTCTCTTCAAAATAATCCTGTACCGCGACTACGCCCCGCATATTTTTCATCATGCCAAGCACCCGGGCCTCCCGGATAAAGTGCTCCATCCCCACCAGATAAAGCGGCCGGTTTTCCTCCTCTACGATCACGTCATCCGAATCCTCGGTATTTCTCCATACAAACTCCTGGGGGAAATACTCTTTCACTGCCACCGGTATCTGTATGATCTCATCATATGCCGCATAGGTGATGCCAAACCCGCCGATTCCAATCACGCTTCCCAACTGGTACCGTTGGTGCAGCAGGGTGCCTTTTTCCAGCGCAGGATTTCTATTTTCTTCTTTCCTGTGATCATACCCGCAGTATGGGCAGATTTCCTCTTCCTCGATCTGCCGCATACACCTTGAACAAAAATATACTCCGCTGATATCCATCTGCCTTCCTCCATAAATATGAAAAGTATCTTCTCAGGATCATCATACCGTATTCCATCCTGAATCTGTCTACTCCCGGTAGACAAACGTCATCACGGATCTTTTCGCTTCAAAATTACTTATCTGGATTTTTCTTCGGCGGAACCAGCACCGGAAGCCCATAATCCTCAAGAACAGAATCCATTTCTCCAAGGGACAATCCATTTACAATTCCGAAAATAATAGCAACATCCCGCTGCGTATCTCCAGTCAGGGCAGCCTTCTTACCGCTTTTCAGAAGCTGCACCGTTTCATCATAATCAAACTTCAGGACAAACGCGATGCGCAGAAGTATATCACGTTCCGCCCGCTGCTTTCCATTCATAATCTTATATCCCGTAGCACGATTGAAGCCGGCCAGCTCCGACATCACTTCCACAGACATATTCAATTTACCTAGCTTCGGAAGAATCAGATCCGGCACGCTGACCGTTTTCTCCGGTACCATCCTTATCAGATTCTCCAGATCTTCTCTTTTTGAATGATTGACCATCCAGATTGTACGGCCAATGCGTTCCTCTTTCTTATCTGAGCTATTTCTTTTGTTATCCATTGAAAATCCCCCCATCCGCATGCAGAGAGTCCACGGCAGCCAGCAAAAGCTTTTTATTAGTCACCGTAGGCGGATTAAAAGAACCGCCCATTACAATAATCCTGCGCGCTCTGTCCGTTCTCTCCGGTATCATCTCTGCATCTGCATTTCCTATGTATGTTTCGGTATATTTCTCCGCCATAATGATCCTCCTCCCGATACCGAAGCTTACGGCTCCTTACTCTGACCAGAAAACGCTTCTGCCATATGGCCATCTTACGCTTTCCCGCCGGCTTTCGGGTCCATTCCAAACATCTCATTAAAAATCCTATGCATACGGTCATCCATATCCAGTATATCTGTAACGCACATACAGTAAATAATCAGCCAGTCAAAGGGCACCCGGGGATCCAGCGTTGAAAAGCCGCAAAGCCCGAGCATATCGTTCATCCTTCGGTACATATCCTCAAAAACATCCTCGCCTGTCTCTTTCCACTCCTCATCCGTAGCCAGAAACAGCAGAATCAGGATTTTTCTGCTGACATCCATCTTTCTGGACTTCATCCTGGAAATCGCTATCTCGTCCGGCCAGCTTGATGCAATGCTCTCCTGGATTTTTGTAAGTATGCACCATTCCTCTTCCCCGGCTTTTCCCTTTTGGGTTTTCCGCGCATTACTTTTTGCATACAGCACATTGTCCTCATAGAAATACTCACGCACAATATCCCGAACGGTCAGACGCTCCTCCCCAAACATATCCGCTTCCACTTCATCTATTTCCGGATTTTCAAGTGCATCCATCATATCCAGAAACATCTGGTAGGCGTTATTGTGGCACCGTCCAAGCCGGCCAACCGCATGAAGCAGATAGTCCTGCAATTCTTCCACCGTTGACAGTTGGGAGAGCTGCGACCGGATCATAGGCGTAAAACTGTCCTCCTCCAATTCCCGTGTTTCCTGAACCTGCGACAGAATTCCCTCCATCTGCCCGGCCAATTTCACTGCGGTCTGATAGGACATTCCATTTTGAAGTGCGAAAATATAGACAATCTCATCCGGATTTCTCCAATGAAGCCGCTCCTCTGACACCAATGTCACAAATTCATCCGCCTCATCCACATCAAGCTCCAGTATAAACGCCACTTCAATGGCATCCTGCTTTTTAATCGAATGCCCCGGCTCCGGCTTCAGCCATCCCCGCACACGCCGCTCCACAGAATCCTTTTTCATATCCGGATGATGCTCCAGCAGGCCGGCCACCAGCAGCTTGCTCAAATCCCTGCCCTTTGAAAATTTTTCCAATTTCTCTCTTAAAGTACGCACCTTTGCTTCTCTTTCCAGAAAATCAACCGCTTCCCGTACCGTCAGAGCTTCCACCGTCGCCTTTCTATAGCTTTCCCGCGAAATCCTGGTCATGTCTCCGTTCATAATATATCCTCTTTCGTTTTTGATAGATGATCTGCTAAAGTAGTGTCTTTCGCCACTCTCACTACACTTAAAGTAAGTTTACTCTACCAAACAAAACATGTCCAGTATATTTCCCGCCTTATTCTATTCTTTCGTAACAGTTCAGCTCTCAGCGAAACTGTTACATGCTTTCCTGCTCCGATAAGAGGAATCTGTTTTCTGCCAGCCTGATTTTTTCCTCCAGGCTATAATATGGATAGATAACTATCGTATTATAATCTCCATCATCATCAGAAAGATAGGAATAATTATTCGTAATAACTACCCTGTCAGAAGCAAAAACAAGATGGTCTATTTCATACTTTTCCACCCATGTGCTGGTATCAATACACACTCCGGTCCCGCATCTGCAATATATAAACAATTCCTGGGGCTGGTCCTGCCACCAATACGATGTTTCCTTATAGTAGCAATATTCCCGATACTGCTTATAAACCGTTTCGCCGCTGTCCACATCGATTATGATATCATGATACTTGGTCCTGACTGCCAGATACTGATCCTCCATAATAAACTGAAGGGACTCTACCGCTTCTAAATCAGCGTCAATCTCGTATTCCTGAAAATATGTATCCGTTGACTGGTCATACAGCCAGATCTTACTATCCTGGTCTGCTATTGCTATCCACTTTTTCACATCCCCAACTGCAGCTACCGGCCAAACGGAACCTGCCGCATCTGTCAGGTCACGGTCAATCCTATTCCAGGCGCCTGTTTCCAGAGAATACACCATATAATGGGTAATTACCGGGTTCTCTTCTCCATCTGCAGGATCATCGCTACACAGCAGGAGAAATATTCCGCTTTTTCCCGTAACCAAATTATCTTTCGTCTCATACGCATGCGTGAGCGAATGATCGAAATCCCATTTATAAACAACGTTTTGCTCCAATATATTCGATCCGTCATATATCATAGAAATTTCATGTGCCTTTCCGTTGACAAACCAGTAAAGCTGATCTGGCACATATGTTTCATCATATTCATTTCTGCAGACGAACTTTTCCTCACTATAAAGCAGCGGTGTTTCAAAAAACTTGATATTCATATCCTCCAGCCGCTCCATATCAATCGGGTAAAACGGTATCATTTCACCGGAAGACCAGTCATACAGAAAAGAACAGTC
>JAUNON010000147.1 GCA_030537145.1 Lachnospiraceae bacterium | reverse complement strand
AGGTGGACAAGCCGAACTGTATCTATATGTTAAAGTTGCAGGATGCGTAAGAACGGCGGCGGTGCGTAAGCAGCGTGCGGGTTCTATGAGGCAGGGGCTGTAAAAAAACTCCCTTAAGAAAAAATCGCTGAGGTCGTGAGACTTCAGCGATTTTTTGGTATAATTAATTATGCTACTAACTAATAACACCAATGGTAATTATACCACTCGTCAGTTGAAATTACCATTGGAAATAGAAAAATTGATTGATATATCTGACCCGGTATATACTTTTTGTGAAGTCGTGGATCACATTGACCTAACACCATACTTTGTAGATGATAAGGACTACAAAACAGGTCGTCCAAGGTGTGATGCACAGAAGCTGCTCAAAGTGATACTGTTTGCATTCATGGAACATGGTATCAGTTCCCTGCGGGATATTGAAAAACTTTGCCGGAACGACATCCGTTTTCTGTATCTCCTTGATGGAATGAAAGCCCCTTCCTTTGCCACTTTTGGAAACTTTATCCGAAACGAACTTACTGCATCTGTTGAAACGATTTTTGAAGAGATTAATCGTTACATCTTCGAAAAAGAACAGGTTGACCTGGAGCATACATACATTGACGGGACAAAAATAGAAGCGAATGCCAACCGCTATACCTGGGTATGGAAAAAATCCTGTGTCAGAAACAGGGATAAAGTATTCGAAAAGCTTTCTGCACTCATTGACAGGATAAATGAAGAAGTGCTGGGCTATCAGGGAATAAAGTTTGAAAAAAGAGAGGCTTATGCAGTTGATTATGTGGAAGACCTCCTTGTGCAGTACCGCACAGCAACAAACCTTGATATAACGAAGTTTGTTACCGGACGCGGGCATCGTAAAACACTTCACCAGCGGCAGTATCAAGAAATGGAAGGATATCTGGAACGGCTGAAAACCTATGCAAAGCACATCGAAATCTGCGGCGAAATCAGAAACAGTTATGCAAAAACCGACCATGATGCTACGTTCATGCGTATCAAGAGGGATTACATGGGAAATGACCAGCTTCTTCCGGCTTACAATGTACAGGCTGCCATCTGTGACGAATACATCGCAGTGATAGATGCAAAACCCTACGCATCTGATCAGGACTGCTTTGTTCCCCTCATGCAAAAGTTCAGGAAAACCTACGGACACTATCCGAAATATCCGATAGCTGATGCAGGATATGGTTCCTATAATAATTACCTGTACTGCGAGGAACATGGAATGGAAAAATACATGAAATTCACCATGTTTGAGAAAGAAACCAAAAATGAAAAATATCGAACAGATCCTTACCGTGCAGTAAATTTCAAACGGAATGCGGAGGGAGACCTGACTTGCCCAAACGGCAGAAAATTTGTTTTTAAGTACAATAAGCATGTAAAAGGGAATAAGTATGGAAGAACCGAAGAAATATACGAATGTGAAAGCTGCGAAGACTGCCCATATAAATCGGAATGCTGTAAATCAGCAAAAGGGAACCGTACTGTGAGAATAAACCGTGAACTCACCGGCTTCCATGAAGAAGTTATTTCAAATCTGGAATGTGTTCACGGAGCTCTCTTATGTATGAACCGGAGCATTCAGTCAGAGGGAACCTTCGGCATTATCAAATGGGACAGAGCTTATAAAAGACTCTTCCGAAGAGGGAAAGAAAGTGTTATTTTGGAATTGACCTTGATTTCCTGCGGCTATAATCTCTATAAATACTATAACAAAAAGAAGCGGTCCACCAGCAGTGTAGCATAGCAGCCCGCAGATGCGTTCTAAAGGAATCCTATTTTCGGATAGGTTTGGTAAGTGATGCTATTTTTACATAAAAATGATTTATAAGCTCAGAAAAGCTACAGTGTTACCTTTTAGCAACACTGTAGCTTTTCTTTATGGCTGTTTTTTTACAGCCCCTTTTTCGATTGCCGGGGAATGGATTTGAATTGCCGGGAAAATCCTTCCTACGAAAAATTAACAGAAATCTGCGTATGATATAAAGGGGGCTGGATATAGTTAATAATAAAAAAGTG
>JAUNON010000001.1:57576-127522 GCA_030537145.1 Lachnospiraceae bacterium | reverse complement strand
GTTAAATTTTTTACCCCTTTTTCCTGAAAATGTCGTATACTGTTAATCATGAAAGCACCCTCCTTGGATTGTTGGTTTGGTCACCTTAAATCCTAACACAGGAATCAGGTGCTTTCTATTCTTTTTTTTCCTACAAAAACTTTACCCTAGCTTTTTCTCATTTTCATGCCCTTACTCTTTAAATCGGAATTTGAGCATAACTATTAAGTTGTGGCACAAAAGTCTTACTATCACTCATAAACCTTATATTATTTATTCATCTATTATAATTCTATTTATATCTATCAAAATTAGAAAAGACCGAATAATATTTCCCATTTTCACTCACATCTGCCTTTTCATCATTCGTAATCTATGCAATTTCTTTTATCCAAATCTTCCCGTGATATAATCTTCGGTCTTTTTATTCTGCGGTCTGGAAAACATCTGCTCCGTCTTGCCATACTCTACCAGTTCTCCCATCAGAAAGAACGCGCACCGATCTGAAATCCGGACGGCCTGCTGCATGTTATGAGTAACCATGACAACTGTATATTGTGATTTGAGTTCTGCAACCAAATCCTCTATCTTACTTGTGCTGATCGGATCGAGGGAAGCCGTACTCTCATCCATGCAGATGATACGAGGACGCACACTGATTGCCCTTGCAATGCACAATCTCTGCTGCTGTCCGCCAGACAGCCCCAGGGCCGATTTTTTCAGCCTGTCCTTTACCTCATCCCAAAGCGCTGCCGACCGGAGAGATTCCTCTACAATCTCATCCAGTTTAGCCTTTGACCGAATCCCATGGGTTCGTGGTCCATACGCAATGTTATCATAGATACTCATTGGAAACGGATTCGGTTTTTGAAATACCATGCCGATCTCTTTACGCAATGCGGTCACATCCACATCCGGGGCATAGATATTATGCTCGTTATAATTTACCTCACCTGCAATGCGTACATTCTGTACCAGATCATTCATTCGATTCAATGTCTTAAGAAATGTGGACTTTCCGCAGCCGGATGGACCTATGAGTGCTGTTATCTCATGCTCCGGTATATCCATTGAAATCGACTTTAACACCTGGTGGTCTCCATACCACAATTTGAGAGCTTTGGATTCTATTATCGCATTCATATTCTACTCCTTGCTTTGTCGAATTTATATATAATGGCATACACATTCTTTTTTGATATTCTTTGTATACCATACTTGTTTTCGTTACACCATTCCCGCCCGCCTGACGGATTTCCACGGGTTCCGCACACCGGCAGCACTTCGGTAAAAGCTTATGCCTTAGAAACCTTCTTCGCCAGACCGGAAGAAATCAGATTCATGATAATTACTAAAATTAAAAGCACCACCGCCGTGGCATATGCCTGATTCGTGTGCAGGCCTTCCCCGGAAAGCACGTACATATGGACGGCCAGCGTTCTGGTGGAGTCAAATAAGCTGCCCGGCAGTTTTGCCACGGAACCGGCCGTATAGATCAGGGCTGCCGTCTCGCCCACGATACGCCCGGTAGCCAGAATCACGCCGGAAAGAATGCCGGGAACGGCGGAGGGAAGTACGATCCTAAAAACCGTCCGGAGCTTTCCTACGCCCAGGCCGAAGCTCCCTTCCCGAAAGGAATTTGGAACTGCCAGCAGGGCTTCCTCCGTTGTTCTTAGGATCACCGGCAGAATCATAATGGAGAGGGTACATGCCCCGGCCAGAAGAGAATATTTCCATTTCAAGGCAGTTACAAAAAACAGCATCCCAAACAGGCCGTAAACGATGGAGGGGATCCCGGTCAGCGTCTCTGCCGTAATGCGGATGACCCTTACCAGCTTATTCCCCTTGCGTGCATATTCCACCAGATAAACAGCGGCAAAAATACCGAAGGGTACTGCGATCAGCAAAGAAATCACCGTCATCAGCAGGGTATTGATCATAGCCGGAACCACAGAGCAGTTATCTGAGGTGTATTCCCAGGCAAACAGATCCGCCGACAGGTAGGGTACCCCTTTTACCAGCACATAGCCCACCAAAAAGATCAGGATTGCCGCTGTAAGCACCGCAGAAAGGCTGACCAGAAGAAATAAAAGAAATGAGCCCGGCGTCCGCCGGTAGGATTTCAAGCGCTCCGTCATCTTCTAGCTCCTTTCCCCGCGTGCCTTCACAATGGAAAACAGCAGATTAATGATCAGGATAAACACAAACAGGACCACGCCGGTGGCAATCAGCGCCTCCCGGTGCAGGTCTGTGGCGTATCCCATTTCCATCACGATATTGGCTGTCAGGGTTCTGATGCCCTTTAAAATATCGTTTGTAATTCTGGGCTGGTTTCCTGCCACCATAATCACCGCCATCGTTTCTCCAATGGCGCGCCCCACTCCCAGAATGATTCCTGCCATAATGCCGGATTTCGCCGCCGGAAGCATTGCTGCAAATACGCTGCGTTCATGTGTCGCTCCCAGCGCAAGGGAGCCCTCATAGTAGCTTTCCGGTACGGCCCGGATGGCTGACTCCGACACGCTGATAATAGTAGGCAAAATCATTATGCCCAGCAGCAGGGAAGCCGTCAGTATGCTGCTTCCTTTTCCTCCGAAGCCATTCCGCACAAAGGGGACCATCACCACCATCCCGAAGAAGCCGTATACCACGGAAGGAATCCCAGCCAGCAGGTCGATCATGGGTTTAAAGAAGCGGTAAATGCTCTTTGGACAAAATTTTGCCAGAAACACCGCTGTCAAAAAACCGATCGGAACGCCTGTGATGATGGCGCCTGCCGTTACATAAATACTTCCCACGATCATGGGCAGGATGCCATATAAATTGTTGTTTGGTTTCCATGTGGTTCCCAGAAGGAACTTAAACGGCCCGATCTGCGCAATCGCAGGAATGCCGCTGCCGAACAGGAAAATACAGATCAATGCAACGGCCAGGATGGATACGCAGGCCGCCCCGAGAAATACCCCGTGCATGAAATTTTCCTTATGCCTATTCCAAAATACTGCCATTTGAATTTCCTCTGATTGAATAATCGATGGGGCTGCCGGCAGATTACTCTGCCAGCGCTTCCCAGGTCAGCGTTTTACCGGTGTATACGTTCAATACCTGCTCGGAGGTCAGATTCTCGATGGGGTTATCCTTATTTACAATAACTGCAATCCCGTCATCCGCAATCTTAATTGCAGTAACGCCTTCCTCCGTGTCCTTCAGCTCTCTGGAAGCCATACCGATGTTATAGGTTCCCTCAATGGCGGAGGAAATGCCGGTGGTGCTGTCTGTCGTCTGAAGCTCGATCTCTGCATTGGCATTGACCGCCTGATAAGCCTCTGCCAGCTTTTCCATAACCGGAGATACGGAAGAGGAACCGCCTACCACGATCTTGCCCTCTGACCCATCTGATACAAATGCATCCTCCGTATCAATAGAAATGTATCCGTTTTCAGAAACCACTGCCTGGCCGTCTGCACTCAGAATATAGTTGATAAAATCCTGATCTGCCGGGGTCAGCGTCTCTTCGTTTACTACAATGTTGAACGGTCTTACTACCTTGTAGCTCCCGTCCTTTACCGTCTCAACGGAAGGGACTGCACCATCAATCTCAACTGCCTTTACGCTGTCATCCAAAGAGCCCAGGGAAATGTAGCCCAGCGCATATACATCGTTTGCTACGGATGTCATCATAACCGATGTGCTGTTGGTAATGGCCGCTTCCTCAGTGGTCATATCCACTTTATTTCCATCCGCATCCTTCTGCTCAATTCCGAACAGCTCAATGAACGCTCCTCTTGTACCGGAGCCGTCCTCTCTGGACAGCACGGAAATATCGGTAGATGCATCAAAATCCGCCGCAGAGGCTGTCATTGCAGCTCCTGCTGCGCACGCTGCCGAAAGAGCCAGGGTCATCATTACATTCGCCATTTTTCTCATCATTCAAATCTCCTTTTCATCTCACATAAGCATCCTTCTTATGTATCATAGTCTTGTACCCGCTCGGTACCTCTAAAAGATAAATCCGGGCCGTAAAGTCCAAAACCGCTTTTCTGTAAAATCTGTGCAAAATCCAGGTCATAATTTCCGTTAAATGTAAAATTCCCTTATGCATCCGTGCGCAGCAACGCCCGAAGGGCTTTTTATGATATAGGAAAGTGAGGAGTTTCCTATGAGATAAAAAAACTCCCTTCCAGGCGGCAAGTGTTTCTTATTTCACTTGCCTGCCTGGAAGGGAGCATATCGTTTTTTCTGATCCTGGCTTTATGCAAAGCTCTGTTCTGTTCTCATGATGATCTCATCCTGCAGCTCTTTGCTCAGATTTCTGAAGTAATCACTGTAGCCTGCCACCCGCACGATCAGATCCTTGTATTCCTCCGGATTTTTCTGTGCGTCCAGCAGCGTCTGCCGGTCGATGACGTTGAACTGAATGTGGTGTCCGTCCAGATTGAAATAGGTGCGCACCAGGTTTGCCATCTGATCCAGCCCCTGCTCTCCCGCCACTACGGAAGGAGTAAATTTCTGATTCAGCAGCGTTCCGCCGGTGCCAAGATGGTCCATCTTTGAGCAGGATTTTACCACGCCGGTGGGTCCGTTCACATCGGCGCCCTTTTCCGGAGAGATACCCTCGGATACCGGCTTGTGAGCATGGCGTCCGTTGGGGCTGGCCATCATCACATCGCCAAAATATACGTGGCAGGTGGTGGGCAGCATATTGATCCGGTACTGGCCGCCCCGGTTGTTTCTTCTGCCGGTTACATGGCTGCGGTAATATTCGAATACATCTTTCATAATATCATCCGCATAATCATCATCATTGCCGTACTTTGGCGTCTTGCTTGTTACCAGATTGTAGATCTTGTCGTAGCCTGCAAAGTCCGCCTGCATAGCGTCCATCAGATCCTTCATGGAGAATTTTTCATGGTCAAATACATTATATTTAATGGCTGCCAGGCAGTCGGTAATCGTACCGATACCCACCCCCTGGATATAGCTGGTATTGTAACGTGCGCCGCCTGCGTTATAATCCTTTCCGGTGGCGATGCAGTCATTGGTCAGGATGGACAGGAAGGGCACAGGCATCTCCTGCGCATAGATCTTCTCAATTACCAGGCTTCCCTTTACTTTAATATCCAGGAAGTAATCTATCTGTGTGCAGAAGGCGTTCCACAGCTCTTCATAGCTTTTAAATTCATAGCCATAGCCCGTCTTTGGCCCTAGCTGCTGATTGCTCATATGGTCATAGCCATTGAACAGGGTCAGCTCCAAAATCTTCGGAATATTGAAATAACCTGTCAGAATATACGCCTCATTGCCGAATGCACCGGTTTCCACGCAGCCGCTGGTTCCGCCCTTTCTGGCGTCCTCAATGGACTTGCCGGCATTCAAAAGCTCCTGAATAATCGCTTCCGTATTATAAAACGCCGGCTGTCCCCAGCCCTTTCTGGAAATTGCGCAGGCCTTCTTCAGGAAATCCTGGGGCGTCTTGCGGCTGATCTGCACATTGGAGGAGGGCTGCAGCAGCTTCATCTCATCCATGCACTCCAGAATCAGGTAGCTTACTTCATTCACACCGTCCTTGCCGTCCGGAGTGATACCGCCCGTATTAATATTGGCAAAATCGGTGTAGGTGCTGCTTTCCTTCAGCGTGATGCCCACCTTGGGCGGTGCAGGCTGATTGTTAAACTTCACCCACAGGCACTCCAGCAGCTCCTTGGCATGATAATCATCCAGGATCCCAGCCTCCACATCCTTGCGGTAGAAACGGATCAGATGCTGATCCAGCCTTCCGGGGCTGTACGCATCCCAGGGATTCAGCTCCGTAGTTACGCCAAGATGACAGAACCAGTACATCTGAATCGCCTGCCAGTAGGTACGCGGCTGCTCGGCAGGAACCACGCGGCAGTTCTCTGCGATCTGAAGCAGCTCTTCCTTTCTCTTTTCATCGGCGCATTCCGCCGCCATCTTCTCCGCCAGCTCTGCATAGCGGGATGCCAGCAGCATAATCGCATCGCAGGCAATATCCATGCCCTTCAGCTCCGCCTCTTTATTCAGCGCCTCCGGATCATTCAGATAATCCAGGCTTTCCAGGGATTTCCGGATATCCTCCTTATGCTCCCGGAAGCCCTTGCGGTAAATATTCTCGGAACCGACGGTATGTCCCGGCCCTCTCTGCTCCATAAACTCAGTGAAAATGCCTGCGCCGTATGCCGCCTTCCATTCCGGTGTCATATGCATCAGGATCTTGTGACGGATGGAGCGTTTTTCCCAGTAGGGAATCATTTCCTTCTCCTGAAATCCGTAATCCTCTTCCCTTACTTTAAAGTTAATCAGGTCACGGTCATTCATGACCTGAAGATCCTCCACCGTATGGCAGCACAGATCCGGGAATGTGGGAGATGCCTGGGGACCGCAGCCCTTTTCGCCCACGATCAGCTCTCCGTCATGAATGCTGATAGTCTTTTTTGCAAAATAGTTCTTCAGGCTCAGCGCCCGCAGCTCCGGAATGCTGACCTCGCCCTCATACTCCTTATAGGCCTCTGTGAAATACTTTGCCCGTTCCATATCAATGCTGGCCTGGGTCTCGGTACTTTCCTTCCTCAGCTTCCGGATACGCTCATTCATTCCTCGTTCTTCCATTTTCCTTCACACCTTTCTGTTTTCGCAGCCGCCTTGCGGCCCTACGGTTACAATGCCAACCTGTTACCTTTTTTCTATCTTTCTATCTGTAAGGATGTCTGTGACATTCCTGATTACCCTGTTTTCAGCCGCCGATGAATACCGGCCCGATGCCCTCCGCCTCCAGCGTTTTTTTCAGGCGGTCCATCTTCTCCGAATCCGGAACATAAAAATCATCGCCCTCATATTTGCGGTTCAGATGAAGATATTTTGCACTTCCCGTGTTGTGATACGGCAGGAGATTCACCTGCCGGTAGGAAATTCCGTTTTCCCGCAGGAAGCAGCCGACGCTTCTGATTTCCTCCTCTGAGTCGTTCACGCCGCCGATCACCGGAATCCGAATCCACAGGGAGGCGCCCCTTTCTGACAGCTTCTTGAGATTTTCCAGAATCTGGTAATTGTCCCGGCCCGTGTATTCCAGATGCTTTTCCGGATCCATCAGCTTTACATCAAACAAAAACGTGTCCGTATAGGGAAGGATCCGTTCAAAGCTGGAGAAGGGCACTGCCCCGCAGGTATCCGCAAAAATCCGGATGCCCCGGCTTTTAAGCGTACGCATCAGCGTTTCGATATAATCCATATCCTGGGCCAGCACCTCCCCGCCGGAGAGCGTCACTCCGCCGCCGGAGGTCTCATAAAAGGCCTGATCCTTCAGGATTTCCTTCACCAGCTTCGGGATCTCCCATGCCGTCCCGCACAGCTCCCTGGCGTTTTGCAGGCATTCATCCGTACAGGCACCGCAGCCGTTGCACCGTTCCCGGTCCGTCACAGCGATCCGAACCGGCTTCGTCAGATTCCCGGCTGCCGTCTCCTTACCGCCTTCCTGCACGGTCCGCTCCTCTATGCGGACAGCATCCCGGGGACAGACCGCCCTGCAGGCGCCGCAGCCGGTACACCGTTCCTGATAGGTCAGGACTGTCGGTGTATAGCGCTGTGTTTCCGGATTATGGCACCATCGGCAGGACAGCGGGCATCCCTTGAAAAAAACCGTAGTGCGGATGCCGGTCCCATCGTGGATCGAATATTTCTGGATGTTTGTTACAAGTGGCTGCTTCATTTTTCTGCCTCTTTCTCTTCTGAAATACCGCAGCATTCCTGCCGTTCTTTCCCGAAAAATAACGTTTCGTCCTTGCCTGCCGGACAGCCGATCTTACAATATGATAAGCTCCTTTGTGGAGCTGTTTAAGATCTCCCGCCGGCCCTGCTCATTGATCAGCACCACGTCCTCGATACGGATCCCGAACTCACCGCCCAGGTAAATTCCCGGCTCAATGGAAAACGCCATGCCCCGCTCCAGCTTCCTGGGATTGGACTGCTTTATATCCGGCGCTTCGTGGATCGTATATCCAATACCATGGCCCAGACGGTTGATCAGGGTCTTTGCATAACCCTTTTCATCCAGCACCTCTCTGGCTTTTTTATCCATATCCGGAATCCAGGCTCCCTCCTCTGCCATCGCCTCCGCAGACTCGTTGGCCCTTCTTACCAGCTCATAGCATTCCTTCTGTTTCGGTGTAATGCCGCCCACAAAAACGGTGCGGGACATATCCGAATACAGCCCCTCATAGGTGCACCCGTAATCCAGTAAAACCACGTCCTGTTCCTGAATGATGCCTTTATTATCATTGTAATGGGGATAACTGGAATTGGCGCCTGCGCCTACAATGCATTCCGGGCTTTTGCCGCCCAGGGCGCTCATGCGCTCCAGCAGAAATTCCTGCACTTCCTTCTCTGTCACGCCCGGCCGGATCACCGCCTGCACCTCAGTAAATACCTGATCCACGATTTTTGAGGATTTCCGCAGCGCTTCCATTTCCCCGGCGTCCTTTTTCACCCGCATCTCCTCCAGCAGCGGTTTCGCATTGCAAAACGTCACATTCGTCCGGTCCATAATCTCCAGAATATTAAAGGCCTGGGCATCGGAATTTACACCGATCTTCTTTCCGGACAGCCCCTGCTCCTCCAATACCCGACCTACCACCTGCGTCATAAACTCGCCGTCAAACCAGGGATACACAGGAATACTCTCCGGGAATTCTTTGCGCAGCTCCTCCTGATAGAGCAAGTTGCAGATATAAAACATGCTTCCGTCTGCTTTTACAAACAAGCCCTGAAACCGTTCACACAGCATCGGCCGAAAGCCAAGTAAAAATTCCATCTCTTCCCCCGGACACACCAAAACCGCATCCAGATCAGAAGCCTTGATGCATTCCACCAGCCTATTCAAATATTTCTCACGCATAGCCGCTCCTTCTTTCTAACTTTCATGGATCTGTCACAAAATCGAAAAGCAAAAGGACCTGTATCCAGAGTGTTTGTATCACTGAGACAAATGTCCGAAACATGGCGTACGAAGTCCGACATGGGCGGACAGATGTCAGGAAGTGCTCACAAACACCGGATACAGAACCTTGCAAATGAAATTTTGCGACAGCTCCACCGCCAAAAATATAAGTTCACGGATTGCTCCGCATTTTTCACTATCATTTCTATTTGTATTGTATTATAATAGCTTCCATAAGTAAAATGAATTGTATGAATATCTTATATTCCATTTTTTTATATTTTAAATAAAATCCAATGAACCGCCGAAACCAGAAAGGATACCGCCATGAGCATTCTCAAATACCGGGCACTTCTGAAAACGCTGGAGTGCCGCAGCCTGACCCAGGCTGCGGAACAGCTTGGCTATACACAGCCGGGCATCAGCCACATGATCCTCTCGCTGGAGCAGGAAATGGGCTTCCCGCTTTTGATCCGCTCCCGGGAGGGAGTGACGCCCACCGCAGAGCTGAATGAAATTCTGATCTATCTGCGGCAGATCATCACTGCCGCAGACAAGCTGCAGGAAACCATCGACAAGATCAATGGCATCGAGACCGGAAATGTACGGGTGGGTGCCTTCCACAGCATTTCACTGCAGTGGCTGCCGGAAATCGTTCACCACTTTTCCGGGCAGCATCCCCAGATCCAGCTCCAGCTCTTTGAAGGAGATCAGGGTGAGCTGACCCACTGGCTTTTAGACGGCCGCATTGACTGCGCCCTGATGTCCGCCCCCGCTCCGGAGGGCTTTGAATTCTGCACGCTCCGGAAAGATCCGGTCATGGCAGTGCTGCCGGACAGCCATCCGCTTGCAGGAAAGGAGAAGGTCTGTCCGGGGGAGCTGGTAAAATATCCCTTTATTTTTCCCTATGAGGGCTCCGATGAGGACACCCTCCGCGTCCTGAAGGGCGAAAAGCTCTCCCCAAAAATCAAATTCCGCATCAAAGGAGACGAGACGATCCTGTCCATGGTCTCTCATAATCTCGGAGTTTCCCTGATGCCGGAGCTTTTGCTGCGGCGTCTGCCGGAGCATGTGGTCATCAGACCTCTCTCCACGCCCTATGCCCGCTGTCTGGGACTGGCTGTCCGTTCCCGCAGATATGCCTCTCCGGCCACTGTGAAGTTCATGGAGGCCGTACAGGATTATCTGAATCCCCGCAGCTAATATTCCTCTTTGTTCAGGAGGCTGCCGTCTGTTCCTACAGCTCAATCAGCTCCTTCGTAGCAGAGACCAGATTTTCGATGCCGTCCTCTTTTATCAGAATCTGATCCTCGATACGGATGCCGCCCCAGCCGGGAATATAGATGCCCGGCTCCACGGTTAGAACCGTATTCTCATGGAAGGTGACTTCCGATCTTGGGCCCATAAAGGGAAGCTCGTGGACAAACATGCCGATCCCATGTCCGATACCGGAATAATGGTATTGGAAATATTCCGTATCCCGGATTGCCCGGATAGATGCCTCATAGGCCCCCCGGATGCTGGCGCCTGCACGGATATAATCTTCCGTATCCTGTACCATCTGCTGCTCCAGACGGTAAACCTCCTTCTGCTTCGGCGTAGCCTTTCCCACCACCAGGGTTCGGGTCATGTCGGACAAATAACCGTGGTACTGGCAGCCATAGTCCATCAGCACCAGATCCCCGTATTCCACAGCCTTCTCCGATGGAATTCCATGCAGAAGCGAGGTTCGTGCCCCGGAAATCAGAATATTGCCGTAGGGCATGGTATCGGAGCCCTCCAGTACCATATACCGGGACAAATTTGCCGCCAGCTCCTTCTCCGTCACGCCTACCCGGATATCCTTCTGAATCTTCTCATAGGCACGGGAAGCGATCTCGCAGGCCGCCCGCAGATATTCAATCTCCCTGGGGGTCTTATGGGAACGCAGCTCCTCCACCACGCCCTGAAGCCCCACCAGCTCCGCCTTTGTCCTTTCTTCCAACTGGCGGTAAAAATCCACCGTCAGATGATCTTCCTCAAATCCGATGCTCTTTAATCCCTCTTTTTCCGCCAGACCTGCAGCCGCACCCGGTACAGAACCATAAGCATCTCTCCACTCCACGATCGTATAATCCGGGCACTCATAAGCCACCTGCTCCGTATACCGGGGATCTGTGATGAAATACTTCTTATCTTCTGTCAGAAACAGGTAGGAATCCTCTCCCGTATATCCGCTGACATACTTCACATTCACGGGACGGCTGATAAAAAATCCGCCGATCCCCTTCTTTCCCAGATATTCCCGGATTCTATCCACTACAATTTCACTCATCTTCTGCGCCTCTTTCTTCATCGATAATTGTAATTGCGCAATCCTCCGGTCCGCAGCCCTCTGTACCTCTCAGCCGGACGCTGCAAAAGTACTTTTATTGGTCCTTTGGTATTGCCGTCCCTATCCTACCACATTTTCCCTCATAACTCAATTATAACCGTGAAGTGTTTTTTCTGATGAGAGTGTTTCCCATGTACGCCTTTTGCCGAAGGCATTTTTTGCGCCGGATGCGTATTGCGCAGCAATAAATTACCTTATGCATCCGTGCGCATCACCGCACAAAAAATGACTGAGCGGACGCCGCACAGGCCATGCGGCATCTACTCAGTCAAAAATAAGTACGTTTCATTTCTTTTAGCGAGGGTTTAAATTTAGCCTTCCACTAAATGGCAGGCCACCGTATGGCCCTTTGCCACCTCAACCCGCTTGGGCACTTCATTTCTGCACCGCTCGGTGGCGTAGGGACATCGTTCTGCAAACTGGCAGCACTCCTTGGGGTTGATGGGACTGGGAATCTCTCCTGAGATTCCGATCCTCTTCTTCGCTCTGGTCTTATCCGGATCTGCGATGGGGATCGCCGACAGCAGCGCCTTCGTATAGGGATGCGTGGGATGCGCATACAGCTCATCCGCCTCCGCTTCCTCCACGATCGTCCCAAGATACATCACGATCACACGGTCGGAAATATATTTAACCACGCTCAAATCATGGGCAATGAACAGATAAGTCAGATTCATCTCCTGCTGTAGCCGTTTCAGCATATTGATCACCTGGGCCTGGATCGACACATCCAGTGCGGAAATCGGCTCGTCACAGACAATAAACTCCGGATCTACGGACAGTGCCCGGGCAATGCCGATCCTCTGCCGCTGTCCGCCGGAAAACTCATGAGAGAACCGGGACATATGGTCTTTTCCAAGGCCGACACGGTTCAGCAGCTCCTCCACCTTTCCGTCCAGCTCTGCCGCTGATTTATAATTTCCATGAAGCTTCATTCCCTCGCTGACGATCTCCTTTACGGTCATACGGGGGTTAAGAGAAGCGTAAGGATTCTGAAAAATCATCTGCACATCGCCGGTGAACTTTTTCTTTTCCTCCTTATTCAGTTTGGCGATATCCTTCCCTTTATAATATACATGACCGGAGGTTGGCTCATACAGCCGCACCAGACACCGCCCCGTGGTGGATTTTCCGCAGCCGGACTCTCCCACCAGACCTACTGTCTCTCCTTTTTGAATCTCAAAGGATACATGATTCACCGCTTTCAGCACCTGATGCCTGGAAATAGGGAAAAACATACACAGATCATCCACTTTCACCAATGGTTCCGGTGTCAGTATCTTATTTTCACTCATGATTCTTCCCCCCTTTTCATCCGAAGATCCACCTTGGGCGCATACTCATGCCGCAGCCAGCAATTGGTCTCATGCTCCTTCGAAAGCTGATAGCTCTCCGGCATACGCTGATAACATATCTCCATAGCATACTGGCACCGGGCCGCAAAGGGACATCCGGCAGGCGGAGAAAACAGATCCGGCGGCGTCCCCTCGATGGGCTTCAGCACGGTATCCTTATCGATATCCAGACTGGCAATGGAATTCATCAGGCCGTTGGTATACGGGTGTGCCGTATCATAAAAGATCTCCTTCACCGTACCCCGCTCCACGATCTTGCCGCCGTACATCACGATCACACGGTCGCAAAGCTTGGCAATTACGCCAAGATCATGGGTAATCATGATGATGGAGGTTCCGAATTTTTCACGCAGCTCCAGAAGCAGCTCCAAAATCTGTGCTTCAATGGTAACGTCCAGAGAAGTGGTCGGCTCATCGCAGATAATCAGGCTGGGCTGGCTTACCAGCGCAATGGCGATCATCACACGCTGCTTCATACCGCCGGACAGCTCATGGGGATACTGCCTGTAGCGCTTTTCCACATCAGAGATCCCTACAAGGCGCATGATCTCCAGCGCTTTTTCCTTTACCTCTTTTTTCGATACATCCGTGCGTCCAAGAAATACTTCCTCGATCTGTGCACCGATGCGCATCGTGGGATTTAAGGAGGTCATAGGATCCTGGAACACAAAGCCGATCTCTCTGCCCCGGATTTTTCGTATCTCCTTATTTTTCATCTTCAGAATATCCTGTCCCTGATACAGGATCTCGCCGCCCTCGAAGTATCCGGGCGGTTCCGGATTCAGCCGCAGGATACACTGGCAGGTCACGCTCTTTCCGCAGCCGGACTCTCCTACAATGCCCAGGACCTCTCCCTTTCTCACATCAAAGCTGACGTCCCGGACAGCCTTTACACTTCCCGCATACGTTTTAAAAGAGAAGCTAAGATCTTTGATTTCGAGTAAAACTTCTTTTTCTTCCATCTTTCCTCCTCCTTACTCAGTACCGCGAAGTCTCGGGTCAACAGCATCACGGAGGCCATCGCCCAGCATCGTCAGGGCCAGCATGGTAGTACAGATAAAGAATGCCGGAATCAGAACCTCATGGGGAGCCACCCGCAGCATCTTAATCCCTTCCTTTGCAAGTACACCCCAGGAACAGTTGGGCGGAGAAATACCTAAACCAATATAGCTTAAAAACGCCTCCTGGAAAATGGCGTTGGGAATCGCCAGACACAGATTTGTAACCAGAAGCCCCATAATATTGGGGATAATATGCCTCATAATAATAACAAAATCCGACACGCCCAGAACCTTCGCCGCAAGGACAAAATCCTGCCCCTTCAAACGGTAAACCTCGCCCCGGACAAAACGGCAGCTTGAGATCCAGCCCACAATACACATGGCCACGATCAGAGTCGTCACTCCGGTACCCAGAACCACCATAACAAGAATGGTAATAATCAGGCTGGGAATCCCATACAGAACATCCACGATACGCATCACGATCATATCCAGCTTACCGCCGTAATAACCGCAAAGCCCCCCCAGCACTGCGCCGATGCACATATTGATCGTTGCCGCGCACAGACCAATGGTCAGGGAAACCCGGGCGCCCATCCAGACACGCACCCACTGATCACGCCCCGTAGCATCCGCACCGAACCAATGCTGCAGAGACGGAAGCGCATTCATCGATTTCGGGTCCATCTCAGACATCGTATAATGACTGAACATGGGCGCAAAAATTGCCAGAAGTGCATACACCACAATAATACAAAGGCCTAAAAAAGCCGCTTTATTTTTTCTGAGACGCCTCCAGGCATCGGACCAGAAGGAAAGGCTGGGACGGCTGATGGTCTCCATTTCCGTAATGCTTCTTCCCTTTACCTGAAACATGTCTTTTGTAATTTTTTGTTCTTCCATATGATCACCTACTTTCCACCGACACGTACTCTCGGATCCACAAGGCCATACAGGATATCTACGATCAGGTTGCACAATACCAGGAACATACCATAGAACACGGTCATTCCAAGAACCAAAGCATAATCGTTGTTGGTGACACTTTCCACGTAATATTTGCCCATGCCGGGAATCGCATAGATCGACTCAATTACAAAGGTACCGGTCAAAGTAGCTGCTACCGTGGGTCCCATCATGGTGATCACCGGCATGATGGCGTTTCGGATCTGATGCCTTGCCGTGATACGCATCTCAGAAAGCCCCTTGGAGCGGGCGGTTTTTATGTAATCCTGCTGCACCACCTCCAGCATACTGCTCCGCATAATACGGGATACGGAGGCCAATGTATAAAAAGCCAGTGAACAGGTGGGCAGAATGGTATAGGCAAACCCCTTATACTGTGCCACCGGCAGAAGTCCCCATTTCATTCCAAAAAAGTACTGCAGCGTTGCCCCGACAATAAAGTCCGGCATACTCGTACCTATGATTGCTATAAACACACAGAAAATATCTATGCCCTTACCGCGGTTCCGGGCAGATATAATACCCAATATCAAACCAAAGGAAATAGCCGTAACCAGCGCCCGAATACCAAGATCCGCAGAAAACGGGAACGTCTGGCCGATAATATAGTTGACCGTTTTATTTGTATACTTCATGGAGTATCCGAAATCTCCCCGAAGAAGGTTTCCAATGTACTGTCCATACTGCACAATCAGAGGCTTATTAAATCCATAGTACTCTTCCAGATTGGCCTGAATCTCCGGTGTCAGCTTGGGGTTGGTGAAGGGTTCGCCCGGCATTAATCTTACCAGAAAGAACACGGCTGTAATCAGCACCCACAGGGTTATGACCGCCGCAAGCACACGTTTTACTATGTACTTTCCCATGTTATACCTCCATTTCTTTCACAGCTTAAACAAATCGGAAGGAACCTCCCGGCTCCTTCCGTATCACCTTAAAGGCTAAACTGTTTTATAAATACTACTGTGCATCAGCCGCAATATCACCATAGATCCAATCGATGTTGACGGAGCAGAAGTAGAATTCTACGCCAGTTACATCCTCATCCATCAGATAATGGTCCTGACGGCACTGAAGCGGAACAAAAGCGGCATCATCAAGGATCAGCTTCTCAGCATTGTTCAGAGCTTCCATACGCTTCTGAGCATCCGGCTCTGTCTTTGCATAGGCAAGATACTCGTCCACCTCCGGATTGGAATAGTTTGTACCATAGCTGGTAAAGGTAGACTCAAACAGTCCAAGATAGCTGTAGGGATCAGAGTAATCCGGGCCCCATCCTGCATAACCAACCTGATAATCACTGGTGGGATATACGGTGCTGTAGATCTCACCGTAAGTTACCTGGCGGATGTCTACGTTAATGCCAAGAACGCTCTGCCACATTTCCTGAATGACCTCGGCAATCTTCTTATTCGTTTCGTTATCTGTCGTTACAAATTCAACGGTAACATCAGAAGCGCTGGCAATGCCCTCCTCTTCCAGAGCTGCATTCAGGAATTCCAATGCCTTTGCTGCATCGCCGTCCAGCGGATAAGAGGATTCCGTCAGGTCAAACTCCTCGCCATAGGTACTGTTCACACCGGCAACCAGCGGCATAACCAGTGTATTGGACGGCAGATATACGTTGCTGGTAGCAAGTGCGATATAGGTATTTCTGTCAAGCGCATAGTTCAAAGCCATACGGAAGTTCTTGTTTGCCAGGATCGGGCAATCTTCGCTTCCCACATTGATGTACAGGTAGTCCTCGTTACCATTCATGTATTCATGATGTCTGGAATCTCCTTCATAGAGCGCAACCTGCTCGGTGGGGATTCTTGCATAATCCAGATCACCGCTCTCACACATAGCCAGTGCGGTAGCCTGCTCTTCTACTGTGTACAGCTCTACACGATCCCAATTTATGGCATCTCTGTTCCAATAGTACTCATTCGGCTCAAAGGTAACTACCTTGTTATCGGTATTTGAAATCACAAACGGACCGGAATATACATTCTTATCTGCAGTCGCTGCAAAGTCAGCGCCGTACTGCTCTACAATATCCTGACGAAGCGGTGCGAACTGTGCCTGTGAACCGATCATGCTGAGGAAGTAAGAGGTGGGAGCTTCCAGCTCAATCACCAGGGTGCTGTCATCCGGAGCAGATACGCCCAGCTCCTCTACCGGCAGCTCACCGGCCTCAACGGCAGAGCCGTTCTTAATGCACTCGCCGATAAAAGCATAAAGGCTGGCCGTTTCCGGATTCATCAGTCTCTGAAAGCTGTATACGAAATCGCCGGCCACGATCGGCTGGCCATCGCTCCAGCTAGACTCTCTTAAATGGAAGGTGTAGGTCAGACCGTCCTCAGAAACCTCCCAGCTCTCTGCAAGGCCCGGCTGAACATCACCTGCGGTATTACGAACCAGGGACTCGGTAGCGGCATGCTGAATCTCATTATCAGAGATGGCGTTTACCTTGCTGGGGTCCAGGGTCGTCGGTTCTGCCGTCGTGCTGTAACGGAAAACCTTTTCGGCAGCCTCTTCTGCGGATGCGCCTGCTGCAAGTCCCATGCACATGGCAGCCGCCAGAGCAGCGCTCAATAATTTCTTCTTCATAATTATATCCTCCTTTTTATTTTAAATTACCCGTTTCAAATACCTCCTGAGACAGATAATCTGAAACCTTGCTTTCGCAGCTTTTTCGCTTTAACACGTCAATGTGCCGTATAAATAAAAAAGGTCGTGCATATGGCAAAAAAGCCATATGTTACAACCTCATTGTCGCCACTGGTACAAATTATACCTTATTTGATTAGGTTTTGCAATAATAATTTGCGCTAAAACTACAAAAAAAATTATTTTTATTTAGCACTTTTCCATTATACGGCAAATTTTTTTCACCGGATGCAGATTGCGCAGCAATGAATTCTCTCATACCTCAGGCGGGGCATTTTCCCCGGAACACCCCGCCTGATCTTATCACAGTTCCGCTTCCAGAATGGCATCCTTCATGGACTTTACATAACTGCCCACATAAGGAGCGGCATCCTTTCCGTATTTTTCTATGATTTTAATAATAGCGGAGCCTACGATGGCCCCATCCGAAAGCCCGGCCATTTTTTTTGCCTGCTCCGGAGTGGAAATGCCAAAGCCCACCGCACAGGGCACGTCCGTATTTTCTTTCACCAGCCGCACCATGCTGCCGATGTCCGTGGTGATTTCACTGCGCACCCCGGTAACACCCAGGCTGGATACGATATACAAAAAGCCGGAGGCTTCCCTGGCGATCATAGCCACCCGGTTTTCGGAGGTGGGTGCGATCAGGGAGACCAGATCCAGGTCATACCTGCGCAGTACCTGCGCAAACTCCTCCTTCTCTTCGAAGGGAACATCCGGAAGGATCAGGCCGTCTATTCCCACCTCAGCGCAGGTTTTTGCAAAACGTTCGATTCCGTAAGAAAAAACCACGTTGGCATAGGTCATAAACACCAGAGGCACCGTCACATCCCTGCGGATCTCCCGGACAAACGCAAAGATCTGATCTGTGGTCACGCCCCCCGAAAGCGCCCGGATATTGGCTCCCTGAATCACAGGTCCTTCCGCCGTGGGATCCGAAAAGGGAATTCCCAGCTCGATCAGATCCGCCCCGTTTTCCTGGGCGGCCCGCACCACCGCAGCGGTCGTTTCCAGATCCGGATCTCCGCAGGTAATAAACGGGATAAATGCTTTCCCTTTGGCAAATGCTTCCTTTATTCTGCTCATTCTGTAATGTCCTCCCCTCTGTATCTTGCAATGGCCGCACAGTCCTTGTCTCCTCTTCCGGAAATGGTAATTACAATAATCTGCTCCCTGTCCATTTTCGGTGCAAGCTTCATGGCATGGGCCACCGCATGGGCGGATTCAATGGCCGGAATAATTCCTTCCGTTTTACTCAGATATTCAAACGCCTCCACTGCTTCTGCATCCGTAATCGGCACATACTGAGCCCGGCCTGTGTCATGGAGCCATGCGTGCTCCGGTCCGATACCAGGATAATCCAACCCGGCGGAGATCGAGTATACCGGGGCGATCTGCCCGTACTCATCCTGGCAGAAATAGGACTTCATGCCGTGGAAAATGCCCGGCTTTCCGGTGGCGATGGTGGCCGCCGTCTCCCAGGTATCCACGCCTCTTCCCGCCGCCTCGCAGCCGATCAGCCGCACCTTTGGATCTCCGATAAAATGATAGAAGGTTCCAATGGCATTGCTGCCGCCTCCCACGCAGGCCAGTACCGCATCCGGCAGTCTGCCCTCCTTTTCCAGAATCTGCTGTTTGATCTCCTTAGAAATCACCGCCTGAAAATCCCGCACAATCGTTGGGAAGGGGTGGGGACCCATCACAGAGCCCAGGCAGTAATGAGTATCCGAAATCCGGTTGGTCCACTCCCGCATCGCCTCGGAAACCGCATCCTTCAGCGTCGCCGTTCCCGTAGTAACCGGTATCACCTCAGCCCCCAGCAGCCGCATCCGGTACACATTCAGCGCCTGCCGCTTCGTATCCTCCTCCCCCATAAATACTACGCATTCCATTCCCATAAGAGCTGCCGCCGTAGCCGTAGCCACACCATGCTGCCCTGCTCCCGTCTCTGCGATCAGCCGGGTTTTACCCATCTTCTTTGCCAGCAGCGCCTGCCCCAACACATTGTTGATCTTGTGGGCGCCGGTATGATTTAGATCCTCCCGCTTCAGATAAATTTTCGCCCCGCCCAGATCCTTTGTCATTTTCTCCGCATAATACAGACGGCTGGGCCTTCCTGCGTAATCATTGAAAAGCGCCGTCAGTTCCGTCTGAAATGCCGGGTCATTTTTATAGTGATTGTATGCTTCCTCCAGCTCAATCACCGCATTCATCAGCGTCTCCGGAATATACTGTCCTCCGTGATTTCCGAAACGTCCTCTTGATTCTGCCATGCTGTTCCTCCTGTTTCCTGTTTTTTTCTGGATTTTGCTTATTTTTTATTCCTGCTCTGTCACCGGCCTGCCGCACGAAGAAGCTGCCGTACCGCATGCCTGCCGTACCTGCCGCACAAAGGCTCTCATTTTTTCCGGGTCCTTCACCCCTCCGGTTTCTACCCCGGAGCTTACATCCAGGGCATAGGGCTTTGCCTGCTGCAGCGCCCGGGCCGCATTGTCCGGATTCAGCCCTCCCGCCAAAAAATAGGGGCGCTTCACATCCTTCAGCAGCGACCAGTCAAAGCTCTCTCCTGTGCCGCCTGCCCCGTGATCCAGCAGGATATAATCCGCTCCCGAGCATTCCGCCCGCTCTGCATCCTGTCTTGTATCAATGCGGAATGCCTGAATAAGCGGTTTCTCTGTCAGCGCCCGCAGCCGCCGGATATATGCTTCATCCTCCTGGCCATGGAGCTGCGCCATCCCGATCACGCCCTCATTCAGAAGCTCTGCCGCCAGCTCCGGCTCCTCATTCACAAATACGCCCACCGGAACGATTTCCGGCGAAAGCAGCCTGCGCAGGCGTTCCGCCTGTTTTGGCGATACATAACGGCGGCTTTTCGGAGCAAACACAAAGCCGATAAAGTCCGGCCGGATCTCGTTTGCACAGAGGATATCCTCCTCCCGGCTCAATCCGCAGATCTTAATTTTCATCTCTTTTCCCTCTCCTGCCAGGTCTCTTGCTGTCCTGACCTTTCTGCTGCGCTTCTCTCCTCCCGCCGGTTACAAAGCGTAACCGTTCAGCCTTCCGCTAAACTGTTACTACAAAGCGGCGTTTTCTCTTTCTCCCGGAGCGCCCCGCAGCTCATCCAGCATCCGCTTTTTGTCAGGGGAACGCATCAGGGTCTCTCCGATCAGAACTCCGTTTACACGGGCCTGCCGCAGCACCCGGATATCCTCTGCTGTCCGGATCCCGCTTTCTGCCACAAACAGCACCTCCTCCGGCACCAGCCGGCGCAGCTTTTCACTATTATGCACATCCACCGTAAAATCCTTCAGGTTCCGGTTGTTTACGCCGATGATCCGGGCTCCGGCCTGCAGGGCAGAATCGATCTCCCGTTCATCATGCGCCTCCACCAGGGCCGACAGCCCCAGCTCATCACAGATTTCCCGATAACGGCGCAGCGTCACCGTATCCAGCAGGGAACAGATCAGCAGAACCGCCGATGCCCCCAGGGTCTTTGCCTCGTAAATCATATATTCATCCACTGTAAAATCCTTGCGGATACAGGGAATGCTCACCGTCTCCCCGATTTCCTTCAGAAACCGGTTCTCTCCCAGAAACCATTTCGGCTCCGTCAGCACCGAAATGCAGGCTGCCCCGGCTGCCTCGTACTCTCTGGCAATTTCCACATACGGAAAATCCGGTGCGATCAGCCCTTTCGAGGGAGATGCCTTTTTGCACTCACAGATAAAACCGATATCCGGCCCCGACAGAGCCTGTTCAAACGAGAAGCCTCCTCCCGTTCCCCGACTCTGCCGCTCCAGCTCCGCCGCCCGCAGCTCTCGTGCGCGCGCTTCCATTTTTTCCGGAGAGATCTGCTTCTTTGCCTGCTCCGTCCGGACTCTGGCATAATCCGCAATCGTCTGTAATATGGTATCCGCCATATGCCTACCTCGTTTTCCTTCTGCTTTTTCCTTATTCTTCTTTTCCTTTATTTCCCTGACTCTGCAATAAATTCCTCCAGCTTCTTATAAGCCGCTCCGGAATCAATCAGTTCTCCCGCCAGCTTCACACCGTCTGCCAGAGATGCCGCCTTCCCTGCGATGTAGAGCGCCGCACCCGCATTCAGCAGCACCGTATCCCGCTTCGGTCCCCGATCCTGCCCTTTCAGGACTGCACGGACGATTTCCGCATTTTCTGCCGGGGTTCCTCCCTCCAGGTCAGATTTCTGGCAGCGTTTCAATCCCAGGGTCTCAGGCTCTACCACGTATGTGGTAAATGCTCCGTTGTTCAGCTCGCAGACGGTGGTGGGAGCGCTCAGGCTCAGCTCATCCAGCTTATCCTGCCCGTACACCACCATGCCCCGTTTTACGCCCAGGCTGGACAATACTCTTGCCAGCGGTTCTACCAGGGATTCGTCATACACGCCCATAAGCTGCATAACAGGCGCAGCCGGATTGGTCAGCGGCCCAAGGATATTGAACACGGTGCGGATCCCCAGCTCCCTGCGGATACCGCCCACATATTTCATAGAGGTATGGTATTTCTGGGCAAAGAAGAAGCACATGCCCACCTTATCCAGCAGCTCCACACACCGTTCCGGAGACTGGTCGATATTGACGCCCAGCGCCTCCAGACAGTCCGCCGTGCCGCATTGCGAGGATGCCGCCCGGTTCCCGTGCTTTGCCACCTTTACTCCGCCAGCCGCCGTTACAAGGGCAGCCGTAGTGGAGATATTGAAGCTGTGGGCCCCGTCTCCGCCGGTTCCCACGATTTCCATCACCTCCATATTGTGATTTACCTTCAGCGCATGCTCCCGCATGGCCGCAGCGCAGCCGGAAATTTCACTGATGGTTTCCGCCTTGGTGCTCTTCGTGGACAGCGCCGCCAGAAATGCCGCATTCTGCACCTGGCTGGTATCGCCGTTCATGATCTCATCCATTACCTGATAAGCCTCTTCATAAGTCAGATCCTGCTTATCCACGATTTTTACGATTGCTTCTTTAATCATAATGACCTCCTGCTTTCTTATTTTTCAGTAATTTTTTTACGTTTCCTTATCGTTTCCCTATTAATTTGTTCCATGCTCTAAAATAGAAAACCAGTTTTTCAGGATTGCCATGCCGTCCGGTGTCAGAATGGACTCCGGATGGAACTGCAGCCCATATACATCGTATTCCCGGTGCTTCACCGCCATGATCTCTTCATCCTCTGTGCGGGCGATCACCTTCAGGCACTCCGGCATGGTATCCTCCACCGCTGCCAGAGAATGGTAGCGGGCCACCGGGATTTTTTCCGGCAGTCCCCGGAAAATATGACATTCCGTATCCAGCCTCGTTACAGACTGTTTCCCGTGCATCAGCTCCTTTGCGTAAGATACCACCGCTCCATAGGCCTCGCAGATGGACTGGTGCCCAAGACACACTCCCAGGATGGGGAAGCGGTCCCCCAGCCGCTGCACGGTCCGGATGCAGATACCGGCATCTGCCGGCCGCCCCGGCCCCGGAGACAGAATAATTCCTTTGGGATTCATGGCCTCGATCTCCTCCACCGTAAATGCGTCATTGCGCACCACCCGGATATCCGGATCGATGGAGCCCACAAGCTGATACAGGTTATAAGAAAAACTGTCATAATTATCAATCAGTAAAATCACAGGTCCGCCTCCTTTGCCAGCTCCAGCGACCGCACCACCGCCGCAGCCTTATTGATACATTCCTGATACTCCTTTTCCGGTACAGAGTCCGCCACGATTCCGGCTCCGCTGCGGACGAATACCTTTCCGTTCTTTTTATATGCAATTCGGATGGCAATGCAGGTATCCAGATTTCCGGTGAAGCTTAAATAGCCGATGGCTCCGCCGTAAATGCCCCGCTTGTTATTTTCCAGATCATTAATCAACTGGCACGCCCGGATCTTGGGCGCTCCGGAAAGGGTGCCTGCCGGAAGCACCGCATCGATGGCATCCAGCGCCGTCCGATCCTCCCGGATCTCGCCCCGGACCGTAGAGCCGATGTGCATAACGTGGGAATAGCGCTCAATGCAGTACGCCTTTTCCACCTGAACCGTACCGAACCGGCTGATCTTTCCCAGGTCATTTCTGCCAAGATCCACCAGCATACTGTGCTCCGCCAGTTCCTTTGGATCTGCCAGCAATTCCTTCTCCAGCTCCTTATCCTCTTTTTCCGTTTTTCCCCTGGGCCTGGTGCCCGCCAACGGGAAGGTATGCAGCACGCCGTCCTCCAGCTTCACCAGCGTTTCCGGAGAGGCTCCCGCCACTTCCATATCACTGCTGGAAAAATAGAACATATAGGGCGAGGGATTTACGGTGCGCAGCACCCGGTAGGTATTCAGCAGACTGCCCTCATATCCGGCCTCCAGCCGGTTGGAAAGTACGATCTGAAAGATATCCCCCTCCATAATATAATGCTTCGCTTTTTCCACCATCTCACAGTACTGCTCTTTATCAAACAGCGCCCGCACCGGCGTGGTCAGACGGCCCGGTTCATCCCTGCAGGGCGTTCCCGTGCGGATCAGCTCCGCCATATGCTTCAGCTCCAGCGCCGCCTTATTATACTCAGCCTCCAGATTTTCCAGCGGAATATTGATGATCAGGACAATTTTCTGCCGGAAATTATCGAACGCTATTACCTTATCAAACAGCATCAGGTCCACATCGTGAAACCCTTCCGTATCCTCCGCATCCAGGTTCAGGGACGGCTCTGCGTATTTCAGATAATCATAAGAAAAGTAGCCCACAAGCCCTCCGGTAAAGGACGGCAGATAATCGAAGGCCGGGCTTTTATGCTCCTCCACCACCTGCCGGATATATTTCCCCGGCTCCCTGGTTTCCAGGGTCAGAGACCCCACCTTCATCCTTCCGTCGGTACAGGTAATTTCCAGCACCGGATCATATCCCAGGAACGTGTACCTTCCCCATTTTTCATTCCCGGATACGGATTCCAGCATATAGCAGTGCCCGGATACATTTTTCAATATCCGCAGGACCTCGATGGGAGTCTTTATGTCAGATAAAATTTCCATGCTGACCGGCACGTATCGGTAATCCGAGCCGGCAGACAATTGTTTGATTTCTTCCAAAGCCGGACGTATCATTGCTGTCTGTCTCCTTTTCTTCATATTGAACGGTTCCCCTGCCCCTCAATCCTGAGGGGGAAGGCATTTTTTTGCGCCGGATGCAGATTGCGCAGCAACAAATTACCTTATGCATCCGTACGCCTCACTACACGAAGTGCTTTTTATGATACAGGAAAGGGAAAACTTTCCTAATATCATAAAAAATCCCCGGCAGAATAAGAAAAACTACTCTGCCAGGGACGAATCTCCGATCCGCGGTACCACCCTGTTTTATGGATAACCCATACACTCTGCAGGTACTATCATACCCTCGGCAACTGACGTATGCCCTCCACGTCACAGAATACTCGGCAGATTCTGAAAAACCTGCCTTTGACTGTGCCCTCTGCGGCCCATTTGATGAACTGTTTTCCGCCTGCTCTCAGCATTCCAGGCTCTCTGTAGGAGCATGATCACCTTTACTTCCGCTTCATCGGTTTGCACTCTGATTTTCTAAAATATTATCACTCGAATGTTCCTTTGTCAAGGAGTTTTCTGAAAATACACTGCGCCGCCTTTGGTCATTTTCAATCCATTCGTCCAGACTCAGCGGCGTATAATCAGAGAACATGCAAAAGCAGTTGATCATGTGGCAGGGAATGGGCTGCAGCCCCTCCTGCCCCCGGATCAAACGTCTGGTATTTCGGGTGATATTCTGAAACTGGTTTATCAATACCTCATCATAGCTATTGTGTACATGACCGTACAGCATATAAGTCCGGTCCTCCCCATCCCGCATTTTCCGGTACTGGCCGTTATAGCAGAATACCGGATAATGGCAGAGAATCACCTTCCGTTTGTTTTCGTGTAGCTCCGCATAGGGTCTGATCCATTCAAATCGCTGTTTATCGAACTGTTTATCCTTCAGGAAAAGATCATGATTTCCCTCTATCAGAAAAAGCCTGCCGTTTAGCTGTTCTACAATGGCATTGGTGGCCTTTCCCTTCCCCACGGACAGATCTCCCAGGATCACCACTTCATCCACCGGCCTTACCTTTTGATTCCACCGGCGGATCATATAGGCATTCATTTCCTCTCCGTCTGCAAAGCCCCGGCAGTCCATATGGTCGTTCAGGCTCTGATGATAAAAATGCAGATCCGATATATAATATCTCATACACTTCTTCTCCCCGGCCCGGGTCAGATCTCCCGTTCTGCGTAACGTCTTACGATTCCATGCATCACCTGCACCGCCGTATCCATCCCCTCCGCCGTAATGTGCTCATAGGGCCCGTGATATGCGTAGCCTCCGGTTCCCAGATTGGGACAGGGCAGCCCCCGGTAGGAAAGCTGGGCGCCGTCCGTGCCTCCCCGTACCGGGGAAATGTCCGGCTCCAGCCCCAGCTCCCGGATGGATTCCTTCGCAAAATCGATCAGATGCATACAGGACTGCAGCTTTTCCGCCATATTCCGGTATTGCTGCCGGATGCTTAGGACTACAGTCCCCGCACCGTATTTTTCATTTAGAGTTTTCTCGATATGACGCAGCATTTCCTGACGGGCCTCAAAATGAGCGCCGCTGTGATCCCGGATGATATAATGCAGCTCTGCCTCCTCCACCGTTCCTTTCATACCGGTCAGGTGGAAAAAGCCCTCGTACCCTTCCGTATGGGCCGGCGTCTCCGCCGCCGGAAGAAGGCCGTTGATTTCCATTGCCACCAGCGCTGCGTTTACCATCTTATCCTTCGAATCCCCCGGATGGATATTCACGCCTTTAATCGTAAAGCTGGCCGAGCAGGCATTAAAGTTTTCATATTCGATCTCCCGTTCACAGCCGCCATCCGCCGTATAAGCGAACTGCGCCCCAAAGGCCGGAATATCCAGCAGTGCGGCTCCGCCGCCCACCTCTTCATCCGGCGTAAATCCGATGCAGATCCTTCCGTGCTTCTGGCCGCCCCGCAGCAGCTCCTCCGCCAATGTCATGATCTCTGCCACACCGGCCTTATCATCCGCCCCCAGCAGTGTGGTTCCGTCTGTCGTGATCAGGGTTCTCCCTTTCAGCTCCTTCAGATGAGGAAATTTCTCCGGCGAAAGTGTTTTTCCGCTGTTTCCCAGCGCCACCTCGCCTCCGTCATACTCCCGGATCACCTGCGGCTTTACGTTCTCGCCGCAAAAATCCGGAGCCGTATCCAGATGGGCAATAAATCCAATGCAGGTCTTGTCCTCATATCCAGGGGAAGCCGGGATGGAGCCATAGACATAGCAGTGCTCATCCACCCGGGCATCCGCAATGCCCAGGGCCTTCATCTCCTCCACAAGCACCTTTGCCAGATCAAACTGGCGGGCGGTCGTCGGCACCGTATCGCTGTCCTCCCTGCTTGTCGTATTTATCCTCACATAATTCAGCAATCTCTCGTATGCCCGCATTTTGTTTCTCCTTTTTCTATCCTGATTTCTGCGGCTGCCTATTTGCGCACCTTCAGCGTCCGCAGATATTGCTTCTGCTCCTCACGGATGCGGTAGCTTTCTATCGCCTTCTGGATCGTCTTATTTTGAATCCACGGATCCAGCGTTCGGCTCTCCAGCAGAGGCAGCGCCGCCTCATACTGCTTCGCCAGCGCAGTACTGAAATACCAGGCAACCGCAATCTTAATGTAATATTCCTCCCGGTGGATTCCGGCAGCCAGCTCCAGCATTTGGGGATCAAAATTCTCATCCAGGAAAAACTGCAGCAAGGTCACCACACCAAACCGCACCGTGTACACATGCCCGCTCTTCACCCACTGCTGTATTTTTTCATAAACCCGGTCCGGATACTTCCGGAAGATTTTCGGAGAAATGGTGTCGCAAACCGCCCAGTTTTCCACATAGGGTAAAAACCGTTCCAATTCCTCCATCATCTCTTCATAATCTGTCTTTATTTCTCCTAAAATATACCCGTGCAGCGCATTTTCTTCGTGATACGTATGGGGCAGCTCCCGTACAAATTCCTTCCATTCCCCGCTTTTGTACAGCTTCTTCGCATACTTGCGCAAATCCGGTGTGCGCACTCCGATGATTCGCTCCTTTTCCGTCCCCGGTATCAGCTTTGCGTTAAAATCCCTGTATTTCAGATCCTGCATTTCAAATAATTGCCTGGTAATCTGTTCCATGCCTTCTCCTTTCTCCCAATCCGCAGCCAAAGGCTGCCGCCTACCCCCGCAGCAGCCGCAGCAGCTCCTTTGGTTTCGGCGTCTTGCCCTTATACATGGCCATGCACTGATACAGCTTTCCGGCAAACAGCGCTATTACCACAAAGGCTGCCAGCACCACAGCCAGAGAACCGAAGGCCTCCCAGACGGTAATCTGCCCCAGAAGCACACGGCTTGGCACAAGAAGCACCGCCGAGAAGGGCATCCAGTTCAGCCACGCTGACGATCCGGCCATAGAACCAAGTCCGCCGCAGGAAAGAGACAGCAAAAAGCTTCCGACCAGAACCAGCACAAACAGCATATTCGTGGATGACAGCTCTTCCTGTTTTCCGGCGACGGCACCGCCAATGGCCGCCAGTGCGCAGTACAGAAGAAATCCTCCCGCTAACTGCAGCAGCGCCGCCAGGACCGCCGGTCCGGTGAAAATACCACTGATCCCGTTCAGGGATTCCAAAAATTTCACCAAAAGCATCTGTGTCTCCGGGTTGATTGCCTTTACTGTCAGAAAGCCCGCCAGGAGGCCTCCTGTCAGCCCCGCCAGCCATGCAAAGATCTGCAATGCTCCGGCCAGGGCCTGGGCCAGCACCTTCCCCAGCACCATACTGCCCGGGCGCACGGACAGAAGCATGGTATCCATCAGCTTAGAGGTTTTCTCCATCAGTACGCTGGTGGACACGCCCTGCCCGTAAAACAGCACCAGAAAATACAGAACCATAATATTCAGGTATGGCAATACATAGGCAAGAATTTCCCGCACCTTATCCATATCGTCCTGCTCTGCCCGGGCGCTGCGGTGGCTGGAAATCTCCACCGGCGCCGTTAGCTGCATCAGTTGCTCCGGCTCCAGGCCGCTGCGCTGTATCTGGATATAGCTGTATGCTTCCTTCAAAAAGGCCTCCAGGCCCTCCAGATCCTCCTTCGTCAGGCTGGAATTCCGGGGAAGCACCAGCTTCAGCTCAGCAGAGGCCCCGCCGTTTTCCACCGCCAGGATCACTGCATTCTCCTGGCCGTCTGCCGCCTGGGCCGCCTCCTCAAAGCTTCCGCAAACCTTGTAGTTGATATCCGTATAGCCTTCCCTTCCCAGGCTATTTAAACTATTGTAATCGATCTCAGCTTTTCCTGCAAGTCCCTGCAGGCCTCCCAGGGACTCCTCTCCTGCGCTTCCCTGCATATCTTCCGATGTCTCTGTTCCGGCATCCTCCTGCGAAGGTGCCTCCGCCACATAAACGGAAGTCACCGGATTGGTTTTTTCACTTTCCTCTCCGCCGAATTTCTCCATGCCTACCATGATCAGGAAGGGGACTGCAAAACAGAGAACCGCCCCTGCGATCACTGCCGGAAGATACCCTCCTGTCTTAATCCGCTGTGTCAGCGTAAAGCGAAAAATCTTCCAGGTACTCTCTTTCTGTTTCATCTGCGGATTCCTCCTTTCTTTCCTGCCATACCCGCTAGCTGGCGCAGTCCGACCCTGCTGCCCCGGTAAATAATCAGATCATTATAAACCCTGGCGGAAAAGATCGCTAATCCTGCGATTACTGCTGCCTGCAGGATCCAGGACAGGCCAAGGACGCCCAGGGAGATATTTCCCATCGCATATTGAACCGGAGCACAGAACACGGAAATCAGCGGAAGCAGGCTGACCGCAGTACAGCCCCATCCGGAAACAACGGCGCCGGAAATGCAGGATACCAAATATCCGGCCATTACCAGCAGTACTACCTTCATATTCGCCCACTCCACATCATCCATGGTGGCACAGCAGCATCCGGCCAGGCCCGCCGTCATGGAAAAGGTCAGATACCCCAGAAGAATGCAGATCACCATGATCCATACCAGCCCCATACCCAGATGAAGCTCTCCCGGATTCAGCCCAAATAACGCTCCCAGATTCAGTCCGGACAGATCCAGGAATCTCCCGGTGATCATCCAGGACAAGCCGGCACCGGCCAGCATACTGCCTATCATCAGCAGAATATAAACCATCATCGCCAGAACCTTCCCTGCCAGCATCGCCAGAGGACGCACACTCACCATCAGAAGCTCCACCAGCCTGGAGGATTTCTCTTCTGCAATGGCCCGCACCACATAAGAGGCGGTAATCAGACACAGTATCATCACAATAATCGCATAAGCATATTGGAGAGCAAATTGTGTCTGCCAATCCGTTTCTCTGGGATTGCGGTATTCCTCCTCCGTAACAATATCTGTCTCCACCCCTGCTCCCAGCAGCGCGATCTGTTCCGCCGAGGCTTTGGCCGATGAGACTCTCGCCTGCCAGAAAAGCTGTGCAAGGAGCTGCTCCAGCGCCTCTGTATCCTCCATGTCCAGCCCGGAATCCTCCTGCATATACAAATCGATTCCGTAGCCTCCTTCCTTTGCGCAGATCACTGCAAGCACTCCGTCCTCCGGCAGCCTTTGGGGATACTCCTCCACCGAAAAGTCAGCCATCTGAAATGCCGTATCCTGAAAAGAAGGATTCAGCGTTCCGGCCAGTTGGAGATCCAGCGGATATGCCGTATCATTTTCCAGATAAACCTGTTTCACCGCTGAAGCATGTACGGATGTTCTCCCTGTCTGCAGCGCCATAAACGGCACGGCAGCGGCAGACAACACCAGCATCAGCACAAAAACCGCCATATTTACCTTGCTTTTTAACTGCTGAATCAGGGAAAAACGGAATACCTTCCCCGTTCCCTTCAGCATTTCTTTATATCTGCCCATTGCTATGTCCCACCTTTTCCACAAATATTTCATGCAGGGAAGGCTCCCGCAGATCAAACGTAATCACCGGAATCTGATTCTCAATCAGCATTGCCAGCAGGCGGTTGGCCTGCTCCTCTCCCGTCACCTTCAGTTGGTATTCCCGCTCCTTTTCCGAAAGAACCTGTGCGCCCGCCGCAGCGATCCAGGCAGCCGCATCCTTTTCTGTTTTCAGATGCAGATTTACCCGCCCATAGCCTTTTTTGATCTCATTCAAATTTCCCTGCACTACCGGTCTGGAACGGTCCAATATGGTAATATCCGTGCAGAACTCCTCCACCGTAGCCATCTGATGGCTGGACATGATCAGATATTTTCCCCGGGCGATCTCCTCCCGAATCACCTCCTTGAACAGATCCGTATTCACCGGATCCAGTCCGGACAGGGGTTCGTCCAGGATCAGCAGCTCCGGATCAGAAATCAGCGCGATCATAAGCTGAATCTTCTGCTGATTTCCTTTGGAAAGCTGGTCGGCCAGCTTCGGCTTCTGGCGCCTGCGGCTGCCCGCTCCCAGCTTTCCCTTTTTCCCCCGGCTGCCTTCGCCTTCCCCGGCTTCCTGCTTCGTTCCCGCAGCCTTCTCAGGGTACAGATATTCCTCTGCCTCCAGCCGCTTTGCCCAGAATCGAATCCGCTCCTTCGCCTCCGCCCTGGGCACACCCCGCAGTGATGCAAAATACAGAAGCTGGTCCATCAGAGAATATTTGGGATACAGTCCCCTCTCCTCCGCCAGATAACCTACATTGCAGGTATCCGTGCTCAGCGGCTTTCCCTTCCACAGGGTCTCTCCGCCATCCTTCGCCAGCATTCCCAGCATCATGCGGATACTGGTGGTCTTGCCTGCTCCATTGGTTCCCAGCAAAGCATACACCCCTGGCTCCTTCATCTGAAAGCTCAGGTGATCCACCACCACCTTCTCTCCGTATTTCTTATACAGATCCGTTACTACAAGACTCATTTTTCTCTTCCTCCATAATGATAAGATATATACTCAATTTCAAATTTCACGGTTCCGCCGGCCGTTTCAGCCGTTCACCTGCTGCCTGCAGGTCATCCTCCAGGAAAGCCACAGGCACAGCGCCCCTGCCCCGATGCCGAAACCGATCCATTGAGCAGCGGAAAACATCCCTGCCAGCCGCAAAAGCTGCCTGCCCGCCCATCCAAAGGCAGAGTCCGGAACGTCCTCTGCGGCAGACACCAGTTCCGGAAGCAAAAGAACAACTGCCATCCAAACCAGCCATATTCCCAAACGCGCAGGACGGCCGAACCTCATAATCACCAGCGCAGCCAGTACGCCGGCCAGCGTCAGTCCCAGGCACAGCGCTCCGCCCAGCAAAGGAAGCCAGGGCAGCAGCTCCATCCCATTGGTGCAGTCCCGGTACAGCCGGCTATAAAGCGCCTGCTCCAGTATGCATATGCCTGCCAGAATGGGAATATCCAAAAGACCGTACGCCAGATTTACCAGATAATAAGATACAAAGAAATGCTTCCTGGTACAGCCAAACCCCACCTCCAGAGAGAATATGGGGCCAAATCCCATTCCTGTCGTAAACAGGATAAAAACACATGCCAACAGGCCGCCTATCACGGTCCCCATGGCAACATAATGCTTCGCCTCCGGTTCCAGCATAAGCAGCATCATTACAGCAATACCTGCCGCTCCGCCCACCAGGGTAGCGATGTAACCCACGATCCAGTCTCTGCGCAGAACCTTCCATTGCTTTTTTACTGCGTCCAGCATATAGAGTCCTCCTTCCATCCGCCTGCATTACAAACGTGCTTCCATCTTCCGGATAACCGCAGCCGCCAAAAGAGCCATCAGCAAAAACAGGGCCGCTCCGCCTCCCAGCGATACACCAACAAACAGATTCTCCTTCGTCGCCGCACCGGCCATATTCGAAAGAAGCTCCCGAAAGCCCTCCGAATAGCCTGAATAAAAGCCCAGTCCCATACCTCCGCCAAATAAGCCCCCGGCCGCTGCCATTATACCCGTTTTACCCCAGCGGGCCACCGCACAACCCATGATTCCGCCTACGGCAACCGCAGCCACCAGCCATCCGAATGCCGGCAGCAGCAGCTCCCGTCCGGAAAGCGCAATGTCATTGTCCAGCCTGCCCCAGATGATCCAGCAAAGGATCTCCACTGCGCCGATCAGAGCCAGATGCATAAGCAGCAGGCTCCAGAAAGCGTTTCTTCTGGTACAATTCACAGCAAGCAGGGCCGGAAGATAGGTCATAAAACAGCCGATCATACTCATAAATGCGATCAGCGCCCCTGCGATGAGCAAATACCAGGGACTCAGTGAAAGAAGCATTTCCGCCTTCGCTGCCGTCCCGCTTCCCATCCAGTCCGGTTCTCTCCCGCCAATGCCGATAAACAGCATCAGCAAAAGGGTAACTACCACAATCATTCCCAGCTCCATCAGCCACGTTTTCCCCCAAAATTTCAGATTTTTCATGGTTTCTTCCCCTTTATCTCTTCTATTCTGTCCCATTTCCGCACAACGCCACAAACACCTTCTGCAGGCTGGGTCTCTGTACACTGACATCGTACCCTTCTCCGATGGTCTGTCCCGGCTTCAGAAGTACGACGGCGCTCTTGCTTCGTCCCATATGCTCCACATGATGCAGCGTCAGTCCGGCAGCCGCTTTGTCCACCTCCCGCTCATGACCGCTAATATAAAAACTGCGGTCTAAAAGCTCCTGCGTGTTTTCCTTCAGCAGAATCCGTCCTTTGTCCACTATAATCACTTCCTCAAAGATGTCGGATGCCTCTTCAATAATATGAGTGGAAATCACAAAGGTACGGCCGGTTTCTGAAAACTCCTCCACCAAAAGCTCATAGAATCGTTCTCTGGCTACCACATCCAGTCCGGCCACCGGCTCATCCAGAAACGTAAATTCCGCCTTGCTGGCCAGAGCCACCAGAATCGTCACCATGGACAGCATCCCCTTGGACAGCTTACAGATTTTCTTCTTCACATCCAAATCAAACTCCTTCACCAGGCGGGCCGCCAGCTTCTTATCCCAGTGAGGCAAATAAGCGGCTGCAATTTCCAGATACTCCTTTACCTTCATCGTATTGGCATTGCTGCCGGAAAGCTGATTTAATTCTCTGGAAAAACAAAGATGCTCCAGCACCCTGGGATTTTCCCACACCGGCTCTCCGTCAAAGGACACGCTGCCCTTCGTAGCCGGATTCTGGGCGGTAAGCACGGACAGCAATGTGGTCTTACCGGCTCCGTTCCTGCCGATCAGTCCGTAAATCTTGCCGGATTCCAGCTCCAGATCCACATCCTCAAGCACCGCCTTCCCTCCGTAGTTCTTCACAATTCCCTTACCGATCAATTTACTCATCTGTCAATCCTCCCTCTTCTGATTGCAGGATCATGGCAATCAGCTCCTGCTTCGTAATCCCCAGGCTTTTCGCCTCCGCCATCAGGCTTCTTACATAATCCGAATAGAAATGCGCCTTCCGCTCTGCCATAATTCTCTGCTTTGCTCCCGCAGCTACAAACATACCGATCCCCCGTTTCTTATACAAAATTCCTTCCTCCACCAAAAGATTGATTCCCTTTCCCGCTGTGGCCGGATTAATGGCATACAGCTTCGCCAGCTCATTCGTACTAGGCGCACGCTCCTCCTCCAGCAAAATATCCCGCAGAATATCATTCTCAATCATCTCTTTTATCTGAAGATAAATCGACTTTTCCTGTGTCAGAATCCCATTCAATCGTCTCACTTCCTCCCATTCTGCCATTTTCAGAAGCTTTATTGGTTCATTACTTATGTAATTAACCATATCACTATTATGGTATCCTGTCAATAGCAAAAGTGTGATTCGAACATTCCCCCGCCCCTTAATCTCAAAGGAGGAGGCACTTTGCCGAAGGCTTCTCATAGAGGAGGTATTTTGCCGAAGAATTTTCTATATGAGAACAAACTTGGCACAGCCCTGCAGATGTGATAAACTGTAGGTGGTTTTAAATTCCTATCGTTTGCCTGCGGGGGAAATTCTCGGGATTGCAGGCTGCAGGGATCTGTGCCGTCAGGCATGAAGCATAAATATTTCAGTAAATGAAGCAGGAGGTATTTATATTATGAATCAGGAGAATATATGGAATTCCTATACCCAGGAGCAGTGCCGCAGGCTGGAGGAGCTGTCGGCTTCCTACCGGGATTTTCTGGATAAAGGAAAGACGGAACGGGAATGCGTAGCGGAGGCTGTCCGGCTGGCAGAGGCCGCAGGCTACCAGAATCTGGAAGCCGTGATTCAGTCCGGCAGCCGGCTTCAGGCAGGCGACAAGGTATATGCGGTCTGCATGAAGAAAGCAGTCGCCCTCTTCCAGCTTGGTACCGCTCCCATGAAAGAGGGAATGCGCATTTTGGGCGCCCACATCGACTCCCCCCGTCTGGATCTGAAGCAAAATCCGCTGTATGAGGACACGGAGCTGGCTTATCTGGATACCCATTATTACGGAGGCGTGAAAAAATACCAGTGGGTTACGATTCCCCTGGCCATCCACGGCGTGGTAGCAAAAAAGGACGGTTCTGTGACGGAAATTACCATCGGAGAAAAGGACAGCGATCCCGTTTTTTGTGTGACGGATCTGCTGATTCATCTGGCCGGCGCCCAGATGGAGAAAAAGGCAAAGGTAGTCATTGAGGGAGAGAATCTGGATCTTCTGATCGGCAGCCGCCCCCTGAAGCCGGAGGATTCCGGAGAAAACGATACGGAAAAGGAAAAATCTGCAAAGGATGCGGTAAAAGCCAACATTTTAAAGCTTTTGAAGGATACCTATGATCTGGAGGAAGAGGATTTTCTTTCCGCCGAGCTGGAGATCGTGCCCGCCGGAAAGGCAAGAGACTGCGGACTGGACCGCAGTATGGTGGCCGCCTACGGACAGGATGACCGGGTCTGCGCCTATACCTCTCTGGCAGCGCTGCTGGATACCCAGATACAGCCTCATACCTGCTGCTGCCTTCTGGTGGATAAGGAAGAAATCGGAAGCGTAGGGGCCACCGGTATGCAGTCCCGTTTCTTCGAAAATACCACCGCCGAGCTGATGAACTGCATGGGACAATACAATGAGCTGGACCTGCGCAGATGCCTGACCAACTCAAAAATGCTCTCTTCCGATGTAAGCGCTGCCTACGATCCGCTGTACGCCAGTGCCTTTGAGAAAAAGAATGCCGCTTATTTCGGAAAAGGCCTGGTATTCAATAAATATACCGGCTCCGCCGGAAAATCCCGTTCCAACGATGCCAATGCGGAATATATGGGCTGGATTCGTGCCGCCATGGAAAAAGGAAGCATCGCTTTCCAGACTGCTGAATTAGGCAAAATCGATGTGGGAGGCGGCGGAACCATCGCCTATATTTCCGCCCTGTACGGTATGGAGGTCATTGACAGCGGCGTGGCCGTGCTGAATATGCATGCACCTATGGAAATTACCAGCAAAGCGGATATTTACGAAGCAAAGAAAGGCTATCAGGCCTTCCTGCAGGCGTGATTACCCCACTCCTGCATCCCTGTTGTCACGGCCGGCCCGCCCAGGAAGCACACGGCAGACATTTCCCGTGAGGATTTGAGTGTCAAGGAAAACCGATATGTCTGCAAAGAAAAATCCAATAGACGGCGCAGCGAATGCTCAGACCGGCAGATCAGAACATGAAAAATCAGAAAGGACCTTCCTACCATGAAAGAAATTAAATTGCAGGCTTCTCAGGAAGCTGCGCCGGAAGCCTCCGGCACCAAGAAACGAAAAATCCACATGCAGTACCGCCCGGATCAGAAGGGAACGTCCTTATCTATCCTTGGCTATGGCTGTATGCGTTTTACGAAAAGATACGGAAAAATCATCTATGAAAAGGCGGAAAAGGAAGTGATGCTGGCCATCCGCCACGGTGTCAATTATTTTGATACCGCTTATATCTACCCCGGAAGCGAAGAATGCCTGGGCAGGATTCTGGCGGAGAATCATTGCCGGGAGCAGGTTCATATTGCTACCAAGCTGCCCCATTATCTGATAAAATCCAGGGAAGCACTGGAGAAATGCTTTCAAGAGCAGTTGAAACGCCTTCAGACCGATTACATCGATTACTATCTGATGCATATGCTGACGGATATCGCCACCTGGGAACGGCTGAAAGACCTGGGTATCCAGGAATGGATCGCAGAAAAGCTGGAAAACAGGCAGATCCGCAATATCGGTTTTTCCTACCACGGAAACTCGGATATGTTCTGCCGGCTTGTGGATGCCTATCCCTGGAATTTCTGCCAGATTCAGTACAACTATTACGATGAGCACACCCAGGCCGGACGGACCGGACTGCAGTATGCCGCTTCAAAGGGACTTGCCGTTATTATCATGGAACCGCTGCGGGGCGGACGGCTGGTGAATCTTCTGCCCCAGGATGCTCAGAAGAAGATTCAGGATACGGGACGCACCCCGGCCGAGATTTCCTTCCGCTGGCTTTGGGATCAGCCGGAGGTTACGGTGGTGCTTTCCGGCATGAATTCCCGTTCCATGGTCAAGGAGAATATCATTTCTGCCGGAAAAGCCCGCGCTGACATGCTGACTTCCGAGGATTTCCGTCTCATTGAGCAGGTAAAGAAAAGCATCAATGAAAATATGAAAATCCCCTGCACCGGCTGCGGCTACTGTATGCCCTGCCCTCATGGCGTGGATATCCCCGCCTGCTTCCGCAGCTACAACCTGCAGTATACGGAAAACAAGTTTCAGGGGCTTCGGGAGTATTTCATGTGCACCACTATGAAAAAAAATCCCTGCAATGCGTCACTCTGTAAAAAATGCGGAAAATGTGAAAGGCACTGTCCTCAGGGACTGCCAATCCGTGAAAATCTGGAACTGGTAAAAAAAGAAATGGAAAATCCGATTTACAAAATTGCCCGGCAGGTCCGGCATTTCATCCGGCTGTAAAAAGGGTTTCCTGCAAAGCGCAGTATTTGTCTGCCAGGCACACGATCCAGGCCTCCCGGCAGGTGGGAGGAAGGAATGTCAACGGGAACATGTGCCTGGCAATAATATTTTTTTCGATTTCCGTCAAAACAAAATCCTTTGACGCATTCTCCAGCGCCGTTCTTGGATGAGTAAAGCCATGCAGCCCATGCCCGTGATTCGGGCGGTGCCAGTCATAAAGGAAATAGTCATGCAGCAGCGCACCCCGAAGCAGGGCCAGGGTATCCACCCGAATATGAAATTTCTCTGCAAAACGAAGGCTGACGTATGCCACATGGACACTGTGCTCAAATACCGTAGTCGTCCCGTGCTGCAGATGCTCCCTCTCTTTTCCCAGCCTTCCTTTTTCCTCCAATTCCTGAATGACGGCTTCCAGCCTCATGCTCATGCCTGCCTCCTCTTTTCTCTGCCCGAAGATTTTTCATGATGCGCAGCTTTTTTTCTTTTAACGCTCCAGCTCCTCAAGAAGCTGGGTCATAGTCTTGTGCAGGATGGGATGCCGCAGATTCGGGGCGATCTCCGCCATGGGCCGCAGCACAAAATCCCGCAGATGCATTTCCACATGGGGAACGATCAGGGTATCTGTTTCAAAAACCTCATCATCATAGAGCAGAAGATCCAGATCCAGCGTGCGCGGTCCCCAGTGTACCAGCCGCTCCCGGTGCGCCGCCTGCTCGATCTTATGCATCTCCTCCAGCAGCTCCTGAGGCGGCAGAAGCGTGCGCAGCTTCAATGCGCCGTTCAGGAAATCATCCTGCTCCACACCGCCGTAAGGCGCCGTTACCAGATAGGAGGATACCTTTTCCACGGCACAGCCCGGCACCGCTTTCAGCGCCTGCAGGGCCCCGTCCAGATAAGCCTGCTTGTCGCCCAGGTTGGAGCCCAGGGCAATATAAGCCGTATGCCAGAAGCGGGTAATCTTTACGGACACCGTTTCCAGCGGCAGTCCCACCGGAGCCCAGGGCTTTTTCAGCTCCAGCTCCACGCCCTCCACCAGCGGATACTGAAGGAGGATCGCTTCCGCCAGATGCTCTGCGGCAGCCTCGATCAGCTTATAGGTATGCTCCTGCATATAAGAAGTAATAAAATGGCTCACCTCGCCATAATGCGTAGACCCTTCCAGCTCATCCGAAAGCCCGGCCTTTCTGGTATTCGTATACATGGTCAGAGAAACCAGAAACTTCTGCCCCAGCCGTGTCTCCTCCGGAAACACTCCGTGATGGGCGAAAAATTCCAGATTCTCAATTCGAATTTCGTCGTACTTCGTCTGTCCCATCCTTTTCCTTTCTGTCACTTACACTCCCGCAAAATTGCCTGGGTCATGCGGATGGCCCGCATATTTTCTTTCACGTCATGCACCCGGATAAAGGATGCATGCTTCGCTACGCCGAACACGGTAGTAACCAGAGTTCCTTCCACCCGCTGATCCGTAGGCAGATCCAGGGTCAGCCCGATCACCGATTTCCTGGAGGTGGCCAGCAGCACCGGATATCCCAGCTCCACCAGGCGCTCCAGATGATGTATGGCAATTAAATTATGCTCGTAGTTTTTTCCGAAGCCTACGCCGGGATCCAGGATAATCTGTTCCTCCTTCACCCCCGCCGCCCGTGCAATGGCAACGGAATCCTGCATATCCCGGCACATCTCGTCCAGGAAGTCGGTGTATTCCGCCTTCTCCCGGTTGTGCATCAGACAGCAGGGCACCTGATATTCTGCGATCAGATCAGCCACATGACGGTCATACTTCAGTCCCCAGATATCGTTCACCAGGTCGGCCCCGGCCTTCAGCGCCGCCTCCACCACCTGGCTTTTGTAGCTGTCGATGGACACGGGAACGTCAAAATTTTTCTTTACCATTTCGATCATGGGAACGACCCGTTCGATCTCCTCCTGCACGCTGATCTGTACATGGCCCGGGCGGGTAGACTCGCCGCCGATATCCACAATGGCGGCCCCCTCCTGAATCATATCCGCCGTATGCTGCTTCGCCCGCTCCAGATCGTTCCAGCGTCCTCCGTCGGAAAAGGAATCGGGCGTCACATTCAGGATCCCCATAATATAGCAATCATTTTTTGTATCAAATTCACGATTTCCGATTTTCACAGCAATAATACCTCTTTTCTTCCGTTCTGACTATTTTATAATCTTCCTGTTTTTTTTCTCTTCTTCCCAGTTGCAGTCCGGCTCCGCCTTACAAAACAGGCACATCCTGGAAAGCTTGTCGGCCCGGTAGATCACTCCCGCCAGATTGTCCAGCTCCCCGGTTTTCTTTGCGCGGTGCCCTGCGATGGCATCCAAAATCTCCTCCTGCTCTGCAGGAGAAAACCCGCACTCGGGCAGGATCTGCTCCGCCAGCATCCGGCTGCCCTGATCATGGGGAAGCCCCTGCTCATACTGCAGGTGCCTTCCGATATCATGCAGCAGCGCTGCTGCGTAGATCGCCTCTCTGGACAGCCCCAGCTCCCGCTCCAGGTTTTCAATATACGCCAGACGGGCCACATCCAGAAAATGGGCCGTATCATGCCTGCAGAAAATCCGGTCCCGTTCCAGCGCAGCGGTCCGCTTCACGCTTTCCCGCCAGACGGGATGGGCGCAGATCGCATCGATCCGGGGCATTTCCTTATATTGATCCTTATTCATCCTAATTTTCTCCATCTTCTGCCGTGTCCGCTCAGCTCTGCTCCAGCATCCGGAAAAACTTATTCTGCAGCGTTTCGTTCTCATCAAACACGCCCCGGGTCACTACCGTTACCGTCTTGGTCCCGGGCTTCTTTATTCCCCGCATGGTCATGCACATATGCTCCGCCTGCACCAGAACCATCACACCCTGGGGCTTTAACTCCTCCATAAACACATCGGCAATCTGCGCCGTCAGACGCTCCTGAAGCTGAAAACGCTTTGCAAAAACCTCCACGGTTCGGGCCATCTTACTTAAGCCCACCACCTCCCCGTTGGGAATATAGGCAATCGCCGCCGTTCCGTAAAACGGAAGCATATGATGCTCGCAGAAGGAATAAAAATGGATATCCTTCTCCATCACCATATCGTTGTTCTCCACATGAAACCGCTTTCTCAGATGCTCCGCAGCGCTGTCCGTATAGCCTGCCGCCAGCTCCTCATACATTCTTGCGATCCGGTCCGGGGTCTCCAGCAGACCCTCCCGCCCGGTATCCTCTCCGATTCCTTCTAATATCAGCTTTACGCCTTCCCTGATCTTCTCTTTATCCATTGTGCCTTCCCCCGCATCTTACTTCCTTTTCCGCCTCTCCCAGATAGGAAAGAGAACCAAATATCACGATTACATCCCCGTCCGCTGCATAATCCAGACTATTTCTCACTGCCTGGGCAATGCTGTCCGCAGCTTCTACGGAAGGATTCACCTTTGCCACGGCTTTCGCCAGCTCCTCTGCCGGAAGCGCTCTGGGATTTTCCGGTGCTGCCACCGTAATAATATGCTTTGCCAAAGGCGCCGTCAGGGCAATGACCCCGTCATAATCCTTGTCCCGAAACATTCCGAAAATATAATACAGCGTTTTTCCCGGAAAATAAAGCTGCAGCGAATCCCGCAGCGTCCGGGCCGCCGCCGGATTATGAGCGCCGTCCATCACGATCAGCGGATCACGGCCGATCACGGTAAAGCGGCCTCTCCATTCCGTCCTTGCAAATCCTTCCCGCACCTGCTCCTCCGGCAGAATATAGCCGAGTCTGCGCAGCGCCTCCACCGCCTCCAGAGCCAATGCCGCATTGATCACCTGATAGCTTCCTGCCAGCGAGATTTCCATATTTTTCCAGCTTTTATAGGAAAAGCTCTGTCTCTCATATCCGTAACAAATCTGCGTAAGCGCCTCTGGCTCCACCGTCTGCAGGCTGCAGCGCTGCCTCCGGCAGGTATTCCGGATCACCTGCGCCGCCTCCGGCTCCTGGCAGGCGGATACCACGCTGATATCCGGCTTAATGATCCCTGCTTTCTGCTCTGCGATCTTCGCAAGCGTGTCTCCCAAAAACTCCATATGATCCATACTGATGGATGCAATCACCGCCAGCACGGTGGTGTCTATGATGTTGGTTGCATCCAGCGCACCGCCCATGCCCGTCTCCAGCACCACAATATCGCACTTCATTTCTTTAAAATACAAAAATGCAAGAACTGTTTCCACCTCGAAAATCGTTGGTGTCCCTGCATTTTTCTCCTGCATATCTCTGGACGCCTCTGCTATGGCTGTCACATGAGCCGCCAGAGATTCTTTGTTAATTTTTTCTCCATCTACCTGTATCTTTTCTCTGTAGGAAAACAGAGTCGGGGAAAGATACCTTCCGGTCCGATATCCCGCACCAGACAAAACCGTTGAGAGATACGCCAGCACAGACCCCTTTCCATTGGTTCCGGAAATGTGGATAAATTTCAGATCCTTCTGAGGATTGCCAAGCCGGTCAAGCAGTTCTCTCATATTATCCAAGCCAAGTACACTTCCGTATTTGGATACCTGATCCAAATATACTCTTGCTTCTTTGTAATTCATGTTTCTCCTATCTGGGAAAATCCCATTTCTTTCCTGCCGCAGCCGTTTTTCCGCCCGGCAGGCATTTCTTTATATTTTGGACAGAGCACCCGGACAACGATGTGCCTTTCCTTCCGACAAAGCGCCCTGGCTCTGCCCTTTTCGGACATTATACCCTTTTTTGGAGCTTCCTGCAATCAAATAGTATGTTGTTTTTTTCACAATTTTTCCCTTTTGCCGCAGTTTGAAAACCAGTTTTATGCGTTCTCCTCCGGGTACATCATTTTTTCGTATTCTTCCATCGGCATGGGGCGGGCAAACCAGAAGCCCTGCCCCTCCTCGCAGCCCGCCTGCTTTAGAAGCTCTACCTGGCTGTCTGTTTCCAGCCCCTCGCAGACCACATGGTATCCCAATCCCTTGACCAAAGATACCATCTGCTGCAAAAGATAGATCCCCTTTTCACTTTTTTCGCAGTTCTTTACAAATCCCCGGTCAATCTTTACCGTATTCACCGGAATGTCTATTACCGTGTTCAGTACGGAATAGCCGGCCCCGAAGTCATCCATGGCAGTCATCATATGTACACGCTGGAAGCTGCCGAACAACTGCCGTACATTGTCATAATCCGAAACAGTGGCCGTCTCGGTTAATTCGATCTCGGTCAGTGACGGATCCACATCATATTTTTCCAGAATATCCAGATACTGCCGCACCGTACGCTCGTCAGCGGCATGACAGATGGAGGCGTTCACCGAAATGGGCACCTGCTTCCTTCCCAGCCTGTTATTTTTCGCCAGAAATTGAGCCACCTTCTCAAATACATAGAAATCCAGATCTACGATCTTCCCGTTCTCTTCATAAAGCGGAATAAAGACATCCGGCGGCACCAGCGTACCGTCCGGCCGCTGCAGGCGCACCAGGGCCTCCGCTCCCACCACCGTATGATTCTCCAGCGAAAAACGGGGCTGCAGGAATACCTTGAACTGCTCCTCCTTCATGGCGCTGCCCATACCTGTAATCAGTTCATTCTCCAGCTTCTGCTTCTGCTGCAGCTTCGCATCGTACAGCTTCACGGGCACGGCTGCATCCCTCCTGATCTGCTTCCGTGCAAAATTAGCCGCATCAATGGCGGCGGAAGCGCTCATGCAGTCCGCATCCACAAAGTAAATCCCGGTACGGATACGAAGATGCATATCCGGATAAAGCAGGGACTGCTGGAGCGCAAATTCTTCATTTAATTTGTACACCTGCGCTACCGTATTTCCTTTCGGCTGATAGGGCATAAACAGAATAAACTGATCCGAAACCACCCTGGTAAAATAAACGTTCGTCTCATCCCTCAAGGTGCCGATAATGTAATCGGCAAACTCCTTCAGGACCTGATCTCCCACACGGTAGCCATATTTCTGATTCAGATATTTGAAATCCTCAAAATCGCTGTATACCAGCACATGTGACCGGGCATAACCGCCCACAATCAGATGCTCCACCTCTTCCCGGAACTTGGAAAAGGATAGAAGTCCGGTCAGCGGATCATACTCCGAAGCCACAATCGTTCCCGGAGAGACTGAATTCATCGCCTCACTCTTTGCCAGATGGGCCGATACGATCTTGGTCAGTTCTCCAAACTGACGGCGGTTTTCTTTTGACCAGATGCGTTTCTGCCCGCATGCCACATAAGAGATCGCCCCGGTGTACTTCCCTTCGCAGTACATCGCCGCATAGACCACGGTTCTGGCCTCCCCCTGTATCAGCAGCGCCTGAGCCTGGGGCGAATACTGTCCCATCTCGTCATACTGCAGCACCACGGTTCCGTAGTCATCATAGCTGTGAAACAGAGTCAGGAAATCCTCCTTCGTAAAGCTGCCCGGCGTATCCAGCACTTGCGGAGTGTGATCCGAAGTCCACTGGTACTGACGGCTGGCACGCTTCCCCTTAATGTCCGTTCGGATCACCGTAATCCGGTTGAGCTGCAGGCGGATGCCCACCACCTTCATCAGCAGCTCCATGGCAGCGTCAAAGCTGTTCATTTTCTCAAAAATCTCAAAAGCTGTGGATACAATATCATTCCGCATATATCTGGCATCAATGCCCTCGCTCATGTTCACCGGCTTTTCGCTCCCCGCCGCAAAACGCCGCAGGTCATCACAAAAAACATACCGGTTGCGGCCGTTTTCCTTTGCCTGATACAATGCCCAGTCCGCATCCTGAAAAAGCTGGTCATAGGTATAACCGGATACATTCTCCGACAGATAGCAGACCCCTACACTGCAGGTCATGGCATAGCCTTTCTCCGGGAAGGTGAGCCTGCGCACCTCCTTTACAAGCTGCACCGCTCTTTTTACCAGTGCCGGATGACTGATATCCTTCAGTAATATTACAAACTCATCTCCGCCGGCCCGCATACGGATGTCGTCCGGCTGGAAAAGCCGATTCAAAAGCAGAGCCAGCTCCTTCAGCACCTGATCCCCAAACGCATGTCCGTATGTATCGTTTACATTTTTAAAATAATCAATATCCAGCACCATCAGGCCGCAGGAGGCATAGGGATCCTTCTTTAACAGATAATCGTTGATCAGCTCTTTGCCAAAATACTGGTTATACAGCATGGTAAGCGCATCCCGCTTTGCCTGCTTTTCCAGGCGCTCCTCTCGCTGTTTCTCCATGGTTACATCCCGAAAGCTGCCGAAAATCACCTCCGGCTGTTCCCCTTCTCCTTCTTCCGGAAGCCATTCCTCCATCTGCCAAATCACTTTCCTGCCCATCGCCAGCCTGCGGATCTCCACCGGGCCCTTACATCTTCTCTGAAAAAAATCCGCTGCTTTTCTCCGATCCTCCGGATAAAGCTCTGGGTCAGTTTCCAAAAAAGACAGGCAATGCTCCACATCCTCTGTCAATTCCAGATTCTCATTATAAACCAGCAGACGATCCTCCGAAATCCGGTATTCAAAAGCGGCTATTCCGCCTTTTTTTAAAATAAGTGCATATCTGCGAAGCTTTTCTTCTATATTCATCGCATTTTCCTTCTCTCTGATACGTTGAAAACCGGGGCGCTGCTGCGGGCGCCCGGCGAGCCCGTTCCGCCTCCGGACACTTTCTTTATGAATCAAATACATTATAGCAAAAATGTCCGCCGGATACTACTCTTTTCGGTTTTTTCCCTTTTTTTCTGCAGTTTCCTTCCCCGCTCTCTGGCAGGATAATTTTCTGTGGTCTGTATGAAAATTCCCGGATCAGAATGCGTGAAGCTGCGGTGCAGGCTCACTTTGCAGACAGCGCAAAGCGTGTTGAAAAACACCGGATAGTATGCTAGAATAACCAACATTACAGGCAAATGCAAAATGGATCCTGCAACTCACAATTACCACAACGCAGACGATTTCTTCCACATCAAACCGCTTCCGGAAAGCTGGAATGTGAGCTACCGGTTCCATATTCATAAGCCCGTTGACAAGAATGTTTCCAGAGAAGCGCTGCTGATTGCGGAAGTGGATGAATAGGCAAGGATCTGAACTGATAAAATATACGGATGAAACGTTGAATTTCTATGATTCGGAACTGGATCGCAGAAGCTGGATCAGCAGAAAAAGCCGTGTTTCCCAAATACGCCGCACACCGGAAGAAAGAAAGGAAATTACAAAATGGAAAAAGTCCGCTACAGAATGATTGATACCATAAAAGGACTGGCCTGTATGGCCGTCGTGCTGATACACTTTAATTTTCCGGATACCATGGGTGTCTGCTTTAAGCCTCTGTGCACCTTTGCTGTCCCTTACTTTTTCTTTGTATCCGGATTTTTCTGTACCAACAGCAGCAATCTGCTGATACGGGACAATACCCGCCGCAAAATAAAGCATGTGCTGCGCCTGGTCTGCATTGCCGCACTTTCCTATGCCGCCTTCTGTATTCTATGGAATCATCTGATAAATCCCCAATGGGATATTCTGGAATACAGCGCATCGGTACTTACCAAGGATAAGTTTACAAAATTCTTAATTACCAGCGACCCCTTTGTCTACGGACATCTTTGGTTCCTGGGCGCTCTGATTTACTGTTACCTTACCATGCTCCCCTTCCATAACCGGAAGCCTTCCCGCTGGTTCGCCGCTGCGGCTGTGATTCTCTGGATCGGATTCATTTACCTGGGCGAAATGAAGTATCTCATACGCGTCCCAAGCTCCATTCCTCTGTATGATACGGACAACCGCCTGTACTTCTTCAACTGCTATCTTTTCCGGGCGCTTCCGTTTTTCCTGTTCGGAATGCTGATGAAACTGAACGCCGACAAAATCCGCCGGCGCTTTTCCCGTGTGCCCCTTTTCTGCTATTATCTTGTCATCGCCGTCGGTCTTGGCATTGCGGTAGCCGAAACATTAACGATCGGTGTGGTACAGTTTTATCTGGGAACCTACCTTGCTTTGGCAAGCATGTGCATCCTTTCCGTTACAAGGCCGCAGATGGGAAATCCGATACTGGAATTTATCGGACAGAAGCTGTCCCTTTACGTGTATATCTTCCATCCCATGATCGGAAAAATGATTGATCTTGCCGCAAACAAAATCAAGCTGCATACAGAAGAGGGAATTCTCTCCCTGTCAAAGACTTCCGCCTACCTGTACAGCCGCCCGCTTATCGTTCTGGCTGCCTGCCTGGTCATTCCATTTGCGGTATACAAAGCCTCCGCTCTGTACAAGCAGCGAAAGACAGCCGCATAACCGCTTTAATCGGATTCCTTCTATGTTATTGCATGGATATTTCCAGATATTGGAAAACCTTTTTATTGTGAAAAATATGTGAACTTTTTTTTATGAAATAGTAAAAAAACAGTTGTAAATACTGTAAGAAATATAATATAATGAAAATACACGAAAAAATAAAAATCATAGGAGGGATCGTATTTTGAAAACAACTAAAAAATGGCTCAAAACGTTTTTGCTGATGTTTGCGCTTCTTCTGATGCCGGTTATGTCGGCACAGGCAGACGTTGCAACTCAGCAGGCAGGCAATACTGCCGTTTCCAAAGCGTATACCGGCTGGATCGAATCCAGAGGATACCGCTATTACTACAGAAACGGAGTAAAACTGACCGGCTGGCAGACCATCGGCGGATACCGCTTCTACTTTAATCCTTACGGACGCGCCCTTACCGGTTGGCAGAAAATCGGCGGATATTACTATTACTTCAATACCTATGGCCGTGCCCTTACCGGTTGGCAGACGCTGAACGGGCAGAAGTATTACTTCTACTCCAACGGCCGGGCAGCTACCGGTACCCTGACTCTGAATGGTGTTCGCTATACCTTTAACGAGCGCGGAAGAGTTCTCTCTTCTACCTCCACCAATCCGGTAACACGCCGTGCAGTAGTCATCGGACAGACGAATTATTATCCCTATGCCTCTAACCTGACCGCATGCAAATATGATGCACAGGCTATGGCAAGTATGCTGAAGAAAACAGGCTACTCTTCTGTATCTACCTATTATGATGCAAAAGCATCTACCATGCAGAGTGCGATCAGCAAATTCTCTTCTGCTGACAGCAACGATGTTTCCCTGTTCTACTACAGCGGACATGGAAGCTCTAACGGATCCCTCTGCTCTGTAGATGGTTACACCATCTCTACCTCCACCCTCGCCGGCTGGCTGAAGAAGGTTCCCGGAACGGTTATCGTAATCTTAGATAGCTGCTTCAGCGGAGCGGTAATCAACAAGTCTGCAGACGGTACGGTTACAGTGAAGAGCGCAAAGGAATTTAACGACAACGTGATCAGTGCCTTTGCAAAGGAAAACACCATCACGAAGGCCGGTGAAATGTGCACCAGCAAATTCCAGGTTCTGACTGCCTGCACCAAGAATCAGTACTCCTACGCAGCAAGCAGCTACAGCCTGTTCACGAATCTTCTGGTTAAAGGCGTAGGCTTTAATTACTCCGGAACCAAGCTGTCATCTGCTCCTGCAGATAGCAACAGTGACTCCAAGCTGTCTCTGTATGAATGCTGGCGTTATACTTACTTGGGCACCAATGACCAGGATGCACAGTACTACCCCACAAGCAGCACCTTTACTCTTTTCACCAGATAAGAAGATTGGTAAGCTTACATATGGAAAAAAGGAGGGCCTGCATACAGCAGGCCCTCCCGGATACCAAAGTACACGAAGGGGCTGTCGCAAAATCGAAAAGCAAAAGGATCTGTATCCAGATACAGAGCTTTTCAAATGAGATTTTGCGACAGCTCCTTTTCACGTCTGCTTCTTTTATTTCTTTCCAAAAACCAGGAATTTGCTCAATACATAGTTTGCGACAGTAACGATCACCTGCACGATCAATTTGGCGATCTTATCATTTATCCCCGCCGCCGTCACCATCAAAAACATACATGCCATATCCATCAGCAGTGTGGCAGCACGGGATACGTAAAATTTAGCCGCCTCTTTCCATTTCTTTTCGCTCCGGCTCTGGAACACATAACGGCGGTTCGTAAAATAGGCAAAGGTTACTGCAGCAATCCAGGAAAGAATATTCGCCGCCTGCAGCTCCCAGGCAATCCCGGGATCACAGAAGGTAAGCACACAGCCATAATATACGCCCAGACTGACTACCGTAGTCAGGCCTCCCACAATCAGATAGCTGATCATTTCTCTGTATTTCAGACACAATTTCCTGATCGTCTGCATCTTTCCAATTCCTCTCCCCGATCCGGTCTCACAGCCCGGCCATTCTGCGAAGCTCTCAGCCTTTTAATTTTTTCAAAAGCTTTTTTATACATTTCTTTACGCTTACCGGAAGAAACAGGATTACCTTTCCCACCCGGAAGGTGGTGGAGGTCTCCAGTGTCTTTATTCTGCGTTTTGCCTTTTTTAACTGATTATTCAGTTTCTTCTTTTCTTCATTTGCCCTCTTCAGCTTATCGTTTGCAGCCTTCAGCCTTTCATTGGCTGTCTTTGCGCGGTCATTCGCTGCCTTCAGCTTTTTATTCAGATCCTCCCGGAGGAGATCCCGTCCATACTGCTGATATTCTACCAGATAACGGAAAATAATAGGATAATCGCCCTCACTGCAGGTATGCGCTTCTTCCCTGTCGATCTCCTGAATAAACCGGCTCCATCTTGCGCCGGTATCTTCACTGAGCATTTCCCGTATCAGCGTATTGCCCTCTTTCCCCATCTGCTCTGCATATCCCTTATCCAGCAGCAGCTTTGCCGCAGCATCCGCCATATCGGCCACCTTGCCCTGTTCTACCGTTACAATTCCTCTGCCGTCGCGGAAATGGGTCAGCCAGGGCATATTATAGCTCACCACCGGAAGCGAATGGCACATGGCCTCATAAAAGGTCAGCCCGGCTCCCTCGTACAGCGCCGTAGAAATATAAACCGCCGCCTTCTCATAATACTGGCTGACGCAGTTGGTAAATCCGGTCAGAATAATATGCTCCTCCAGCCCGCTGTCTGCGATCTGAGCCTTCAGCTCCTCCAGGATTTTCGGTTCCCCGTCTCCCACCATATAAAGCTTTGCGTCCGGCACCTGCTTCAACAGATATTCCATCATATATACTGCATCCCAGGGCTGCTTTTCCGCGGCGATTCTTCCGACCCATACAAGATTATGCTCCAGTCCGGGAGACGGCAGAATTTCATCCGGCTGCAGTGAAATAGGATTCATGATGCAGGCAACGTAAGGATTAAATACCTCGGCATATGCCTTATCACAGTCTGACAAGGTTACTACGCCGTCCGCCAGACGGTAGTAAGCTGCCAGGCTGCTGGCCGTATTTCCGATACTGCGGTACGGAACACAGCAAAAAGAATGGGCGTGCAAAACAAATGCAGGATGATGCGGATGGCTTTTCACGCTCATCATATCCCAAAGCGTGGCCCCGTCGATCCACATGCCGGATACAACCAGATCCACGTTCCATTGATCGATCAATTCCTGCCATGCAAGATATCTGGGAAGATAATCCCGGCGGGCATCCTCCCGGCTGGGAATGAAAAACCGCTCAACTTCCGGAGAAAGCGCATATTCGTCCTCCGCCGGAGCATCCTCCGTAATCAGAACAACCCGATACAGAGCCTCCCCATTTTCATCCTTCTGCCCGGATAAAATATTGCACAGAAGCGCCACCACTCTCTGTGCTCCCCCGTTTCGGATGTTCCGGTAATAAAATCCCACTGTTTTTTTCCCGGCGCCCCGTTTTTCATAGCGGAGCAGCGGGCTGCCGGAAATACACGGTTCCGCCAGGTAAGAATTAAACCAGTACTGCCCGGCCATGCCGGAGATCACATTTCCCAGGCCCCAGGCCCTGCACAGCATCGAAAATCCTTCTTCCTTTTCATCGGTACGCAGATACTTCACAAAGTTATTCAGGCAGTCATTCAGGAAATTTTTCTTCTGCTTTTGCAGAACCTCCTCATACTGAGGGGCATAGGCGGCACAATAACGCTCCATGGCCGCACACACATCCGCCTCTGTCAGAATCCGCCCAAAACGCTTCAGGTCGATCTGGGACTTCCCTGTAATCCCTGTCCCAAAGCTATAGCGGTAAATTTCATCAGGAATGGCGCTATAGTTTTGCGCCATGGTGGCGATCACAAAAAAGGCATAAACATCCTGCGCCTTGGGAAAGGATCCGTCCTCGACCCGGGAAAAGGCTTCTCTGCACAGATCTCCGGAATATGCCTTGTTCCACAGAGAGAACCCAAACTTCTTTTCCTCCCAGCAGGCATGAATCAGGTCTCCGTATAGCTCCTCTTTTAAATAGGGCGCCAGCAGTCTTTTGTTCAGTGCGATCCGTTCCTCCGGCGCATTGGCGAAATTCACCACCTCTGTTCCGAACTGGAGAATATCCGTCCCCTTTTCTTCCATAGCCTGCCAGACCTTCTCGCACGCATCCGCCGTATAGCGGTCGTCCCCGTCCAGAAACATAATGTATTTTCCAGTGGATGCTGCCACTCCGTCCTTCCGTGCCTGGGACGTGCTTAAATTCTCCGAATGCAAAACGGTATGGATCCTGGGATCCTTCCGGGCATACTCCAGCAGAATCTCCCTGCTCCTGTCCGAAGAGCAATCATCCACACAGATAATCTCGATATCCTCCAGCGTCTGTTCCAGCACGCTCTCCAGACACGCCGGCAGATATTTTTCCACATTGCATATGGGCACAATAATTGATATCTTCGCCATTTCCAACCTCTCTAACCCTCACATTATCGCTGCTGCAAAACCGATTCATTTCTTTCGCAGCCATCAATTACCTTATGCATCCGTGCGCATCAACGCCCGACGGGCTTTTATCTCATAGGAAAGTCGCATACTTTCGCACTTTAAAACAGCAAGGTCTTTTCTATGAGAGAACAAAAGCCCTAATCCCGGAAATACAGGTCTCTGGTGTATACCTTTTCCAGCACATCACGGATCTCTTCCTGATACCGGTTTGCCACGATCACATCGCTGATCCGCTTAAACTCCTCCAGGTCACGGATCACTCTGGAATTGAAAAAGGTATCCTCCTTCATGGTGGGCTCATAGATGACCACTTCCACACCCTTCGCCTTGATCCGCTTCATAACCCCCTGGATGGAGGACTGACGGAAATTGTCCGAATTGGCCTTCATGGTCAGCCGGTAGATTCCCACCACCTTCGGATTGCGCTCCAAAATCCGTTCCGCAATAAAGTCCTTTCTGGTACGGTTGGCATCTACGATGGCACTCATAATATTATTGGGCACCTGGTCATAATTGGCCAGAAGCTGCTTGGTATCCTTGGGCAGGCAATAGCCGCCGTATCCAAAGGAGGGATTGTTATAATGATTCCCAATTCTGGGATCCAGTCCTATGCCTTCGATGATCTGCCGTGTGCTTAAACCCCTCACCTCTGCGTAGGTATCCAGTTCATTAAAAAAGGCCACCCGCATCGCCAGATAGGTATTGGCAAACAGCTTCACCGCCTCCGCTTCCGTGGGATTCGTAAACAATACCGGAATCTCCTCTTTGATTGCTCCCTGCTTCAGCAGGCCGGCAAACGTATGGGCCTTTTCCACCAGTCGTTCATCCTCCATGGGCGCCCCCACAATGATTCTGGAGGGATACAGATTGTCATACAGCGCCCTTCCCTCCCGCAGAAATTCCGGTGAAAAAATAATATTTTCCGACTGGAACTTTTCCCGGACCGACAGGGTATAGCCCACCGGCACCGTAGATTTAATTACCATGATTGCATCGGGATTTTCATCCATCACCAGCCGGATCACCGCTTCTACGGAGGAGGTATCGAAATAATTCTTCTTTGGATCATAATTCGTCGGTGTGGAAATGATAACAAAATCCGCATCTCGGTAAGCGCTCTTTCCATCCAGGGTGGCTCTCAGATTCAATTCCTTTGTACTAAGATATTCCTCAATCTCCTTATCCACAATGGGAGATTTTCTGTTATTGATTCTATCGACCTTCTCTGCCACCACATCCACAGCCACTACCTCATTGTGCTGCGACAGCAGTATGGCATTAGACAGTCCCACATAGCCGGTTCCTGCAACTGCAATCTTCATATTCAAAGCCTTTCCTTTCTCCTGTGCCCATCCTGACCGCATACGGCGGATCTATCCGCAGCACGCCGTATTCCTGTTTCTCATCTTTCTAAAGCTTCCTAGACCTCCGGCACCGCTTCATTGGTCTCCACGATGACCTTCCGCTTTAACTCCTGCTTTACCAGTTCAAAAGCGGCTTCGATTACCTGATCCATGTTGTAATATTTATAATTTCCCAATCTGCCTCCGAAAATCACATTGGGCTCCTTCGCCGCCAGCTCCCGGTATTTTTCGAACAAGGCATTGTTCTTCTCATCGTTTACCGGATAATAAGGCTCCATGCCCGGCTTCCATTCAGCAGAGTATTCCCGGGAAATAATAGTGGTGGGCTGCTGGCCAAACTCAAAGTGCTTATGCTCAATAATTCTTGTATAAGGCACCTCCCGGTCTGTATAATTCACCACCGCATTCCCCTGGTAGTTAGGCATATCCAGCTCTTCCGTCTCAAACCGCACGGAACGGTATTCCAGATGGCCCAGACAATAATCAAAGTATTCATCAATAGGCCCCGTGTAGATCACCTTATCAAAGGTCTGGCCGTTTTCCTTTATAAAGGTCTTATAATCCGTATTCAGCTTTACATCGATTCCGTCCAGCAGCTCCAGAATAATCTTGGTATAACCGCCCTCCGGTATCCCCTGATACCGGTCATTGAAATAGTTATTATCATAGGTAAACCGCAGGGGGAGACGTTTAATAATAAAGGATGGCAGATCCTTGCAGTCCCGTCCCCACTGTTTTTCCGTATATCCCTTCACCAGCTTCTCGTATACGTCCCGTCCTGCCAGGGAGAGAGCCTGTTCCTCCAGGTTTTTCGGTTCGGTAATATTCAGCTCCGCAATCTGCTGCCGGATCTTCTCCTGTACCTCTGCCGGGGTGCGCAGCCCCCACAGCTTACTGAAGGTATTCATATTGAAGGGCAGATTATACAGCTCATCCTTATAAACAGCCACCGGAGAATTGATGTAGTTATTAAACTCCGCGAATTGATTTACATAATTCCACACCTCTTTGTTGCTGGTGTGAAAAATATGGGCTCCGTATTTGTGTACGTCAATATTGCTGATTTTTTCTGTATAAATATTGCCGCCCAGATGATCCCTCTTATCGATCACCAGGCACCGTTTTCCTGCCTGATAGGCCTCTCTGGCAAACACAGAGCCGAACAGTCCGGAGCCTACCACCAGATAATCGTATTTGTTCCCCTTTTTCTGGGCCTTCTTTACTTCCTTTTCCTTCTTCACCACCCGGACGATCTGTTCCTGCCGGCTGTTGTACGCATCGCAGACCTCTCTGGCGTCCCCGGCCATGATCACATCCCCATGATCCAGCCACAGCGCATGGGTACACAAATTTTTCACGGAATCGATATTATGGGAAACGTAAAGAAGCGTGGTTCCGCCGGAAAGCATCTCTTCCATCCGCTCATTGCACTTTTTCCGGAACTGATAATCCCCCACAGACAATACCTCATCCACGATCAGGATCTCCGAATCCACCATGGTAGCCACGGAAAAGCCCAGACGGGCCTTCATGCCGGAGGAGTAGTTCTTAATGGGAGAATCCAGGAATTTTTCCAGATCTGCAAATTCCACGATCTCGTCAAAATGCTCCTCCATAAACTCTCTGGAATGCCCAAGCACCGCCCCGTTCAGGAAAATATTCTCCCGGGCTGTCAGCTCCTGGTCAAACCCGGCGCCCAGCTCAATCAGCGGAGCGATCCTTCCCCTTACCTTTACCTTCCCGGTATAAGGCTTTAAAATGCCGGCAATGGTCTTAAGGAGCGTAGATTTCCCGGAGCCGTTGGTTCCGATCAGGCCCCAGGCCTCCCCCTTTTTCACATGCAGCGAAACATCCTTCAGGGCAAAAAATTCCTGAAACATCAGCTCATGCTTTGCCATTTTAATCGCATATTCCTTCAGGTTATTTACCTTTTCATTTGCCAGATTAAATCTTATGGTAACGTGGTCCGCATCAATGATATTCTTAGCCATGTTTTCCCCTTCTATATATAAAGAATAAATTTATCCTTGGAACGCTGGAAGGACCAGACTCCGATCACCAGCATCACAAACGCCCAGAGCCAGCCGCCCCAGAAAATACGGGGGCCGGGAATCTGTCCGTTCAGCACCATATCCCGAAACTGCGCCACATAATAATACAGCGGATTAAACACCTTAATCATAAACTGGATCGCCACCGGAAGCTGCTCGATCGGATAGAAAATCGGGGTCAGATACATCCAGGCCGTGGTAATTGCTTTGTAAATATACTGAATATCCCGGAAAAATACATTGAGCTGGGCCAGCAGAAAGCCCAGGCCACAGCAAAAAATATAAATCTGAAGGATCACCAGAGGCAGCATTACCATCTCCCAATGGAAGGGGGATCTAGTAGCCAGCATAACGATCAGCAGCGCTCCCATGGAAAATACCATATCCACCATGCAGCTTGTCACCTTTGCCAGTGTAAAAATATATTTCGGCACATAGGTCTTTTTCAGCAGAGCCGCATTTCCGGTCACAGATTTCATGGCGCTGTTGGTACTGGTGGTCGTAAACTCAAATAAAATACGTCCGATCAGCAGGTATACCGGGTAATTTTCAATATTATGCCGGAACATTGCGGAAAAGACCAGGGTCATAACGATCATGATCAGCAGCGGGTTGAGAATACTCCATACATAGCCCAGAAAGCTTCTCCGGTACTTCAGCTTCAGATCTCTTCCCACCAGTTCTTTAATTAAATCCTTATACTTAAACAGAGTCTTTATTCTATATCGAAACAAACCCATTTTTATCCTCCAGACACTCTCTATTCAATCGACACGCAAATCACCGGGCAGGTATATAGATTCGGGCTGCTTACCGGATAACCGTAGTCCATAATGCGGGGCCGTACGGACATATAAGCCGCCGTATCCGGACTGGCGCCCGGCGTACGAAGCCAGAACGCAATCTTCAGGCTTTTCAGAATATCCTGATACTGCTTCGCTTCCTTCTCGCTAAGCAGGAATACCTTATCCTGGGTATCCTTCCCTCCGTCTGTCCCGTAGGTCTCATTCTTCTCATTCGGTACGTCCGTAAGCAGGATCCTCTCCTGCTCCTTCTCTGAAAAAACGGTATTCAGGAAATCATGGTTCAGCCATTCTCTCAGGGAACAATCCTCCCAGGTCACGGCCTCCTGCTTTTCATGATATGCCCGGTAGCGCAGCTCCTCCACCTGCTCCGCATGATACAGGATCAGCTTTGCAGCGGAATTCTGTTTTTCCAGAACATACCACTGATAGCCTCCGAACTCCACCAGCTCACCCGCTTCCGCCGCTTTCAGGGACGGCAGCTTTTCCTTAGAGGAGGCCTCCACCCTTATCAGCAGCTTTGTCCATAAGGTATTCCACTGAGGAGACAAAAAAAATGCGGCGACTGCCAGCACCACAGCCAGCAATCCCAGTCCCTTTCCTGCTTTTTTCCGTTTCCTCTTTTTCTGAAGCTGCTCCCGGCAGCGTCGGCATTCCTCCATCTGCTGCTGCGAATCCTGATAACCGCAGATCTCCTGAAACATCTTTTCTGCTTTCTCATATCCTTTTGCGGATTTTGCCTCTTTCTTCTGGGTCAAAGCACGCTGGTACTGGTATTTCTTTGCCTCCTCCTGCGTGCTTTCCGCCAGTCTGCGGCACTCCGCCGCCAACTGCGGCGCATCCAGGTAATCTCCCACCTCTTCAAACATCTCCGCCGCCTTGCAGTAATTTTCCTCTTTGAACGCAAACTGAACGATCAGCTTGTCCATCTCCATCGTCCGGACAGCCTTGGCGTATAAAGATTCCTGGGATTCATATACGATTGATGATTTTTTATTATCTGCCATAGTCGTTTTTTCGTTATTCCTTTTATCTGTTCTATTGTAGCAATTCAGCGGATCTACGCATTTCCTGCAGGGCACGCCCATTGCACCGGGACGGTAGAGCTGCTGAATCGTTATATTTGCCGTTACGCATTTTATGCACCCGCAATCCTGCAAAACCCTCGGGATTCACGGGCTTTTGACCTCTTACATTTTAGCATAGCACTCTGTCATTTTCAAGCTATGTGATCAGCGATAAAATCCTTTCTGTGGCGTGTCCGTCACAGGCACTCATAAACTTCTCACGAAAATCCGCCACCTTCTTTTTATCGAACCGCTCCTCCAGATGCGCAAGATAATCGATCACTTCTTCCGTGGTCCTTACCACCGGTCCGGGCGTCATCTCTTCATAGGGATAGTAAAAGCCCCGCCAGTCATAGTAATCCTCCAGGTCATAAGCCAGGAAGATCATGGGCCGCCCAAACAGAGAATATTCAAAGATCAGGGAGGAATAATCGGAGATACACACATCGCTAACCATCAGCAGCTCTTCGATCTCCATCTCCTGCGTCACATCCCGGGCATAATCCCGGCAGCTTGCGGGAATCTCCGGACGCTTTTTCACAAACGGATGATGCTTGCACAGAAAGACCCAGCCGTCTCCCAGCGCCTGTCCCATTTTCTCAAAATCCAGCACATCCGGTGAAACCGCATCCGCCACTCTGCCCCGGAAGGTAGGCGCATAAAGGACGACCCTCTTCCCACGGCACTCCGGCATGAGCTTCCAGAGCTTTTCATACGCTGCCTGCCGCCGTTTTGGCTGATAAAAAAGATCCGTGCGGCTGATGCCAAGGGGCAGGATCTTCTCCCGCTCCCGCTCCATATGAAAGGCCTCCGCATAAGCCCAGACCACCTCCGGACTGCTGACCGTCACATAAGAAAAATTTCGGTGCACCGGAAACCGTTCCAGATCGCTCTTTCCGGATCCAAACTTTTTGTCTGCGATGCTGTAGCCGAATTTCTTAAATGCCCCGCAGGCATGCCAGGTCTGAATCACCTTCGTCTCCGGACGCAGCGGAAGGCTGCTGATCAGATAAGAGGAATCGTTGATAAAAATGTACTGCGCCGTAGCCAGCTCCTCTATGGCTGCCAGACAATTTTTCCGCACCTGCGCCCGTCCTATCATTCCCTCCCGGATACAGCAGACTTTAAGCTGATACTGTTTCCGCTCATCCAGCTTTTGATAGAGAAGGCGGAAGCTGTCTGTCAGCTCCGGCATCCGGATCTCCAAAAATACGATCTTATTCTTTTCCACCGGCTTTTTTGCACATTTCCTGTATCTGGACGGATACAGACCGTGCAGTGTCCAGACTTTGTACAAATTCCGGGCCGCCATTCTGCCCGATTGTTTGATTCCCATACTCCGTACCTGCTTTCCTTTTATGGCCCTCTGCTGATTTCGTCCGCCGGGAGAAAAAAGCTTCCGACGGATGCACCGCCTTAAAACCGAATGGTTAAAACCCTTCGGAGTCCCATATCATAATGGTCTTGCCCATGATCTTGTGGATATCCATCTCGAAGGCTGCTTCCATATCCCGGATGCCCCGCACCGGCACCACTCCGCCGATCAGCTTTTCCAGATAGGATGTAATCTTCGGCTGCCGTTCATACAGTCTCAGCAGCCCCAGGAAATCCTGCCTCCCACTGCGGCTGGTTCCCAGAATACGCAGTCCCTTTTCCAGCACCATGCGGGTATGAATGGGCACCGGATTCTCCGATACTCCCAGAAGCGCTATGGTTCCCTCCGGATGAATGCAGTCGATAATCTGATTGATCGCCTGCCCGGCCGCATTGCCTCCCACGCATTCAAAGCCGTGGTCGATCCGCAGCTCCTTGGGAATCTGCGTCACCAGATATACCTCATCCGCAAAAGAGAAATCATTCAGCTTATTTTCTGTCACGCCAAAAACGCAGACCCGGCACCCGGGAAACCAGGACTTCAAAAGCAGAGAGGTGATATAACCCATATTTCCGTCTCCCCAAACGCCGATGGTTTCTCTCCGGCTATGGGCCGTGCGGTCAAAACGGGCAATGGCATGATAACACACCGTCACCATCTCGGTAAAGGCCGCCACCAGCTCATTCATTCCCTCCGGCAGACGCACCAGGCGGTCCGGCACCGTCTCCACATACTCCTGCATCAGCCCGTTCATGCTGCTTCCCCGGAAACGGCTGGAGCGCAGATAATTCTCTGCAATCACCTCATCCTGTTCACAGGGAGTATTGGGAATCAAAATCACCTTTTCTCCCGTTTGAAACGTTCCGGTGGGATCATAAACCACCTGACCGGCCCCTTCATGGATCAGCGCCATGGGCAGCTTCTGCCGCAGAACATCCTCGGGACGCTTTCCCTGATAATACCGCTGATCCGCATTGCAGATGGACAAATACCGGGGCCGCACCAGAATATGGGTTCCGTCCAGGGAAATGTCCTCAAAGGCAGCCTCAAACTGTCTTGGCCGGACCAACTGATAAACCGTATTTAGCATTTCACTCCTCCTGCTGTTTTTCCTTGCCGCCGCTTCATCAGGACTCTGCGCCTGCCGCAAAGCCCGTGCCGAGTATCTCTTCCGGGTTCAGGCCCAGCAGCGCCTGCGCCACTGTCATATCGTAGGGATAGGTAATCTTAATATTAAACACCTCGCCCTGCACCAGATGAACATGCTCGCCCTTAAGCACCATGATCTTGCAGGCATCCGTCAGAATGCCCTTCTCCTCCTCGCTCAGGGATTCATACAGCTCCTTCAGCCGCTTTGCCCGGAAGGATTGGGGCGTCTGGCCCTGGTACATATATTTCCGGTTTGGAATGCCGGTAATCTGTTCCCCGTCCATGCTTTCCACGATGGTATCCGTAGCCGGTATCACCGTATCGCACGCCCCATATTTTCCCGCATACTTTATATTTTCCGATAAAATGCGGTGGGTCACAAAGGGACGCACAGAATCGTGGGTTACGATCACCGTATCCTCCTCCAGCCCGTCCGTCTCTTCAATATAGCGGATCGCATTCATGATGGTTTCATTCCGGGTCTCTCCTCCGTTTATCACCACAATGTTTTCCCGCCTGCCAATATATTTCTTCACAATATCCTGCGTATAGCTGACCCAGGCTCTGGGGGCCGGCACCAGGATTTTCGAAAAGCCCGGATGTACCGCAAATTTCTCAATGGTATGGATAATCACCGGTTTTTTCCCCAGCTCCAGAAATTGCTTTGGCTTTTCCATATTTCCCATCCGGGACCCAATACCCCCGGCCAGGACTACACCGTACACACTGCTCATTTCTTCCGTTCTCCTTCCATATAAGCTGCCACCCGCTCTGTAGCATGTCCATCGCAGCCGCTCATATACCGCTCCATAAACGTTTTCCGCTTTTCTTCTTCCTCTTCCCCGTCCATGTGCCGTGCCGCCGCCCTTGCTATAGCTTCGGGAAGCTCCTCTTCCCTTCTGACCAGACGGCCCGGTATCTCCTCCAGCCCCAGATAAAAGCCTCTCTGCTCTTTGTAGCGCTCCAGATCCGGCACATACAGGATCAGCGGCTTCCCGAACAGCAGATACTCAAAGATGAGGGAGGAATAATCCCCGATCAGCACATCCGTGACCGGAAACAGCCGTTCCGTAACAATACTGCAATTATCTTTTCCATATTTTTTCATCATATGCGGATGCACCCGGGTCAGCACCAGCCAATCCTCTCCCAGAGCGTCCTGCAGCCGCTTCAGGTCCAGTTCCAGCAATTCCGGTTCTCCCGCTTTTCCCCGGAAGGTAGGCGCCCATAATGCGATCTTCTTCCCCCTTGCCTGGGGATACGCCTGATAGAACTCCCTGCGGCAGTCCTCCTGCCAGTCCCTGCGGAAATACACATCCGTCCGGCAGACTCCGATGGGCCGGACGCAGGATTCCGGCAGCTGCATGGCAGAGGCAAAGGGCCTTACGCAGCTTGCGGCGCTTACCGTCACAAGGTCAATATTGCGGAATACATTTCCATGATAATTCTTCGGGATATCGTCCTCCGTATCATAACCGAATTTCTTATAGGCCCCGCAGGCATGCCAAAGCTGTATCACCCTTGTCTCTTTCCGTTTTCTGCAGGATGCCGCAGGAAGAAAATTATCGCAAATCACCACGTAACCCGCCCGGGCATACCATTTCATGAACCGGAGCATATGACGGAGGACCGCGCCGAAGGACGCATTCTGATAGTCCAGATAAAGCTCCACCACCCGAAATCCGCCCTGCAGTCCGGCTTCCTTCGTTTCCTTCCTCTCCCGATGCTCCGTTTCTCCGGTCAGATACGCATACAGCGCATCCATATTTCCGGGCCGGCTGTTATGATGGGCATCCGCAAACACCACCAGACTGGAAGCTACCCGGCCCCGTCTGCAGAGCCCATAATAAAAAGGGAGCACACAATTCTGGGCAACCATTTTACAATACTGTTTTAAAGCAAATTTCCAATCCATATCTGTGCACTCCTAAGTCCTGTTCTTGCAATTTCCCGGGTCATGCCGGGCCCGCAAAAGCCTTCCGCAGCCTATATTTTCTTTGAAATAATATATCTGGGCCGCCCCTTTACCTCCTCGTAAATACGGGAGATATAATATCCGATGATCCCCAGGCTGATCATAATCACGCTGCCGATAAACAAAAGCAGCAGAATCACCGTGGTAAATCCCTCCACTGCCTGCCCGCTAAAGTAGCGCACCAATGTCTGGATGCCCAGGACTACCGCAATCAAAAATACAACTATGCCGGCTCCTGTGACAAACTGCATGGGCGCCGCAGAATATCCTACGATATTGGTGATCGCATATTTCACCAGAGACCTGGTAGACCATTTGGAAGCGCCGGCCTCCCGCTCCTGCACATCAAATTCCACAGCAGTCGTCCTAAAGCCGATCCAGGCAGACATTGCCCGGAAAAACGCATTTCTTTCCGGCATCTCCAGCAGGGTTTCCACTGCTTTTCGGTCCAGCAGCTTAAAGTCCGAAGCCCGGGACATATCGATCTGGGTAGCCTTGGACATCAGGCGGTAAAACAGGCCCGCACATGCTTTATGCAGCCGTCCTTCTTTCCCCCTGCTGCGCTTCACGCCTTCCACCACCTCATAGCCCTGTTCCCATTTGCGGTACATCTCCACCAGGGTCTCCGGGGGATGCTGCAGATCACAGTCCATCACTGCCGTACAGTCTCCTGACGCACTGGCCAGCCCCGCAAAGATAGCGGCCTCCTTTCCGAAATTCCGGGAAAAGTGTACGCCCCTCACATGCGCATCTTTTTCCGCCGCTTCCCGGATGCACTGCCAGGTGCGATCCCTGGAGCCGTCATCCACAAATACCAATTCATAACTGATTTTTTCTTTTTCCAGGATATTTTTCAATGTTTCTGCTGCCTTGGGCAGCATAGCCTCCTCATTGTACGCAGGAAGCACTACAGATAATACTGACATTTTTCTCTCCTGTTTTATCTTATCACTGTCCGCAATCCCCTTCGGGCTTGCCGCCGCTTCTGCGGCTTATTTTCCGGGCGCAAGAATCCGGGCCAGCTTTCTCTCCACCCGGTTTCCGAAACGGGATTCCAGAATCAGCCGCTTTCCCGTAGCAATCTGAAATCGTCTTTCATAGCTGCGGAACTGGTACAGCAGAAAATCCTGGGCATCCAGCCGCTGCATCTGGCGCAGGTCCTCCCGCTGCTGTTCATTATAAATGTACGCCTCTTCCTGCCCGCTGATCTGAAATTCTTCCAGCGCCTGCTCCTTATAGAGGGAAAACAGCTCCAGATACGCCTGTACATTTCTCTGGGTCTTTAAGGAATACAGAAGCGCATCCCAGACCTTATTTGCAAAGCTCTGCCGCACCTTTTCCGTAAATCCCTCCTCCTGCTCCAGACGCTCCAGGACGCTTCGGTATGCCTGGATGGTACAGGTCTGGTTGACGGATGCCTTCCCGGTCAGGCTCTTAGGATTATCCACCCGGTAGATTACCAGCGGAGCCTTCACTACCGTGATCCGCTCCGCCAAAAACAGCGCCATCATGCTGAAATAAACGTCATTCGCCTGCCGCAGCGTTTGATACCGCAGTCCCTGTTCCATAATAAATTCCCGCAGATACAGCTTGTTCCATGGAACATTCGTCGTAAAATTAAACAGATATCCGGGAATGTCTCCTTTCTGAAAGGGCATTTTTTTCGGCAGCATCCTGCGGTTCAGATACGCCCCCACCGGATAAACCAGCCCGGTGGCATCGTCCAGCCGCTTTCCGGCGCAGACGCCGATCTGCGCCTGGTCCGCCTCACATCTTCGGTACAGCTTCTCCAGCGCCGTTTTTTCAAAATAGTCATCGGAATCCCAGAAGATTACATATTTTCCGGAAGCCTCCTCCAGGCCTTTGTTTCTGGCAGCCCCGGCAAACCGGTTCTCCTGATGCAGAACCCGGATCCTGGGATCCTTTGCCCGATACGCCTCCAATATGGCTCCGGAGCCATCCGTGGATCCGTCATCCACACAGATAATCTCAATCTCCCGCAGTGTCTGATGAATGACACTGTCCAGGCACTTTTCCAGATATTCTTCCACATTGTAGACCGGAAGCACCACCGATACCTTTTTCATCTCTGTTCCTCCTCAGCTCCGGGGAAGTCCGTTTCCGCCCCCCTTTTTCACGGGCTGCCCCCTGGCCGCCCGCTCCCGCTGTCTGAGCCAAATCTATTTGCCTTTGATTGCTTTCTTAATCTTAATCGGCCAGTACATCACCGCTTTACCCACCTTATAGGTGGTAGAGGTCTCGATGTCCCGCAGCCGCTTGCTCAATGTAGCCTTTGTCACATCGGAGATATCCTCCTGCTTCGTATATTTGCCGATCTTTTCATAAAATTCATCCGGGCTCTTTATCAGCAATGCAAACTCTGCCTGCTCCTTCTCGTTCAGCAGGGAGGGATCCACCTCTCCCGCCGCCATACTTTCCTGAAATTCTTCCGCAATACGCCGGATATATTCCTGTTTGAATTCCGCTCCAATTCTTTTCAGGGTAAAGATATAGTTGCGGTAGCGCTTCAGATTATAGTAGGTTTTCAGCTTTTCCCAGCGCTCCTTATTTTCCTCCCGCAGGAAAATCTCCCGGATATACTTGTATTCCTCATTCATGCAATAGACCTTTTCCCGGCTTTTTACGGAAGAATTCGGGTTATCCCTGCGGTTCATATAGTAGGGCTTCCCCACAAACATGGCCCGCTCGGCATACATAAAGGTCTGCCAGAAAAATCCATTGTCCTGGAAGGAAGCGCCCGGCGTCTCGTGATGACGGATATGATACTTCTCCAGAAAGCTTCTTTTATAAATCCCGCTCCAGGTATTCATGACAAAGGTGGTCACAACAGGAACCTCTGTGGGTGTCACCACCTTGCCGTACCACTCCTTCGAACGATCCAGGCGGTTATATACCAGCTCCATATTTCCGGTCCGTTTTTCCGTGGTAAAACGGTAAAAATCTGCCTTTACAAAGTCCAGATCCTCCTTTACTGCCGCCTGATACAGATCCTCATACATATTCAGAGGAACGTAATCATCCGGCTCCACGATGCCGATATATTCTCCCGTGGCCCGGTCCAGGCCCACATTCATCGCCTTCCCGTAACCGCCGTTTTCCTTATCTATGATCACTACCCGCTCATCATCGGCAGCATATCTTTTCAGAATATCCAGTGAGCTGTCCTTCGAGCCGTCATTGACACAGACGATCTCAATATCCCGCAGCGTCTGCCGCACCAGGCTCTCCATACACTCCTCCAGGTACATCTCCACATTATATGTCGGTACTATAATCGATACTTTCGGCATCTCTTCCTCCCCTTATTCACCCATAAAAATAGTTACAAAAATATTTCAATATTATGAACTACGGTCATTTTAGCATAGTATCACAGGCATTTCAAGCCCCCGGCCCCTGCTGGTTTAGCAGCATCCGGTATACGTCCCGCTTGCTGATCCCCCGGTCCCGGGCCACTGCCTTCATGGCCTCCTTCTGATCCATTCCCTGATTCAGATACAGCTCCATATGGGCCTGCAGCTCCGTCTCCTCCCAGGATTTCTGCTCTTCCTCCTTCATTTCCCGGCGGCTGCGTCCCTCCATCACGATCACGCATTCCCCCTTCGGCTCCTGATCCCGGTAAGCCTCCAGCGCCCCCTGCAGGGTGGAAACAAACGCAGTCTCGTGCCGCTTTGTCAGCTCCCGGCAAAGGGTGATCCTCCGGTCTCCCAGCGTATCCAGCAGCTCCTGAAGGGTGCGGCGCAGCCGGTGCGGTGCCTCATAGAGAATCACGGTGCGGGTCTCGCACCTTAGCTCCTCCAGGATTTCCTGCCGTTCCTTTTTATCGGAAGGCAGGAACGCTTCAAAGCAAAATCTCCTGGTGGGCAGTCCGGAAAGGGTCAATGCCGTCACACAGGCACAGGCTCCGGGCAGGGAGGTAACGGAAATTCCCGCTTCATAGGCAAGCCGCACCAGCTCCTCTCCCGGATCGGAAATTCCCGGCGTGCCTGCATCCGTGATCAGAGCCACATTTTTTCCCTCCTGCATCTGCCGGATCAGGTAATGCGCTTTCTCGATTTTGTTATACTCATGGTAGCTGGTCATAGGCGTTTTGATCTCAAAATGGTTCAGCAGCTTAATACTGTTGCGGGTATCCTCCGCTGCGATCAGATCCGCCTCCTGCAAAATGCGCACCGCCCGGAAGGTCATATCCTCCAGATTTCCGATGGGTGTGGCACACAGATATAATTTTCCCTGCATATCGGTTCCCCTTTTCCTCCTGCGTCATCGTTTCCTTTTTCCTGCCGGCGCAGCCCTGCGGTACGGCTTCCGCCTCACGCTCCGTAATACAGATCCCGCACCTCCGGCGTATATTTGCCCGGCTTTTCATATACGATCAGGGGCGGCTCCACCGTGACTCTGGGATTTCCCCCCTTCCGGGCTTCGATCAGCAGCATATTCGGCTCCTTGTCTGCAAAGGGGTAAACCAGCCGGATGCGCTTCGGCTCCAACCGATACCGGCTCAGGGTCCGGATAATCTCCGCCATCCGGAAGGGCCGGTGCACCATATAGAATCTCCCCTGGAAGGGAAGCGCCCGGGCCGCCTGGCTTATCACATCCTCCAGCGTACACAGAATTTCATGCCGGGCCGCTGCCCGGTCCTGCCGGGGATTCACCAGTCCGTGATGTGCCGTCATATAAGGAGGGTTGCTTGTCACCACGTCAAAAGAAGCCGGTGGAAAGATCCGGTCGGCTTCTTTGATGTCTCCCTGTACGATTTCTATTTTTTCTTCCAGATGATTGTACTGCACGCTGCGCCTGGCCATATCAGCGCTCTCCGGGCAAATTTCCAACCCGGTAAAATGCTTTCCCTGGGTCCTGGCCTCCAGCAAAATGGGAATCACCCCGGTCCCTGTCCCCAGATCCAGCACCCGCTCTTCCTTTTTTACCTGCGCAAATGCAGACAGCAGCACAGCATCCATGCCGAAGCAAAACAGATTCTCATTTTGTATGATCCGGTATCCGTTTCTTTGCAGCTCATCCAGGCGCTCGCCCGGCTTCAGCAGCGCCTGTGACGTCATTCCTTATCCTCCAGTCTGGATTTTCCTTCCTTTTTCTCCAGAGCCTCCAGCTCCCGCAATTCCTTATCCGCTCTGCTCTCTTTATTGTTCTTACCGGATTTTTCAGCCTTATCCCCGTTATTTCCTTTTTCCTTTTTCCGGCGGGGCTTGAACTTCAGCTCCTTCACATCGTATTCCTGAAGCTCCTTCTCGTCATCTACGCTGACCAGCACCTTCACCTTCTGGCGAAGTACATTGACGCTGGAAACCTCTCCCTGCAGCCCGGTATCGGTAGTAACCGTATCTCCGATCCCCGGCAGCTTGCTGTTCAGATATTCGTAGGTCTCCTGCTCGTTCTTCAGGCAGCACATCAGCCGGCCGCAGACACCGGAGATCTTGGTGGGATTCAAAGACAGATTCTGCTCCTTCGCCATCTTGATCGAAACCGGGGCAAATTCCGACAGGAAGGTACTGCAGCACAAAGGCCGGCCGCAGATCCCTACGCCTCCCAGGATCTTTGTCTCATCCCGCACACCGATCTGCCGCAGCTCAATCCGGGTACGGAACACTGCCGCCAGGTCCTTGACCAGCTCCCGGAAATCAATGCGGCCATCGGCGGTAAAATAAAAAAGCACCTTATTGTTATCGAAGGTGTATTCTGCATCGATCAGCTTCATTTCCAGATTCCGCTTCTGGATCTTCTCTTTGCAGATCGCCATAGCCTCCCGCTCCTTTTCCCGGTTCCGCCTTGCCCGGGCATCATCCTCGGCGCTGGCCGGTCGGATCACCGGCTTCAGCGGCTGGACGATTTTTTCCTCCGCCACCTCCTGTACCTTTCCGGTCACGGTTCCATATTCGATTCCCCGGGCGGTTTCTACAATTACATGGTCGCCCGGTCTGATTTTATAATCCTTCGGATCAAAATAATACACCTTTCCCGCATTGCGGAAACGGACTCCTACGATTTTCGTCATTTCTGTTCATCCTTTTCTAATCTCACTGTCATACATTTTCCTTAATCGTAAGGAACAGCAGCTCCATAGTCAATTCAAAGTTTACATTCGCATCCAGCCGCACCTTTGCCTTCTGCAGCGCCTGCAGGATCTCCTCCAGCCCTTCATAGGAGCTGGTGCTGGCATTGCTGCGGATCCCTTTAAGCTGGTCCTTAAAAATAATACCGTCCACATCCCGGGTCGCCTTAAAATACAGCACATCCCGAAACCATACTGCCATCAGGTCCAGATAATCCTTAATCGCAATCTTATACTGAACCACATTTTTTACCATGCCGATGATCTCATTGAGATCCATTTCCTTAACATTGCACAAAATCTGCAGTGCGGAAGCCTTTATCCCGTTAAACTCCTCTGAGGAGGCCAGTGACATGGCCCGTCCTATGCTTCCCTGTGCAAAGGCCGCACAGATATCCGCCTGATAATCCGGAATTTCCAGGTGCTCCATCAGATATTTTTTCACCTTCTGGCTCTGCACCGGTTTAAGATTCAGCAGCACACAGCGGGAACGGATCGTTTCCAGCAGGATGGATGCGTTCACCGTCAGCAGCAGAATCACTGCATAGGCCGGAGGCTCCTCCAGCGTCTTTAGCAGTGCGTTCTGAGCCTGCACCGTCATTTTCTCCGCTTCCGCCACAATGTATACCTTGTATTTTCCATTGTAAGGCTTAATCTGAATATCATTGACCAACTGCTCCCGGATCTCATCGACCCCGATGCTGTTTGGCTTTTCGTGGGTAATATATATAATATCCGGATGATTCCGGCTGACAGACTGGCGGCAGGAACGGCACTGCCCGCAGGCATCTGCGCCCTGCGCCTCACACTGCAGCGTCATCGCAAAGGCGTCCGCCACCGTCCGCTTTCCCGATCCCGGATCTCCCTGGATCAGATATGCATGGCTGACTTTATTTGAAAGGATCGCATTCTGCAAATGCGCAATCGTCTGTTCATGTCCAATAATATCTTTCAGTCCTGACATCTTCTGCCACCTCCCTGTGCACATAAATTGCGCACAACACCACAGTAAGAATAACATATTTGAAGCACAAAGTAAAGGGCATCGCAGACTTCCTGCGATGCCCTTTTTTGGCATTTGCAATACTCTTTTCCGGTTCGGTCCTTCGGTCATTTCTCCTCCTGCGGACTTTGCAGCTAATACAAGAGCTTTGCGTTATTTGCTGATCTTCATGCTGGAATAGCTGCTCCAGGCAGAATAATACGTGGCAGATCCCACGGTTCTAACCGCACGGACACGCACATAATACCGTTTCCCTTTCGTCAGTCCGGATAAGGTATATTTCAGCTTTTTCCCTACCGATACCGTTTTTGCGCCTGAAAAGCTGCTGTTTGTGGCATACTGAAGCTGATATTTGGTGGCCTTCGCATTACTGCTCCACTTGCAGGTCAGCTTCCGTGAGGCCGAATTTGTCAGTCCGGTAATTGACGGTGAGGTAAGGCGGGTAATGCTCTTATCCATACCCACACTTATGGAATTCCCATTTATTGCCCGGACAGTATAAATGTAGGCGCTTCCGTTATGGCTCTTCACAGAGGTATCTTTATAAGTTACTACGTTTCTGCTGTTCACCGTCGCAATCTTTGTATATGCCGTATTTTTGGTTTTCCGGTAAATCGCATATCCGGAGGCTCCGGTAATCTTATCCCAGCTCAGATTCACGCCGCCCGATACATTGGATACGCTCAGCTTCGGTGTCAGCAGCCGGATCGCCGAGCACTCTCTGCAGTCGCTCACCGATGTTACAGGCGCTCCCGACAGGGCACGCACAGTATACCGATACCCAGCACCGGCGTTATTGCGCACAGACGTATCTATATAGGTTCCCTTGCCAGCGCTTACCGTTGCAACAGTGGAATAAGATCCGTTCAGCGTTCTGCGGTAAATCACATATGACTTGGCATAGGAAACCTGATTCCAGGTAATCTGCAGACCGGAAGATACATTCACCACCGAACGAACAATCGGCATATTCAGCCGAAAAACCTTTGCGCCGTTTGTAAGATAGCTTCCGGACATATTGTTATACATGGCCTTTACCGTGTACTCATACGTGGTTCCCGCAGTAACACCGGAGTCATAATAGCGATTGGTTTTTACCTTCGCAATTTCCTTATATTCCGAGCTTCCGGTCTTTCTCAGAACCACATACTGATCTGCATACTCTACCGTATCCCAGCGAACCTCGATCTGACTTGCCCGGTTAATCGCCTGAATATGATCCGGCACTCCCAGCTGCAGCCCCTGTCTGTTAAACGGAATATCATTAGCGTCGGCAAAGGTCTCCGCCGCGCTTCCCCACTCGCCCCAGATGGACAGTGCGATCCCTCGGTTCGCAAATATATTGCTGCTGCAGAAGGTAGTATAGGTCGAAGGAATGTAAACGTAGCTCAGACTGATACAGCCTTTAAAGGTATTCTGCCCCAGCGTGCACTCGTCTGCGTTTGTATTTTTCTTGATCGTTACTTTTGTCAAAGCAGCACAGTTTTCAAAAACTCCCGTGCGATTCGACGTTGAACCTATCATCGTAACCGTTGACGGGATCGTAACCGTCGGCAGCTTGCTGCAGCCGGCGAACGCTGCGGCTCCAATCGTTTTCAGCCCTTCGCTTAACGTCAGGCTGGTCAGGTTCGTATTGTTCCGAAATGCGCTGTCTCCGATGGACGCCAGCGTTTTCGGCAGTACCGCAGTCGTCAGGCTGCTGCACCCATAAAACGCATTTTCACCCAGACTCTGGTTGGCGTAGATACTGGTGCTGGCCTTCCATTCCATGCTCTGCAGCGATGTGCAGCCTCTAAATGCGTCATATTTTACCGCATAATAATTCCCCGGTATTACGATACTTTTCAGGCTTGTACAATTCTCAAACGTGTTCCAGCCGATCAGGGCATCGTCCGTTCCCGCTTTCAGCGTTACCGCAGCCAGCTTGCTGCACCCCTCAAACGTTCCCGTAAGATTAGAGTTTGCGCCTATCGTCGTTACCGTTGACGGTATCGTAACCGCCGGCAGCTTAATACAGCCGGCGAACGCTGAGGCTCCAATCGTTTTCAGCCCTTCGCTTAACGTCAGGCTGGTCAGGTTCGTATTG
>JAUNON010000001.1:0-57476 GCA_030537145.1 Lachnospiraceae bacterium | reverse complement strand
TTCCGAAATGCGCTGTTTCCGATGGATGCCAGCGTTTTCGGCAGTACCACAGTCGTCAGGCTGCTGCACCCATAAAACGCATTATCACCCAGACTCTGGTTAGCGTAGCTGCTGGTGCTGGCCTTCCATTCCATGCTCTGCAGCGATATGCAGCCTCTAAATGCGTCATATTTTACCGCATAATAATTCCCCGGTATTACAATGCTCGTCAGGCTTACACAATCTTCAAACGTGTTCCAGCCGATCATAGCGTTGCCAGATCCGCTGCCCAAGGTCACTTTCTGCAGGTTTTTACAGCCTTGAAACGCTCCTGTAAGGTTAGAGTCCGACCCGATTGCTGTTACTGTTGCCGGTATCGACACCGACAGCAGCTTTGTATTATTGGCAAACGCCCCGGCCTTAATCGCCGTTACCGTTTTCCCTCCCAAAATCGTGGGAATAGAAATCGTAGTTGCGGTTCCCGTATAGCCTGTAATCGTAGCATAAGAACCGGACACCGTATAAGTCCAGCTTCCGGACGCAAGATCTGCTCCCAGATTTTCCTCTTCCAGAATATCTGTCTCGCTTTCTGTCAGTTCCTCCGTCTCTTCCTCCGTCAGAGTCTCTGTTTCCGGTTCTTCATCGGAAATTAACAGATCATCCTCCCCTTCTGTCTCCGCTTCCTCCTCCGGTGTCTCCGCCTCTGTTTCCGGCTCCAGGGTTTCCTCCGGGGATTCATCCTCGATCAATCCGTCCTCATCCACAAAAACATCCTCCGCAGGCACCGTCTCCGTATCTGTCCGGCCCTCTGTTTCCGGTGTGCTCTCTGTCTCAAAAGTGATTTCCTCCGGGATATCCGGCAATTCTTCCGCAATCCCGCTTCCTTCTGCCATATCTTCCAATGCGATTTCATCAGACAGCACTGCTGCTTCCTCCGCAAATCCCGTCATCGGCAGGGAGCTGACCAGCATTGCACCGGTCAAGAGCAGGGATAACAATTTACTGCGTCGCTGTTTCATAACTCACCCTTCCTTTCTCTCTTTATCTTAAAAATTCCTCACCTTATTCAGATTTATTATATAGAGATTTTCAGACTTATTCAAGCAAAAATCCCCTTACATCCGAGATTTCTTTTATCGGACGCAAGGGGATTCTATCATTTTTATTTACTGTAGGTAAGCGTTCCCGGCGCATACTCCACATTTTTATTTTTTCCGCTGGGCGAGCCCAGGGCACAGGCCCCTCCCTTCGCAGTCACATACGCACCGCTCATAATCCGGATATTCTGCACTGTATGCTGATAATATGAATATACTCCGATTACCGCTGCATTGCTGGCCCCTGTCTGTGCCAGAATAGTTCCGCCCGCTATACGAATAAATTCTCCGTAAATTGCAGGGCCACTTCCACCATACAACTGCAGCGTACCTTTTCCCTGAATGACAAGCTCGTCACAATTGGAATGATACATTGCGCAGCTGCTGCCGGAAATTTTATTTACAGTTCCTTCCATAAGATTCAAATAAATTCTTGATCCTCCTGCCTCAAAACAACTGCGTATTGTAGTGCCGTAGCCCGAAGCTCCTTCTATATTAATTCCTGCCAGATTTACCTTCAAATCGCCGCTGGGGCGCAGTCTGACGCATCGTTTCGTTGTTTTCGTACTTTGCACCAGGGTAAGTGAATCAGCCGGCACGCCGTTTTGCCCTAACGTCCACCGCAGGTCATACATTTCCCGCCTATCCATGCCGGCGTCTGTGGTCTGATATACGCAATTCCCCAGCACAATCACATGGCCTCTGGACAGATCTACCCATGCTCCCTCCGTCACGATGATATTCTGGCTTGCTTTCGCTTTCCCTTTCGTCACCGTAATCGTTGCCGTTCCGGACCTACGGGCTGTTACCTGCCCCTTATTATTTACAGTCGCAACGGACGGATTGGAAGAGCTCCACGTTACCGTCTCATTTCCATCGGCAGGAACCGGCGTTGCCGTAAATTGTTTCGTAACGCCCGCCATAATATAAGACGTTCCGCTAAGGGAAATAGAGGTGGTGCTTGGATATGATACCGTAACTTTGCAGACAGCCTTTACTTTATCCGAAATCTTCGCCGTAATCGTGGCCACGCCCGGCTTTCCGGCCGTGATCTTTCCCATATCTACAGCTGCCGTACTTCTGTTATTGCTGTACCACTTCACCGTTCCCATCGCATTCTTCGGATACACTGTGGCCGCCAGCGTTGCCGTCTTGCCATACGGCAACGTCAGCGAACTTCTGCTTAGAGTTATTTTCGTTGCTTTCGGCTTGGCCGTAATCTTACAGGTCGCCTTAACACCGGAAGAATCCTTTGCCGTAATTACCGCCGTTCCCTGTTTTTTTACCTGTACGAGCCCGTTTTTATTCACAGAAGCAACTTTGGGATTACTGCTGCTCCACGTCACCTTCACCGATGCGCCTGCAGGATTAAACGAATACCTGAGCTGCCTTTTATCTCCCTCCTGCAAGGTAAGGCTCTTATAATTCAGGCTGAGAGAACGCAGCTTCGGAATCTTTACCGTCACCTTTACGGTTTTCTTAATGCCATTGCAGGTACTGGCCGTAACCGTAGCCGTCCCCTTCCCCACGGCATGCACAACGCCACTACTGTCCACAACCGCCACTTTTGAATTTGAAGAAGCAAATCTCGCTTTCCGGTCATCCGCATTCGCCGGATAAATCGTATAGGTAAGGTTGCGCGTCTCTTTGCGGTTCATAGTGATACTGGATGGTCTCAGTGAAATCGCTGTGGGATACACCGGATCCTTATGAACCGTAATCTTCCACATACCTCCAAATTTTTCCTCATAACGATCTAGTAAACCCAGTCTTGAATCGTAAGAATAATAGCGCATAGCTACTTTACAATACACCCAGGTAGTGCCTCTGCTTAATCCAGTGACAACACAGGTATTTCCGTTGGACTCTAAAGAAAGAATCTTATTATTATCCGTTGTCCAGATATAAGTCCGGCTAACTCCCCCATAAGAGCGATACGTGGGATTCACCGCCTGCGCATACAACACTTTTCGGCTTCCGGCCTCAATAGTAAACGTGCTGGCGTAAGCCTTCCCATCCTTTCCCGGAACCAATACGCAGAAAAGTAACGCCATAACAAATATTGAAACATATCTAATCCCTTTTCTTATCTTCATTTCTTTCCCTCTCCAAAGAACACGTTCTATCAAATTAAATATACACCCGCTGCTATACATTTGCAAGCTAATCATAACGTTTTTTCGTTACATCTTCTATTCATAAAAAAAACATGATATACTATACGAAACCATAATCAGTATTCTTTTTACAGGAGCGTTCCATGACCATTTTTCTAATATTCCTGCTGGCGCTGTGCCTTGCCGGCATGACTGTCTCTGCGAAGGGCAGCCTCTGTTCCGATTATATTTCCAGAGAAAATACCATGTCCGTCCGGGGCCTCTTTTTGTTTTTCATTATTACCCGTCATTTCAAGGAGTACGTAACGCTGAGCCATCCCCTGGACGCTCCTTTTCTTCTGCTGGATCAATTTCTCGGACAGGGAATTGTTTCTATTTTCCTGTTCTATTCCGGATATGGAATTATGGAGGCCGTGAAGAAAAAAGGAGCGGCCTATGTACGGTCCATGCCCGTAAAAAGGCTGCTCCTGACGCTGCTTCATTTTATACTGGCGGTGCTTCTTTATCTGGCCGTCGGCGCCGCATTTGGCAAAACCTATTCCCTGAAACAGATTCTCCTGGCTTTTATCGGCTGGATCAGCGTCGGCAACAGCAACTGGTATATTTTTTCCGTATTATGCCTTTATCTGGCCTCCTGGCTCTCCTTCTCCCTTTTTCGGAAACGGCATACCGCCGCAGTGATTTCCACCCTGGGACTCACTGTTTTGTATATTCTGATTCTGTACCGGCTCCGCCCGACACAGGGCTGGTGGTACAATACTGCCCTTTGCTATCCCGGCGGAATGTGGTTCTCCATGCGCAAAGACAGGCTCATGGAATTTTTCCGTCAGCGATCCGGGCGTTATACCGTCTGTACTCTTTTTTGCATCGCTGCCGTAATTGCGCTCAGGCCCTTTACCCGCCGTCTTTTCCTGTACGAGCTTTGGGCCGTTTTATTTGCGGCGGCAGTGGTACTCCTTACCATGAAATTCTCGCTGCATAACCCTGTTTTGCGCTGGATGGGGGAGCATACCTTCTGGATCTATATCCTGCAGCGGCTACCCATGATGCTTCTGCACCATGCCGGCATCAGCCGGTACCCATATCTGTTCCTGATTTTGTCCATCGCAGGGCTCCTTCCGCTGGCTGCCGCATTTGAGCAGATCACCCGGTATGCTGACCGGAAAATCTTAAACCTCCTTCCTGCCACCCGCCTTTGAGAGTCCGCCGCTAAATCGGAAGGAACAGCCTGTGCCTTTATTTTCTGCGCCGTCCCAGCTTCCCCATAATCCAGACGCAAACCATAATAATAAAAATTGTGACGAAAATACCGGCCATTCCCTTCCACATTATTTCCAGTGCCGCTAAAACATTGCTTATATTCATAACACTTCTCCTTTTCCATTTTCTATGTTTTGTATGCTTCTTATTCTATTAACCCAGGAACGCCGTTACCAGATTGATTACCATTCCTCCCGCAATCACAGAAGCAATTTGTCCGGATACATTCGCCCCTGCGGCATGCATCAGAATCACATTGCCGGGATCCTCTTCCAGGGCCATTTTCTGAACTACACGGGAGGACATAGGGAATGCAGAAATACCGGCGGCCCCCACCATGGGATTAATCTTTTTCTTTAAAAACAAATTCAGAAATTTGGCCAGCAGCACACCGCCGATGCTGTCCATTACAAAAGCAAACAGGCCAATGGCCATAATCATAATCGTTTCCTTTGTAACAAATCGGTCTGCCCGCATACTGAAGGAAATCGTGATTCCCAAAAGAAGGGTAATCAGGTTGCTCAGACTGTTCTGCGCCGTTTCAGACATGGTATTTAAAACACCGCATTCCCGAATCAGATTTCCGAACATCAGGAACCCCACCAACGCCACGGATTGGGGCGCCGCCAGCCCCACGATCATTGTTACCGCAATGGGAAATGCGATCCGCATGGGCTTTGAAACAGAACCGGGTTCATACTCCATACAAATTTTCCGCTCCTCCTTTGTTGTCACCAGCCGGATGGCAAAGGGCTGGACAATAGGCACCAGAGCCATATAGGAATACGCCGCCACTGCAATTGCCCCGATATATCCGGAATCCAAAATCTGTGATACCAAAATGGCGGTGGGACCATCCGCCGCACCGATGATACCGATAGAGGCCGCATCCTTCAGCGGGAAGCCCAGCAGCACCGCCAGCAGGATGGCCGCAAAGATCCCAAACTGAGCGCCGGCCCCGAACAGAAACATCAGAGGGTTCGACAGCAGCGGCCCAAAATCAATCATGGCTCCGATCCCGATAAACAATAAAATCGGCATCGCTTCGGAAGCTTCAATTCCGGCCTGAAACAGCCATTCAATAATCCCATTGCTGGCGATGCCGCCCTGCAGTGTCTGATTTAAAACACCGGAATAGGGCAGATTAACCAGAATAGCACCAAATCCCATAGGCAGCAGCAAAGATGGCTCATATTCTTTTTTAATTGCCAGCCAGATGAGCAGAATGCCTACTGCATACATTACCGCCTGCTGCCAGGTCAGCGCCCGCAGCCCTTCTAATAAAAAATCCATACGTTTTCCCTTTCTGCCGGAGCTTCCGGCCTTCGCTTCCACGGCCCGAATTTACAATCCACGCTGTCACAGGATGCTGTATCCGGTGTTTGTGAGCACTTCCTGACATCTGTCCGTCCATGTCGGACTTCATCCGCCATGTTTCGGACATTTGTCTCAGTGATACAAACACCTTGGATACCGATCCTTTTGCTTTTCGAATTTACAACAGCCCCATCAGAACAAAAGTGTGCTTCGCACACCCCCGCTGAGATAAAAAAAAGACCTTTATTACAGCATTTCTCTGCCGTAATAAAAGTCTCGCTATTTCAATTTTCTGCGGACCGTCTTTTTAAAGTACGATCGTTCTGACGCAGGAAAATCCATGGCCGCATGGAAGCTACTCCCTTTTATTTGCTTCAGTATATTGCTTTTGCCCACCTTTTGTCAAGGCTTTTCGAGTAAGCCAACGGCTAAAACGCAGTGCAGGTCTCTCCACCAGGAAACAAGACAGCAGTGCAGCGGCAACTGTCAGGAGCCCGCTAAGAGCCAGGGCTTCCGAATAACTCAGGCTTATTCCGTACCGCTGTCCCAGGGATATTATAAGCTGCTGAAAGAAAAAACCGTACAGATAAATTCCATAGGATATTTCAGGCATCCGCTCCAATCCGCTGAATACCGGTTTCGCCGCAAAGACGAAGGAAAACACGGCATACGGCAAAATCAGATAAAGCAGCGTACACTGCAGCCAGCCTGCAGAAAACTGAGTAATCAGCAGCAGACACATGGCCCCGCAGCCGATTTGCAGATTCAAGTGCGCCTTAGCCTCCTGATAGGTGTACAAAATTCCGATCATATAAAAAACTGCCAGATGATAGGCGGCGATCCAATCCGTCCCGTAAAATACCACCCTGGCATCCGGGCAGCCAATCCGCAGATACAGATCCAGCCCAACGCAAAGCGCTGTCAGGACCGCCGTAATACAAAACGATTTCCGGGAACGGCATTTTACCCGAAGAACGGTTAAAAGAAACGGCGTCAGAATATATAAAAAAGCTTCCACCGGCATGGTCCACAAGGATCCGTTCGTGGTATTGGCATAGGGCAGGGTCGAAAACACTCCCGGCTGGATATAAACAATAAAAAAACGCAGGTTGAGAAGATACGCTTTGTACCCGCTTTGGAAGTATCCCCGGATTCCCAGATCAGAAAGCAGCGGCCCGGCTATAAATACCATAATCAAAATCATAACGGCAAACGGCGGCCATAATCTGAAAAAACGGCGGATTCCATACCGAATCGGATGCGGATCGGAAAGCCAGCTCATGGTAATCAGATAGCCGCTGATCAAAAACAGGATCCCAACCCCCAGCTCGTGCACAGGAAAGCTGCCGAAAAGAGGCGGCTGCATTCCCAGAAGCACTCCCATATGTCCGGCAAAAACAAAAATAGTAGCAGCCAGGCGGACCATCGTAAAATTATTATATTTTTTTTGTCCTATTCCGCTTTGCATTCTGTTTTTCTCCTCTCTCGCTTTCCCATAAAAGTATAAGCACTTTAAAGCAGCAAGATCTTTCCTATGAGATAAAAAAGAGCTGCCGCCATTTGACAGCAACTCTTTTTATAGGGATCATTTTGTCTTATTGTTCAGGAATTAATCAATCGGTCCGTAAAGCTGGCCTCCGGCTACGTTGAACCTGACGCCGTCATAAGTAACGGTTACATTGTTCATATCCTTTGCCAGTTTACCATCTCTTACGTAGAAGAATGCACCGTCATATTCTACAACACCGGTGTGCTGAGTCTGAACCTGACCTAATGCCAAGTAGTACCAGCTACCATCGGAATCCTGCCACAGTCCGTTTGCTTCCTTGCACAGACGGCCTTCTGCAAACACGAACATTCCTCCATTGTACGGAACCAGACCATTTACGGCGGTATCCAGTTTTCCGTTTACGATATAGAACCACTCACCGTCATACTCTGCCAATCCGGAGTGTGAACGCTGGATCTGGCCCTGAGATAAGAAGTACCATTCGCCGTTGTACTCATTCAAGCCGTTTCCTTCGATTGCCAGCACGCCGTTTGTTACGAAGAATCTCTCGCCTGCGTATTCCACGATACCAGTGAAATCACTTGCAAACTCACCATTTACATAGTAACGATATACGCCGTCCGCATCTCTGTTCAAACCGTTCAGCGGGATATTTTCAACACGGCCCATGTAAGCTTCCATGGTGCTGAAGTACGGGATATTGCTGTATACTTCCGTAATCTTGGTTTTTCCGTCAGCCTTTGTATAGGTTGCTTTCAGAGTAATAGAGCCAGCCTCACCGGACTCTTTCTGTTTCGTGCAGTCAACGATGGTAAGGGTCGTTTCCTGATAGTCATCCAGCAGAACCTCATGCTCATTGCAGGTAGCGCAGTTTGTATATACGCCAGTCCAAACCGCATACTCATCTTTGTAATGTCCGTAGCGGTATCCATACGTACCGCCGATATTCTTCAGGCTTTCGCCATCGTAATCAACCACTTTGTTTCCGAAGAATTTGATATAAGCAGTCGTATCGGTTACTGTATCGTCTACGCCAACGCCGCTGGCAGAAACACTGATTTCATTGGTGTGCTTCAGTCTCGGAGTCTTTACCGGCCTTCTGGTAAGCTCTTCCTTGCAGCGATTGCAATAAATCACAGCGTCATAGGAACCCAGGTTCTGGCAGGTAGCCGGAACTACATTTTCCTCAACCGCCTTCAGCGGATCATGTCCAAGAGCCTTCGTCTTTACTTCCATCGTCTTTACTTCCTGTTTGCAGACTTTGCAAAGGAAGGTCACTGTGGTAACTCCGTCCTCCGTGCAGGTAGCTGTCGTAGAAATCTTGATGTAGCTTGCTTTATCCTTTGCCAGTGCCTCAAGGAACGTATAATCTACAAGGCCTGCCGCCGCTTCATTCTGAATCTGTCTTTCCACTGTCGTATTGATGATGTGAGCGCCGGTATGTACTGCCACCTTTGCTACTCTGTTCACTTCCTTCAGATCAGTGTTCTGGCAGAGATACTTATTCGTATCGCAGGGCTTGTTGGGGCAGCCTGCTGCCGTACAATGATCTACCTCATAGTACGTAATATCCTTCCAGCAGGAGTTGTTGGTCACTTCCAAAGTCTTGAGATTTACGCTGCACTGATTTGCATCTTCACTGTTTTCGAACTCAATCGCTTTCACAATCATATGATGAGCCGGAACCGTTACCCATTTCTGAGATACCGGAACCCATTCATCATTTTCATTCATAGCAAACTTAGTTACCTGATATTTACCGTCCTTGGTGCAGTCCGCAAGTTCGATCTTGTCGGCTGCCGGAACATCCTTTTCCAGCATACCAATCAGGTTCACGCTGGCAGCCAGGTCCTTCTGATCCGTAACTTCAGATTTGGTGATCTTCTCAGCCAGGATCGTCTTGGTGGTTCTGGAAACCTCCTCCTCATAGCCGCAGACCTTGTCATTTCTACGGTCATATCTCTGGCACACATGGTAGGTCACTAACTCATAAGTACCGTCCTTCAGAGGATCAATCAACTGCGGTTCGCCATTCACCAGCTCTATATTGTTCAGGTTCTCATAACGAGTCTTATTTTCTCCGTAGCTGTGTCCCTCAGCCTCTAATACCCGTTCAATCGGATTCGGATCTTTTTCTCCGCAGCGGCTGCAGACCTGATAGTAATATCCGGATCCTTCCTCTACACAGTTGGGATATTCCACCACATATCCCTCATCATCTCTGATTTCCCATACGTGACCCAGGGCATCGGCCGTCACAAATGCGGTTGTAGGATCATCCGTATTTCCGGAATTGTATACGGTTCCGTCAATCGTGATTGTCATCCACAGATATGCCGGCAGCACGCAGGTTGCGTCCGTCTGCTTCAGTACACTTGCCGTTCCGCTTTCCCCGTAGGATGCTCCGCTGCCATCCTGGGCAACCTCTGTCCATGTTACAAGGAAATCACTTCCATCGCCGTAATGGAAAACAATGCTGGACGGATCTACCCGATAAGCAACGCTCTCCGCCGCCTGTTCTACCTGGGCTTCTGTTACAGGTGTCTCTTCCTCGATCAGCTCCTCAGCATAAACCGGATAGGACATCGTGCTCGCAGCCATCACAGCAGACATTGCCCAGGCTGCGAGTCTTGTTTTGTTCAGTCTCATAACCAAGTCTCCTTTTCTTTAAAAATTGCAGGGCCCCTTATTAATCACCATTCAGTCCTGCTGTGTTGATAATGTAATCTTTCTTGCTTGCGGGCACTGCTGAACTTACCCGTAAGAGCAAAGACACATGTAATAAAACCCTTTGTTTTCCTCCAACAAAGCGCTCTCGTTAAAATGTCAAACAATAGTTGGCAAAACACGCACAAATGCTTATAATGAAATTGCGACTTTCACATAGCATAGGAAAACCTGCCTGGGTAAAAATATATCTCGACGGGCTGGTTTTTTGTATTCTCTTGACAACTTTGTTGACACACTCATATTATCAAAGCCAACTTATGTTGTCAAGCGCTTTTTCAATGTTTTCTTAGAAAAACATTCTGGAGGATTACTATGACAACAATATTCTATCAGAGATACGAACAGCTCTGCTCTGAACGGGGACTAAAGCCGCAAACCCAGGAAATACTCAGTGTTTTAGGCGTTACTTCCCCCACTATATCCGGCTGGAAAAAGGGAGCCAGTCCAAAAATAGAGGCCATCTGCAGCCTGGCAAACTACTTTGGGGTGAGCTCGGACTATCTCTTAGGTCTAAGCGAACTTAGAAACCCGTCAAATATGACGCTTACCGATCACGAGCAGCTTCTGATCAAGGCGTTCCGTTCCGCCGATGCCCAGGGACAGCAAAATATCATCTTTTCCTGTCAGTATGAACTGCGCAAAGCGAAAAGGGGGGCGACCGTAAATGCAGAATAATCTCCCTCTTTGAATGGAAAAACCGTCCTGGCTAAACGGGCAGGCCGCGCCTTCAGTGCGGCCAAAAACTGTTCCGCTTCTCATACATTGCCGCAATGTCATACACACTGATTTTCTGCACATAAGCCCTTTGCTTCTCCCGCACAGTGATCAGCGCCTCGTCCAGCGTTTTTTGTCTCCTGGCATTTTCCTTTCTGTCATACGGCACCCGATACAGCGAAGTGGTCTTGGGAACGCAGGTAAAATCCGTATACAGCGAGTATCGTACCCACAAATCCCAATCCTCCAAAGCATCCAGGTTTTCATCCAATCCCCCATACTCCTGAAACAATGATTTTTCAAACAGGATGGTCTGAATCGGGATGTAATTATGATGGCATAGCGTGATTTTATCAAACTCCTGCTTATGTACTCCATTATAATGCTTCACCACATACTGATACGGTTCCCTGCTGATCACCTCAATGGGAGTTTCGAAGCCAAAGGCGTACGCTGCCCGGTTCTTTTCTTTCAGCAGCCGGGAAACCAGCACCTCCACATGATCCGCATAAAAAAGATCATCATCGTCCAGAAAATTCAGATAGGTTCCTGATGCCCTTTCCATAGCCATATTTCCCGCCTTTGATCTGCCCACCCGGCGTCCGGTGGAAAGGTAAACCAGGTTCAGGTCCGAAAACTCCTCCCGTATCATCTTTTCTGAAACGTTCTCGCCATCCTCCACCACTACTACCTCAAGATTGGGATAGGTCTGATTCCGCAGGCTGATTAAGGTCTCCCGCAGCACACACGGACGGCCGCAGGTTCTTACAAGTACGGAAACCTTCGGCGTTTCAGAAGGAAGTTCATTTCGATAATATCCTCCCTCTCTGACACTCGAATAGTCCCAGCCATAAAACTGAGGAGAAAACCCGTTTTTCTTTCCCCTTGCCTTTGACGACCAAAAATGAGGCGCTTTTCCGAAATGTTTCAGATATTCCTTCAGCAGCATCCGTTTAGAATGGGGAAACGCCTCCGGAATCCCCATCAAAGACCAGAACTGAAGGTGCCCCTTCAAAATATCGTAAACCGTTCCAAACCGATAGCGCAGCAACAAATTATGGATCACTCCGTACACATGCTGATTGGGCTTTACTTTTCCCGCCTCCTCGTAGGAATGATGCAGAATCATTGCCTTGGGAACATATTGAATCCCATATCCCAGCGAGCGTACTCTCCAGCTCAGATCCACATCTTCCGCATACAGAAAGATTTTTTCATCAAATCCTCCGGCCTGCTGGTAAACCTTTCTCCTGATCGCAAAGGCTGCGCCGCTGCACCAGGAGGTTTCCATCGTAACCGGGTCATAGAGCTTCGGATGTTCATAAGGAAACTGCCGCAGCTCCCACATGGCTACCGCCTCCCCGGAGTGTTCCGCTGCGCTTTCAATTTCCGAAAGGGCGGTAGGAAATATCTCTGTATCAATGTTAAAAAAACAGACCAGATCAGAGGTTCCTTTTGCAAAGCCCAGATTATTCGCCTTACCGAAGCCCAGATTTTTCTTTGCTTCTATGATCTCAAATTTTCCGGCCCGGTTTTCCCATTCTTTTTTAACCTGATACAGCATTTCCACCGTGCGGTCCGTTGATCCATTATCGACCACAAATACGTTTAGCTTCTTCCGTTCATAGCTGGATTTTTGCAGCGCCGAAAAACACGGAGCGATCCATTTTTCCGAATTATAAGCTACATATACAAGATCCATTTTATTTCACTCTTTTCATTCTTTTCATCAGATAGCGCAGCGGATGCTTCAGCATCATGGACAGGCCTTCGTACGCCTCCTTTGCCGCAAAAAGATCCCGTTCCAGCTTCTCGATATATTCCTTCTGCTCACAGATCCCCTGCTCTAACTGCCGCTGAAATGCTTCCGCCTCCGTTTTCAGATTCCGGATTTCCTGTTCCTTCTCATGTACAGCCCTGTTCAGTTCATAATACATATGATCCTCAAAAACTGTCAGTCCTTCTGTATTTATCTGGCGGATTTGGCCGCTGTCCCTGCATACCGCTATCACATATCTGCTTTTCTCCGGACTTTTTCCTTTCTTGTCATAAACCGGTATCTTTTCACCTTCCCGTGAAATAAAGTAACCCAGATCCGGATACTGACAAAACAGCTCAATTTTATCAAAATACCTATGTAGGAACTCCCGATACTCCGTTACATAAAATTCCTTCACATGAAATCGATTCTGCCCTTTTACCAGATCCGTATAGACTGCCTTGTTGGGCGTGGACATGATCAAAATCCCGTCTCTTTTCAGCACACGGCGGATTTCCTTTAAAAACCGGTTCTGTATCTCTTCCTCCACATGCTCAATGGTTTCACAGGAAACCACCACGTCAAAGCACTGGTCCTCAAACGGCAGCGCTTCGATACTCCCGACCCGGAAAAGCAGCCTGTCGTTTCCATATTTCTGACGGGCCTGCTCCACCACCTTCTCATTCAGATCCAGTCCCGTCACACTGTCCGCCTCCCGGGCCAGCAGCTGGCTTCCATAGCCTTCGCCGCATGCGGCATCCAATACCTTTTTTCCCTTCACCATCTGCATTGCAAACCGGTATCTCTGGTAATGTTCGATGGCAATCTCGCCCCCGCATTTCCCGGGAAGAAACCGTTCCCCGGTATTGTCCTCTCTCATGTTTCATCCTCCCCTGCGATCCTGATCTGACTCCTTTCAAATTGCCGAAGGGATATTTTGCTGGGTATTTCAATATAAGAAGAATTGTATCCGTCATTATATACCGTAATCTCCAATACGCCATGCAGCCAGGTCAGCATTTTATGATTTTCCTGCGTTCCCTGCGCCAGAGCAGCGCTTACAAGATACGTTCCCTTCATAATCTTCGGCAGTCTGTACCGGAAAACCAGTTGGGAAACCTGCCCCTTCCTGCCCTGCCAGGTCTGCCCCTGGTTCATGTAATTATTGATATCATAAATGGGCAGGCCCTTCCGATTCTCAAACACAAATCCTCCGATCAGCCGATCCATATCCTCATAAAACTCTATTACCATATGAAACTCATACTCCCGCTCCACATACATTTCTGTGGTAATATTTCCTCCGGCCTCCCGGACAAAACAGCTTAAGAACCGGAAGCTTTCTGACACCAGATCGCTGCTTCGATACCGCAGAGCGGGAAACGTACGCTTTCCCTCCGGCTGTTGGGGAAGCAGGCTTCCGCTCCCGGAACCGGCCGCCGCCGTTCCTTCATTCATACGTTTTCTTTTTTCATCCATATACCTGTCGCATACCAGCCCGCAGGGGCCGAACTGCTTCTGGGCTCCCTGCTCCAGCCACAACACCCGGGAACACATCTGACGCACGCTTCCAATGTCATGAGACACGAATAGTATGGTAACTCCTTTGCTTTTCAGCTCTTCAAATTTCCGGAAGCACTTATTCTGGAAAAACAGATCCCCCACACTTAAAGCCTCATCCACGATCAAAAGATCCGGTTCCACACTGACGGCTACAGAAAAGGCCAGCCTGGCAAACATTCCGCTGGAGTAGGTTTTCACCGGCTGGCTGATAAAATCACCGATATCTGCAAAGTCCAGAATCCCCTGTACCTTATCATCCATTTGCCTGCGGCTGTATCCCATGATTCTTCCGTTCAGGTAAATATTCTGCAGGCCGGTATACTCCGGGTGAAATCCCGCTCCCAGCTCCAAAAGCGCAGCGATTTTTCCATTCACAGCTACCTTGCCGCCGGTGGGAGACAAAACGCCCGTAATGATTTTCAGCAGCGTAGATTTGCCGGCTCCGTTCGTTCCGATAATGCCGACGGTCTCTCCTGCTTTCACATCCATATTGATACCCTGAAGTGCGTAAAACGGTCTGCCGTATTTTTTCCCGGTCATGCTGAATACCTCTTTCACCCGGTCCCCGGGACGCTCATACAGCCTGTATTCTTTTGTCAAATTTGTTATGCTTACCATACGATCCGCCATCATAACTTCCTCTTATAATACATCGGCAAAATGTACCTTCATTTTCCGAAACAGATTTTTTCCGGCAATCCAGAAAAAAATCGCTGCTGCCCAATAATATATGCCCATCTGCCAATTGCTCCAGAAAAATTCCTTATAAATAAATACCTTCCGATATCCGTCCACGCAGTAGAAAAGGGGATTAAAGACCAGGATTTTCTGAATCCGGTCTGACATCATATGGAGATCCCATACAATGGGCGTCAGCCAGAAAATGACCTGCAGCACAATGCCGACGATCTGCTGCAGATCTTTTAAAAAGGGATACAGCGCAGCCGTGAAATATCCAATGCCCGTCAAAATCAGAACCATATACACCATATAATAGGGCAGCTGCAAATAATATAAATCCGGAAAATACCCGAAGCAGGCAAAAAACAGAATGGTAAAAAGCACTAAAAACAACTGCACCAGAAGGCAGGACAGGATCCGGATCAGCGGCAGCATATGGACGGGAAACAGCACCTTCTTCACCAGATAGCTGTACTCCGCCAGAACCGGTGTTGTTCCCGCAATCGCTTCACTGATGAAAAACCATGGAAGAATGCCGGCAACCAGCCATAAAATAAACGGCTTATCCGCTACCGGCTCCGAATGAAAGCCCACCTGAAAAATGAACCAGTATATCAGGATGGTCATTAACGGCTGTACAAAGGCCCAGGCGGCCCCCATCAAAGAGCCTGCGTATTTATCCCGAAAATCCTCCACGGAAAGTGAAATCAACAGTTTATATTCCATCCTGATCCTCCTGCAATAGCTTCAGGTAAACCTCACATGCTTCTGCGGTTCTTTCCATCCGAAACCGGAGCCTTTTTGACTTTTCCTGAAACGTCTTATTCATTTCAGAGCTGCCCTTATGGAATACACAAAGCGCCGGGTCATAAACAATTTGGTATCCTTTTTTTCTGCATCGGTATGCCAGAATGTATTCTTCATAAAAAAACCGTGTTTCCGGGTCAAAAGCCAGGGGTTCCATCCGCACAAAATCGGGGGTAAAAATCAGGCATGCGCCAAATGGAACGATCCCTTTTTGCGCCTCCCCATAAAACTTCCTGTTTTCTTTTTCCTGCCGCCGATTGCGTTTTTCAATTCTTTTCATCTGCAGGCTGGCGGCCGGATAGGCGGCCGGATAAAACCGCAGTGCCCATCGGTTCCTGCGCACGGTGGCTTCCGCTTCCCGTCTGGTGCGCAGGCGCACCGCCATGGGGTTTTGATGTCTCCCGGTTTCCGGGCAGATAATATCCGGACCCAGCACATGGCAGGGATGCCTTTCGTAGCTTTCTTTCATAAGCCGCAGAAAATCCGGCTGCCGGAACTGAATATCATTATTTAAAACAACGATCCAGGAAACCCTTAAGGTTTCCCGTGCAAAACGGTAGCCCTGATTATTCGCATAGGAGAAACCGCCGTTTTCACGGATTGGGAGGACAAAGATACGGGGATCGTCCCGATAGATATCGAAAAGCCTCCTTCGCTTTTCTTCCTCCCGGCTGATATCATTATCCACGATCACGATTCGGATCTGCTCCTGCCGTTCCATCCGTAAAATCGATCTTACACAATCGTCCGTTATTTTTTTGTCTCTGAAATGTAAAATCACAAAGCTTACGAGTTCCATATCTCTCCTGCGGCAAACCGCCGCTCCATCTTTATTTCATCAACATCGCCGCCGGATAAATTCCCCTGGTTCTTACCAGCAGGACGAACGCCTTCACTGCCGCTTTCTGGAGAAACGGAAGCTGGGTATCTGAAAACAGCCGTGCCCTTTTGTTTTTATAATACCGGGGAAAATAGGTGTCCAAAATCCGTACAATGTAGCCGCAAAGCTCCTTTTTCTTATCTCTTGACGCGCCGGGCACGAATCGGAAAAAACAGACCGCCAGAATGCGCAGAACGAATAATTCATAAAAGTCCCGGCCGTTGGCGCATCCCACCGTCCGGATTTTCTGAATGGTTTCCTCCAGTGCCTCATAGGGAAGCCTGTCATATTTCAGCCCTCTGAGGGCGTGTACCCCGGAGGAAGGATGCCGCACATAAAAATATCCCGCATGATCCAGTACTGCAATCCGGCGGCACACAGCGCTAAAAAACAGAGAAACCGGCATATCCTCCCCCCGTTCCCCTGCCCGAAACCGTATGCCATAGGTTTCCCAGATCTCCCTCCTGTAAAAATGGGACCATACGGCAGAAATGCGCAGGGCCCACTCCTCTCTTTCCAGGCGCCGGTAATCCTCCGGTATGACACGCTCCAGAATGTTCCCCTGCTCATCCACATACGTGAAACCGCAGATCAGCATCTGCGTCTTATGCTGCTCCGCAAAATGGTACAGCCTTCTGATATAGTCCCTGCCGATGTAATCATCCCCGTCCACAAAGGTCAAATATCTGCCCATAGCAGCGTCAAGCCCCAGGTTTCTTGCCTCCGATACGCCTTTGTTTTCCTGGGTAATCAGGCGGATCCGTTTATCCTCCTTTGCCAGCCTCTTCAGGATTCTCCCGCTTTGGTCCGTACTTCCGTCATCCACAACGATAATTTCCAGATCCCCGAAGCTCTGCCCCATTACGGAGCGAACGCATTTTTCCACAAATTTTTCATTATTATAAACAGGAATAATCACCGACACTTCCGGCATAACTTTTTTCTCCTTACTTTCATTCGTTGGACCTCTCCGCTTTCCGGTAAACGCCTTCGATCCGCCTGGCAATTCCCTCCGGCCAAAATCTTCTCAGAACCTGAAGATCCTCCTCCCAACGGCCGTCCGTTTTCAACACCCGGGAGGTAGCCGAATCGAAATGAATCCGGTGTTCCATACATGGACTTGGTACATAGGCAAACTCACCCTTTTTACGGGAAATCTCCTCCCACGCCTGCCAGTCAAGGTTACTCTTCATACTATTTGTGAAAACAAACTCCGGGAGATTTTCCTTTACCAACGTCACCGAAGGACAGCAGATCGGATTTCCCAGAGAAAGGATCCGTCTGCGCAGAAAGCGGCTCTTCCAAAAAAACGGAACCTGCATGGGCAAAAGCATCCGCCGTTTCACCCTCAGAAGATGGTTCGATTCCACCCGCTGTCCGTCCCGCAGCTCATAATAATCCGTAAAAGCAAGCAAAGGATGACGGCAGGCATTTAAAACCGTCAGCACACGCTCTGTATAATTTTCCTCATACCGATCATCCTGATGGGCCAGAGTTACCAACGGCGTTTCGGAACACCGCATTGCAAAATTCCAGTCTCCGCCCAGCCCGGTATCTCCCCGGTTGATAAAAAGCGGAAGCTGATATGTATGAGCCAGAGAAGCAATGGAATCCGTGGGGGTTGAGGTGGAAACCAGTATCCGTGTTTTCACCTTCTGCGCCAGAAGCGAGCAGACGCATTCTTCTAAATAGGGACTGTCCCCATATGCGCAGACAACGAAGGTGTGTGCATTTTTATCATACGTTTCCTTCCAGATGCTTCTCATCCTCTTTCCCCTTTTGGTCTCTGTTTTCCTCCTTAAGCCGGTCCCCATTCCTTCTCTCTCCATTGGAACGCAGCGCAAGCTCGATGGAAAGAATGGAAACCTTTTCCTCCAACTGGGATACGATAATAGACAGTGTAAAAACCTTTTCCATCAAAAGAAAGATCACCACTAAAAAAATCAGGTTGGCAGGCGACATGATCCCAAGAAGATCCGTCAGCCAGTAGCATATTTTGGGGAATACACCCATCACAAAAAGAATGATGGCAAAGACTACCCAAAAAATGGCATCCTGCATTTTTACCTGCAATTTTCGGATTTTATAAAGAATCCAGCCGCCTGTTGCCAGTGCGGAAAAGAAAAGTAAAATCCGTAACGTATCCGACATAATTCCTCCCCATTACTTGCGAAACCATTGAAACAGCAGGATTGAAAACAACATTTTCATCATATACCAGACTGAATTTTTAAAATCCAGATAACTGGTTCCGGCGATACGTTCATGCATCTGTACCGGAACCTCCCGTATCTGAATGCCGCAATTCAGCAGATACGCCAGCGTATCCGGCTCCGGGCCGTAATGCATATCGTATCCAAAGCGTTTGATCATCTTTTTATTAAACAGGCGCATCCCGGAGGTTACATCGCTGATGTAGCTTCCCCTGGTCGTCACCCAGATTGCGGCCGTCAAAATCTGGCTGCCGATCATGCGGGAGGAAAACGGTTTATTCTCCTCTTTAAACCGGGAACCAATGACGATATCACAGTTCGTTTTTTCCATCTCCCGTACCATATCCTCTATGTACCTGGGATCATGCTGTCCGTCTCCATCCAGTTGAAGCACGTAATCATATCCATAATAATTTGCGTAGCGCATCCCGCCTTTGATTGCCCCGGATAATCCCAGGTTCAGCGGAAGATCCAGAAAATGATACTGGTTTCTGGCGCAGATTTTTCTCGTAGCATCCGTGGAGCCGTCATTGATCACTACATAATCATACTGTGGGTAATTCTCTGTTAAATGAGTTACCACCCGTTCAATATTCTCCGCTTCGTTATAAGCAGGAATGAGAATCAACAATTTCAAATTCATCCGCCCCTTATATCCGTAAAATCATAACAGTTCAACCGTCACTTGTTCTTACGGGCTTTGCAACCAGTGCAAATCCCTGGGCTGAACTGTTACGTAAAATCAGGACAACCTGCCCTTTAGCAGAAAGTCATACACAGAAACCGTCTCCAGCAGCAATGCGGCCGCCATAGCCAGCTTCGGTATCCCCTCTCCGCCCCCATTGATATACAGGCTTCTGTTTTGTATGGCCAGAGCTCCAAAATACACCACAGGCAGGTAATATCTGGCCTGCACTCCGGAAATCTGTTCACTGCCCACAGGAGTAAACACCAAATACATGGACAGCCAGATCAGCCCAATCACTGCCGCCAGGATCAGAAGCACAAAAAGCTGCTGCCTCTTTTCCAACAGCCTCTGGCCTTCCGCTTCCTTTTCCCGGACGAACAGCAATATGGTGATCACCGGAAGCAGAACGATACACCACTTATCCCCCATCACGCCCAGCAGATAATAATTCAAAAACAGCAGGTTTCCTGCAAAGAACTGATTATATGCGGTTATGCCGGAATTACGGAAATTATCCAGACTGAAAATATCTCTTATAAACAGCTTGATGCTTGCCCAGGGATGCGCAAGCATAGAGAACAGTTGTCCGGCCATATCCGTTTCCCCGCCCCGCACATCTGCAAATATGCGGCTTCCATTCAGGATGGGCCACAGCCAATACCAAAAAAGAAACGCCGCCGCTCCTGCGCATACGGTCAGTCCCGCAAGCCCCGCAGCCCTTTTTTCTTTTTTGCCCATTTGCTTTACCTGAGGGGCCATAAGCCAGATCAGTATTACCGGAAGATAAACAATCTTAGCTGCGCCGCCTGTCAAAATCAGCAGCAGGGACAGAAGCAAAGTCCCTTTCCGGCTGCGGGATTCGCAAGCCGCCATTTCATTTACCCACAGCACCACGCCCAGGGTTACAAAAGAAAACACAACACTGTCATACGTGTAGGAGCAGGCCAAAAAAACAGGTGTGGGCATCAGGGAAATGAACAATAAAAACCATTTTCTCTTTTGCGCCAGCCGGATCGCCCAGAACATTACAAAACTGTAGGCCAGCAGATTTCCCATTCTTCCAAATAGAATCAGTTCAGAAAAAGGGAGTTCAAGAAACATACCGATTTTCAGGAAAAGCGCATTGGGCAAATATCCGATAAAATTATGACACAGCCCCAGGCTCCCCCGCTGCTCCACTGCGGCAATCGTTTCCCCCTTTTCATTCATCGCCTTTCTTAGCTGGGCATACTCTGCCTTTGTATTACATTTTACAGTCTTTCCTTCCTTCATCCATTCTGCGGCTTCGCTCCATTCCACGGTTTTTCCGCAAGCCAGCGAATACGCAGTTTGAAAATGCACCTGTTCGTCCCAGGCATTGCACTGAGGCTGTCCGTATAACAGCAATAATCCGCCAAAGGACAGCGAAAACAATAAGAAAAAATATTCGGCCTTTTTTCGGAAAACAGGCTCAAAAAAAATACAGTACAGCAGCAGGAATACGATACCTGTAAATACGATCCGGTATTTGTTCAGCTCCGCTTCATTGGAAATCGTTACCGACTGCAGCCTGGAACCGCTGCTGCAGGGAAGTGTAATCCGTATGGACGTAACCCGCCGGTTTAAATTCGTGTAGAATTCCTGAAACAGAGGATGTACGGTGTCCGTCACCGAATATTCTTCTTCCCTGCCAAACTCATTCTGCACAATACAGGTTATCGTATAGGTTTCCTCCGAAAATATTCCGCACAGCTTTACCTGCTTAACAAATAATCCCTCCTGCGGCTGATATTCAACCACATAGTTTTTATTTTCCCCTGTCCCTTCGGTTTTCATATACCGACTCAGATCCAGTTCTTGATATCCTTCCGAAAGGGAACGATAGTTAAACCCGATTTCCATGCAGACCGTAAGCAAAATGATGATGGCTGCTCCAATTATTCTTTTGTATCTTCTCATTCTGCCCCGCAGATTCAATCGTTTCTCCCCGTTCGTACTTTTTTTGTTTGTATTCCTTTTGCTCGTGTTGTTATCCTTCGTATTCTTATCCTTCTCTAACGTCTGTATGCTTCCGCAATTTCAACCAGTTCTCTGGCTCTGGCTTCAAATGAATATTCCCTCTGAATAAGATCCCATTGGGCCAAAACACGTCCCTTTACTTCCTCATAATTGTCCTGGATCTGCCGAATACAGCTCTGAAACTCTTCCTTATTCCGATAATACAAAACCGCATCCGGGAAAATATCCTGCAGCTCCTGACTGACATCTGAGATTACCGGAAGGCCGCAGGCCAATGCATCAAAAATACGATTATTTACAAATTGTTTCTCCAGCATATCCTCCCAATGGTCATTCAGCGTAACCCGTGCAGAGCGATACAGCTCCGGAATCCGGTCATTTTCAATCGAAAGGGCCTCCACAAGCTCCTTATCACCAGGCAGAAACTTATTCCATCCATTTCCCCATATATGTATCGGCAATTTCTCCTCTGCCGCCCACATGATGCAGTTTCTGGCTATTCCCCGGGAATTCCCGACAAAAATATAATCCCATCGGTATGAAATCTTTTCCTCCTGGGACGGATAAAACAGCTCCGTATCCGTACACTGTAAAAGAGGAAATACGGGAACCGAAAGCCGCTCTTTCAGCTGCTTAGCGTAATATCTGGAACTGACGCAGACCACATCATAAAGCTCATATTCTTCCGTTGTCACCAAATCCGGATGACTGATGTTCCACATAATGTAAAGGCATTTCTTATTCCTGCGGTCCGGACGATAAAAATAATATCCTCTGAGCGCTACCACAACATCCGCATTTTCCCCGCAATCCCAATCCTCCTTCGTATCTAAAACCGTATAGATCCCTAGACGGTCCAGATACCGTTTTAAAGCGGCCGCGTAGGCATAATCCCCCCAACCATTCCTCATTGCGCCTTCCGGCGCCGGACATTTAATCACCCATATGGGACGCTCCTTTGCGGTACGCCGAATTTCCGAAGCCCTCTTTCCCCAATCGTCACGCCGCTGCAATTCCCGGTTCACATATTGCTTCAATCCGCCGATAGCGGCTGTCTGCGCCTGTCTGCCGGAATGAAGCTCCTGAAGGATTTTTTCCTGGAGCGCCTTCCCCTGATTCAACTCCTTCAAAGAGCGGTTCAGCGCCTCAAGACATTGTTCCATTCCATTTAGCCGGACCTCCAATCCCTGAAGCTCATCCTCTAAGCCCTGCAATTTGTAATCTATATCTTGAAGCTTATTATCTGTATTTTGAAACCTAAGCTCTATATCAGGAAACCGGTATTCCATTTTTTTTAATTTATTATCCAGATAAACGCGATCGACAGGAAGCAGCTTTCGCAATTTGTTCTTAATGGCACTGCTAAATGACATAATTTCTCCTCTTTTGCTCTTTCATACGCTAAAGCAGCAAGGTTCCTTCATTTTTTCAAACAGCTTTATCAACATACTCATAGTATCAACGTAAACTTAGGTTGTCAAGAAACATTTCAAAGTTTTCTTTTATTTTCGACACTCTTTTCTTTGCGAACGAAAGAGAAATTGGGGTTCCTATTCAATAAAAATGCCTTCGGCATCTCAACTCTCCTGCCCCTCAATCTTGTTGGGAGAAGGCATTTTTGCGCCGGATACAGAACTTTGCAAATGAGATTTTGCAACAGCTACATCACAAAAAAAGACCTTTATTACAGCATTTCTCGTTTGCTGCAATAAAAGTCTCTCTGCCTTTATATTCCGAAGATCATCCTTTCAAAAACACTCATCGGGTCACATAAGACGCCACATACTCTGCCAGCTCCTCCATACAGATTTCCCGCTCTCCGTCATTGGAAAACCGCCGGAGAATTCCTGCCTCCCGCAGCTTTTCTTCCGAAAAATCCTGCTGATCCGCCAGGAAACGGCGGCACATTTCCTCATATCCGGGATGCTCCTGCTTGCGCTCCCGCTTCAGGGCCCGCTCCAGCCGCAGCCCATCCTCCACCTGAATATACAGCGGAATCACCCGATCCGCCCCAAAATATTCCCGTATTTTCTGATAAGACACCAGCACGCCGATGCCCAGATAATTCTGATGTGCAAGATCGAGATGTTCATCATCTACCGTAAAATATTTCCAAACGCCATGTACCGTCTGATATTCCCGCAGCTCGATCACCTTTCCGGCAGCCTCCAGCAGCCGCAGTCCTGCCTCGTCCGTAAAGTGGTATTCCACCCCTTCTGTCTCCTTCGCCCGAAGGGGCCTGGTGGTATAGGGAATCAGCGGCTTCAGTCCAAGCTCTTCCCTGTCCAGCAGCTTCTCATAAATCGTATCCTTTCCTGTGGCGCTTTTCCCGATTATATAAAATATCCTTCCCATATAGCTCCTCTTTTCACTTCCTCATTCTTTCTGCGCTTTTTCCGCCCTTTGGATGCCTGCCGCCGCTTTTTCACAGAACCCTACCGGCCCTCCTCCGTTTCGCATTCCTGCTCACACACTACCCAAAGCTCCTTCATGGCATAATCCTCCGGTCCCTGCAGAGCGTAGCCGCTTCGGCGGTATGCCTCCCACTGAGCCAGCATTTCCCTGCGGATCCGCTCTCCCGGCACAATCAGCGGAATCCCGGGCGGATACAAATATACATACTCGCCGGAAATACGCCCGGCGCAGTCCGGCAGCCTCCGCTTCTCCTGGCGGGCCGCCTCTGCTTTTGCAATGGTCATACATACTTGGGATTCTTCCGGTTTTTCCTTGTAAGCCCAGCTTCCCGCAGCACCCTTCTCAAGCGTTTCTGCTTCCAGTGCACCCCGCTCTCCGGCTATTTCCCCGGCTATTTCCTGATGGTCTCCCCGCTCCCGCAGCAGCCCGGCATCGATCTCATGAAGCGCCGCCGACAGCCTGCGAAAGCCTTCGTCATCATCCGCCAGCGAGGTCAGGGCCAGTCCATAGCTGCCCGCCTCCAGCTCCAGCTCCAGCCGGTACTTCTCCCGCAGCAAGCCGCATAGCCTCCGCCCGTTCCATTCCTCCTCCGTCCCCGCTCTTTTTGACGCATCCCGGACAGAGATCAGGATTTTGGAGGGATCATCGGTATCCAGGATTTTCACGATCTGCAGATCCCGTACAGATGCCCGGAACCGCTTCAATCTCCCTGCGTACGCCTCCATCAATTCCGTCCCCCGCTCCTGCATCAGGCGGACGCACTGGTCTGCCGATGCCATAAGCACATAGCTGGGACTGCTGCTCTGGAAAATCCCCAGCAGCTTTTTCAGCCGTCTCCGGTCCGCCAGCTTTCCGTTTACATGAAGCAGCGCCGTCTGCGTCAAAGAAGGAAGCGTCTTATGAATACTGTGAATCACAATATCTGCCCCCTGTTTTACCGCACTCTCCGGAAAGAAAGGGTGCATTCCAAAGTGGGCCCCATGGGCTTCATCCACGATCAGCGGGATGCCCCGGTCATGCGCCAGCTCTGCGATCTCCCGGATCGGGGATACCACGCCGTCATAGGTGGGAGACGTTACATATACCGCCCGGATCCCCGGCTCCTTCTCCAGCGCCCGCTCCACATCCGCCGCCCGGATAGGGCCGTTGATCTCCCCCTGCTGTGCGGGATACAGATATGCGGCTTCCAGCCGGTTCAAAAACACGCCGTGGTACGCCGCCTTATGGCTGTTGCGGGCCATCAGGATCCTTCCCTCCGGCGCGCAGGCCCCGATAGCACTTAGAATCCCGGCAGTGCTTCCATTCACCAGGAAAAAGGTTTCTTCTGCTCCATACAGTGCATTGGCCCGCTCCTGGGCCTCCAAAAGCAGTCCCTCTGCATGATGCAGATTGTCAAAGCCCTCGATTTCCGTAATATCAAAAGAAAAGGGATCCCCAAGGGTCCCAAGCCTGCGTTTATGCCCCGGCATATGGAACGGATAATAATCCTCTTTACAATATTCTCTCAGAGAATCGTATAAATAATCCAACTTATCTCCTCCTGATGCAAAAGGCTGGCGCAAAATCCGATGCGAAATCTCATTCGCACAGTCCCGGATTCACGCCAGCCGCCAGTCCTTCCTCCTTCTCAAAAGCCAAACAGCCCTTTTACCAGGAACCAGACAATGGGCCCCAGCAGAGACGGCAGCATATTCAGAGTTTTACAGTCCTTTATCTTCAAAATAGACAATCCGGAGCTGGCAATCAGGATACCGCCCACCACAGAAATCTCCGTCAGCAGATCTGCTGTCAGAAATCCGGACAGGAAACCGGCACCCAGATAGATGGCCCCCTGCCAGCAAAACAGCACCCCCGCCGCAATGGCGATGCCGATCCCATAAGTAGAGGCCAGCACCATAGATGTAACGAAATCCAGCGTGGCATTTGTAAAAAGATACGTATTATCTCCGTTCACAGCGCTTTGTATCGGCCCCAGAATCGACAGCGTTCCAATACAGAAAAGAAGGATCGCCGTGGACAGTCCCTGTCCCAGGCCGCTGCTGGAATACCGTGACACCAGATTCTGAAATTTTCCGTCCAGGTCCAGAACCGTGCCCAGCAGGCTTCCCGCCGCCAGGCTGAGGATAAACAGCACCGGATATTTGCTGTTTGGCATATTCTGTACCACAGCATTGATTCCAAGGGCAGTTGCCGCCAGACCCATGGCATGAAACAGGGCCCCCTGGTACTCTTCCTTAATTCCTTTTTTTACCACGCTTCCTATTACGCTGCCCGTTAATATCGTGCAGGTATTTACGATTGTTCCCAGCATTTTTCTTCTCCTTCTGTATACTTCCTTTTGCCGTTCTGCTTTACCCTTCCGGCAAAATACCGCCCGCAAAACGGATATGTGAATCCATCCCCTATCCGGCTATATTCTGCTCCAGGACCTCCCAGACCGTATCCCGCTGAAAGCCCAGCACCCAGGCAGCAATACCGCCCAGATCATATTGGCTCACCAGTCTGGCCTTTTTCGCCAGAGATTTCTCATTTTCCAGCCATATCTGGCACCGCGTGCCATTCTCCAGCGTCCATGCCGCATAATCCTGGCCGGTCTCTTCATTCCACTGCGCCGTTACGCCGTAAGTCTCCAGCGTTGTATCTGCCGTATTCATCCCAATAGCTTCACTGGTAACAGCAGCGGTTCCGTCTCCGTTATCTGTAGTATACCAGATTCTTGTGTAGAAGGGCACGCCGCTGATAATTTTACCAGACGGCACATCCTCCAGTGTTCCGATGATGCCATTTTCTTCAAAGCTAAGGGAGGCCACGCTGCCTGCTTCCTCGGAGCCTGCATAATGCTCGTCATAGCCCATGATAATCACATAATCTGCCACCGTCCCCAGCTCCTTCCGGTTAAAATACCGGTTAAACTCCATGGGAACCGGCACATCGATCGAAAATACCAGGCCGTTTTTCCGACAGCCGATAGACAGCTCCCGTACAAACTGTACATAACTGTATCCGGCCTCTTCCCGGATATATTCAAAATCCAGATTGATCCCCTCCAGCCCCAGGCTTACAGCCTCGCTGGTGAGGTAATCCACCATCTTCCGCCGGACGGCCGTGGAGGAAAGCAGCAAAGAGGTATCCACCTGTGCGCTGAAATTGCTCACCAGCCCCCAGACCTCCAGGCCGGCCGCATGAGCATCCTTCACATATTCCGCACTGGCAAGGGAATCTATATTTCCTTCGTTATCCGCCACGGAAAACCAGGTAGGCGAAATCACATCCACCCCGGTCATTCCCGCAATATCCTCCTTCAGATAGGCATTGGAATCCGCATTGTCAATCTGGTGCCACGCCAGGCTGATGCGCTCCTCCCTGGTCAGGCTGCTGTAAACCGGCTCCTGAAAATCACGGGTAATCTGTGTATCCTGCACCGACTGCAGACGCTTATTCTTCACATAACCGATGTAGCCATCGGGAGTCAGCACCCTGGACCAATCCTCCATTTCCTCCAGCACATAGACTGTATCGCCCTTATGAGCATCGGTCAGAATCGGACTCTTGATCCCTCCCTGGTAGCGCACCGCCGTATCCTTCGCAATCTCGCCGGTTTTCATCGTTCCCCACTGATAACGCACCAATACATGCTGCGTCTCCTTCTCCAGAGTATACTCCAAATTTGTATACAGCGCCAGAAAATCGATGGAAAGGTACAGCCCGCCGTCCGTTTGAAGCACAATGGGCTTATCATACTGTTCCGCAGTGCCGTCAATGCTGTACTGTGCACTGTTCACCGGAATCTCATAAGTCTGCAGCGCTGTCGTAAACAGCATCTGCTGATTTCCCTCATCCCAGAAGAAACGGGAATTGATCTTGTCTCTTACCATGCTGTAATCCAGATAAAGCGCATCCTGCTCCAGAATTCCCCTCTCTTCGGCCAGTGCATCCTGCAGCACAACGGCCACCTCATTTTCCGCCAAAGACCCAAAATAATCCGCAGCGGACATCCTTTCCTTTGTGGGGGTATATCTTCTCACCAGGTAAATTCCTGCAGCAATCAAAATCACCAGAAATGCAATTACCACAGGACCTGCCGTTCTATTTCTTTTGTTTCTTTGTTTCTTCTGCATGTTTCTTCCTCCCAGGTACAAACTGCTACCTGGTAAGTATACCAGTAAAATCCTTTTTCGTCAGCAATTTCAGAAAAGATTCAGAAAAGTTTCATGATTCTATCTTTGCACAGCGGGGGAAACCGCATCCGGAAACCTACTGCTCCTCTTTAATCCTGACAAAATCGATCTTTTTCACGTACCGCTCATCATCGCTGACAAAATCCCGCATATAGCTGCCGTCCTCCCTCAGACACTCAGATACGATCCGCTTCGGCATACTGGGCCTGCCGTTTAAACAAATCATACATCCGCTCTTTTCGTACTGTTCCAGCTCCAACCAGAGCGCTTTCTCCTCCTGTACATGTTTGTTTTCTTTCTTCTTCATTCTTGTCCCTGCATTTTCCCGTCCTGCATCGAAGGTGCATGCTCGGTGATATATTATTTACTTCCTGCGCAGGACGCTGAAAATTTTCAAAAATTTAATGTTTTCACCATTGCGGAAAGACGTGTTTCATGGTATGATTTATCAATTCTTGGGGCGGCTGCAAGGAAACTTGCTCTGTGAATTTTATTTTATGAATGACTGCGGCAAACTCCGCATAAGAGATTTCATAAAAGAAAAGGCATAAAATCCAGCAAAAGAATTCATAGAAAAGAAATAACGTTTTACTTCACACATCATTCCGTGCTTTCATTATATATAGCATATTTTTGATTTGCAACAGTTTTTTCCGAAAAATCAAAATGATTTGGTACCTGCCGGAATGCGAGGCTATTTTATCCACTTTACATCCGCCAGCAACTTGTATATAATGTTCGCAAAGGCAATGAGCCATGCGGCTGCCAGCGGCGGAAAAGCTGCTGCTTGCAGACAGCTTTGACAATGCAGGCGACACATGGGCCATGCGGCTCCCTGCAGCGGAAAAGCGGCTGCTTGCAGGCAGCTTTGACAATGCAGGCGACACATGGGCCATGCGGCTCCCTGCAGGGAAAAGCAACTGCTTGCAGGCAGCTTTGACAATGCAGGCAGACATAGGGCGAAGCCCGCGAGTGAGGATGCTTTGCATCCGAACGGCGCATGGCGGGATTTCTCATATGATACACAAGCAATGAGCCATGCGGCTGCCAGCGGCGGAAAAGCGACTGCTTGCAGACAGCTTTGATGATAAATTTGACTATAAATTTGACGATAGATTATTAGATAGATTGGATGTGATACTATGAAAATCGAAAAGATAAACGAAAATCAGATTCGCTGCACGCTTACCAGAGAGGATCTTGCAAACCGGAAAATCAAGCTCAGTGAATTAGCCTACGGATCAGAAAATGCCAAGTCCCTATTTCGGGATATGATGCAGCAGGCCGCAGAGGATTTCGGTTTCGAAGCAAATAATATTCCCCTGATGATCGAAGCAATTCCCATCTCAGCGGATTCCATCATCCTGATTATCACGAAGGTAGAAGATCCGGAGGAGCTGGACACCCGGTTCTCCAGATTTTCCCCGGAGGAGGATTCCTCTGCGAAATCCCATGGATTAGCCAGTCTGGCAGAAGCGCTTACCGGCGCGGACGATGTGCTGGATCTGATCCGGAAAATCAACAACGGCAGAGCTGCTTCCAAACCTGAGACAAACGAAGAGACCACCGAGACCGCCGGGCAGGAGCTCCCCGATCTTGCAGAGGATACGGAAGAAGCCTTCCGTCTGACCCGTTTTTATCTTTTTCATGATCTGGAAACCGTTATTCGGGCTTCCAGAATACTGGCCCCCTGCTACGCCGGCCCCAACGCCCTGTTCAAAAACCCGGAGGACAAAAATTTCTACCTTCTGGTGAAAAAAGCAGATACCGATGCGCAGATTTTCAACAAGGTCTGCAACATCCTCTCCGAATATGCCGTTCAGGTCAGCTACACCCCCGGCATGGAAGAATTTTTCACAGAGCACATGGAGGTCATCGTCCCGAAGCAGGCGCTGCAGCAGCTTGGAACGATCTAAGCTGGTAAATTTCAAAACAAAATCAAAAATGGAGCTGCCGTAAAAAAATAGAGAAGCTTTGTATTCCAATCTGAAATACGAAGGCTTCTCTATTTATCTTATTACAAGTTGATTTTATTTCTCCAGCGCTTCCAGGAATGCGTTCAGTCTGGTCAGAAGCAGCTCAGTCTCAATCCCATGCACCATAGCAGCTTCCTCCAGCGTCTCGCCCTGGGAAGAGGGGCAGCCTACACAATGCATACCGCCTGCCATCAGGACACCTGCCAACTGAGGGTTAATCTGTAAAATCTCACCGATTGTTGTGTCTTTCGTAATCTTTGCAGCCATCGAAATTTCCTCCTTCTTTTATTTGGTGCCTATTATAATACTTTTCCATCCGTTATGCAAGCCGGTCCCCCTCAAATCAGCGGTAAAAGGGATGACACCGTTACTGGTCACTGGTAATATTCCGCGAGGTGTTTTCATGCACACGCGCATGAAAATCCCGAGAAATACAACGCACGAAATTATGTATACCGCATAATTTCTGTGCATCGGGCAGGCAATCCTCCGCGGAAAAAGCACTTAATATTATGCACAATATTTTCCTGAATTTTTTACTTGTATAATTACCTGCCATGTATTAAAATGTTCTAAAGGCTGGGCATACCCCGTAGGGATATCCCCGGCAAAAAAAGAATAAGGAGGATAAATACTATGGCATACGTAATTTCTGACGAATGTGTAGCATGCGGAACCTGTGCTGAGGAATGTCCCGCAGAAGCTATTCATGAGGGCGATGGAAAATATGAAATCGATGCAGATGCTTGCCTGGAGTGCGGTACTTGCGAAGCAGCATGTCCCACCGGCGCTATCTCTGCTGAATAGTAAACATATCGATCATAGAGACTGCCGCAGAATGGAAAGGAGAGGCTTCTCCGACACCATTTTGCGGCAGTCTTTTATGCTTCAAAAGGACCGGCTACAGATCCCAATATTTTTCCAGCCGCCGTTTCCATCGCTTCCAGATCCCTTCCCTGCGGCTCTGTCCGGCTGCGGCGCTCTCCCGTTCTCCCTCCCGCAGCATTTCCTGCATCAGCTCCTGTTCCACCGCTTCCCGGGTTTTTTCCTCGATCTGAACCTCCAGCCGCTGCAGAATCTCATCGCAGATTTCCTGCACCAGCTTCTCATTATTCCGCTCCAGCGCCCGGGCAATCAGGCTGTCCAGAAGCAGCTCAAACTTTTTCACAGAATCAGACGGCTCCTCCATGGTTACAACCTCAAACCGGAGCGGTCCATCCTCTTCTGCTTCATCCTCCTGCGCCTGATACCGATTCGTCTCCGCTTCTGCTTCATCCCCCTGCGCCTGATACCGGTCCGTCTCCGCTTCCGCTTCATTCTTACATATCTGTCCCGTTGGATGGCTTGTCCATTCCGAAGCCATTTCCGCTTCCTTTTCACGGACTCCCCGCTCATGGTCTGCCATGCCCTCCTCCAGGATTTCCTTTACGGCCTTTAGCTGCATCCCCTTATCCTTCCAGCGTTTCGCCTCCCGGAAACGCTCCACATCCTCCCTGGTGTAACAGCGTTTCCCCTGGCTGTTCCGGCGAATCTTTAGGTCCAGCTCTTCTTCCCAATACCGCAGCACATGAGGCTCTACTCCCACCAGCCTGGAAACCTCCGAAATAAAATAAGTATGTTCTTCCATGTACCTCTTCCCCTTATCCCGTATCCTGCTTCTCCCCAAAAACTCTGCCTTCGTTATACTAATATATGCGCGGCTTTTACGTTTTATGCCGGAAAATCCCATTCAGAAGCCTTCCTTTTCATACCGGCCCGGGGAGCAGGGAGGCACAGCCGCAAGCAGCAGCCCATCCGTCTCTGCTTTGCGCCTGGACTGATACAGATCCTTTTGCTTTTCGATTTTGCGACAGCTCCCGCAAAAATATAAAAATTGTAAAAAAGGGATGCTATATTTTCAAAATTATAGTATGATAAAGAAAGTGCATCTGCCGGTTAGCTCTTGCAGATGCAGCAAATACATAGCTTAGGAGGTGCTTTATGTTAGACGCAAAGGTAGTAGAATTATTAAATCAGCAGGTGAATAAGGAATTCTATTCCGCATATCTGTACCTGGATTTTTCAAATTACTATTATGACCAGGGACTGGACGGTTTCGGCAACTGGTATAAAATACAGGCACAGGAAGAACGCGATCATGCGATGCTTTTTATCCAGTACCTGCAAAACAACGGAGAAACGGTGACTCTGGATACTGTGCAGAAGCCGGGTGTTTCGCTGGTAAGTGCTAAAGCAGTACTGGCGGAGGGACTGAGGCATGAGCAGTATGTAACCAGCCTGATTCATACCATTTATGATGCTGCATATTCTGTAAAGGATTTCCGCACCATGCAGTTCTTAGACTGGTTCGTAAAGGAGCAGGGGGAAGAGGAAAACAATGCCGACAATCTGATCAAGAAATTTGAATTGTTTGGAGATGATCCCAAGAGCCTTTATATGCTGGACAGCGAGCTTGGAGCCCGTGTATACGCTGCACCGTCTCTGGTACTCTAAAATGAACACCGAAAAAATTATATGCTCCTGCTATAAAGTCACCAAAGGCGATATTCTCCATGCGGTCGAGCAGGGAGCTACTTCTTTTAAAGAAGTCAAGAAAATGACAAAGGCCGGAAAGGCCTGCGGAAAATGTAAGAAAAAAGTAAAAAAGCTTACCAAAAAGCTGATCGAGAAATAATCATCAAAAAGGAGCTGCTGCAAATTCAGTTTGCAGCAGCTCCTTTTGATGTGCGCCCTGCGGCGCATCGTTTCATTTTTTATACTTCAAAGCTCTCCGGATCTACCGTCACGGTTACATGATCCAGATGCCAGATTTCATCCACATACTGCTGGATGGTACGGTCGGACGTGAACTTTCCGCTGCTGGCCATGTTCAGAATCGCCATCTTTGCCCAGCGTGTTTCGTCACGATATGCTTCTTCTACCCGCTTCTGAGCAGCCGCATAGGATTTGAAATCTGCCAGGATGAAATAGGTGTCCGCACGGTCGCTGCAGTTGGTATTCAGCAGAGAGTCATAAATCTCACGGAACATCTGCATATCGCCATGGGAATATTCTCCGTTGATCAACTGCATCAGCACACGGCGGATATCCTGATCATTGTTAAAGTAATAGGTGGGATCATAACCGCCATTTCTCTCGTAATTGATCACTTCATCAGAGGACAGGCCGAAGATAAATGCATTCTCTTCGCCTACCTCTTCCACGATCTCCACATTTGCGCCGTCCATGGTTCCCAGGGTGGGTGCGCCGTTCAGCATAAACTTCATGTTGCCGGTGCCGGATGCCTCCTTGGAAGCGGTAGAAATCTGCTCAGAAACATCTGCCGCCGCAAAAATCATCTCTGCGTTTGATACACGGTAATCCTCGATAAATACAATCTTCAGCTTTCCATTGATGGACTTGTCGTTATTTACCACATCCGCCACGCTGTTGATCAGCTTGATCGTCTGCTTTGCACGGCGATAGCCTGCCGCCGCCTTCGCACCGAAGATAAAGGTTCTGGGATAGAATTCCATCTCCGGATGATCCTTAATGGTGTTGTACAGATACATCACATGAAGGATGTTCAGAAGCTGACGCTTATACTCATGCAGCCGCTTTACCTGTACATCGAAGATAGACCGGGGATCCACATCGATGCCATTATGCTCCTTGATATATTTTGCCAGACGCAGCTTGTTCTGATACTTAATATTCATGAACTCCTGCTGTGCTTTCTTATCATCCGCATAAACCTTCATCTTGGCGATCTGGGGAAGGTCGGTGATCCATTCGTCTCCGATATGATCCGTTACCCAATCTGCCAGAAGCTGGTTGCCGTGAAGCAGGAAACGTCTCTGGGTAATACCGTTGGTCTTGTTATTGAATTTCTCCGGGAACATCTCGTAGAAATCCTTCAGCTCCTGATTCTTCAGGATCTCCGTGTGCAGTCTTGCCACACCGTTGACAGAGTAGCCGGCTACGATTGCCAGATGCGCCATCTTCACCTGTCCGTCATAAATAATTGCCATCTTCGCAATCTTATCCTGGTTGCCCGGATACTTTTTCTGAATTTCCTTTACAAATCTGCGGTTAATCTCTTCCACGATCTGATAGATACGGGGAAGCAGTCTGGAGAACAGCTCAATCGGCCATTTTTCCAGCGCCTCGGCCATGATGGTATGATTGGTATAAGCCACCGTCTTGGTGGTTACTTCCCATGCCTCGTCCCATTCCAGGCCTTCCTCATCCAGCAGGATACGCATCAGCTCTGCTACTGCTACCGTCGGATGGGTATCATTCATCTGGAAGGTTGCCTTCTCATAGAACTTGCGGATATCGGAATGCTTCTTCTTATATTTTTCGATCGCTGCCTGCACACTGGCAGAAATGAAGAAATACTGCTGTTTCAGACGCAGCTCTTTTCCAGCATAGTGGTTATCGTTGGGATACAGTACCTCTACGATATTGCGGGCCAGGTTCTCCTGTTCTACTGCCTTCTGGTAATCGCCTTTATCAAAGGAATCCAACTGGAAGTCATTAATTGCTTCCGCATCCCATACACGCAGGGTATTTACCATGTTGTTATTATAGCCAACAATGGGGATATCAAAGGGAATCGCACGGACGGACTGATAGCCTTCCTGGACAAAGCGGTTGCGCTTGGTGGCCTCATCATACTCCACCCGCACATATCCGCCGAATTTCACTTCCTTTGCATATTCCGGACGGCGCAGCTCAAAGGGATTTCCGTCCTTCAGCCAGTTGTCCGGCACCTCGATCTGATAGCCGTTCTCGATCTTCTGCTTAAACATACCGTAGCGGTAGCGGATTCCGCAGCCATAAGCGGAATAGCCCAGCGTTGCCAGAGAATCCAGGAAACATGCAGCCAGACGGCCCAGACCGCCGTTGCCCAATGCGGCATCCGGCTCCTGATCCTCGATGACATTCAGGTCAAAGCCCAGCTCATCCAGCGCTTCCTTTACTTCCTTGTAGGCAGTCAGGTTGATCAGGTTGTTGCCCAGCGCACGGCCCATCAGGAACTCCATGGACATATAGTAAACCATCTTGGGATCATCTTCTTCGAACTGCCGCTGGGTCGCCAGCCAGTTATCGATAATGGTATCCTTCACTGCGTAGGCCACCGCCTGAAATACCTGCTGCTGTGTGGCTTCCTTCAGTGTTTTCCGGTAAAGAGTCTTTACATTCTCTTTTACCTGTTCCTTAAACGTCTCTTTGTCCAATAACTTGTTCATGTGTCTCTCCTTCCAAATATTGTTTCACAACAATTCAGCAAATACCCAGACCTGCTGAAGCATTGCATTGCTTCATTACCATTCGGCCGGTACGGCATTATCCAAGCTTTTCAACTCCCAGAGTTACCTTCTCGCCGTTAATGCTCCATTCCTTTTCATAACCGCCCATTTGCCCGGCGGCAATACTCTCTGCCAGTACATCCTGACGGATCTGTCCGCCGAATTTCTGCAGGATATCCGCAATTTTTTCATTTCCCTGAGCATAGAGCCGGATCTTATCCATAACCTCAAAACCAGCCTCTTTTCTCATGGCCTGAATCTTGCTGATCAGCTCTCTGACAAATCCTTCCTCAATCAGCTCCGGCGTCAGGTTCGTATCCAGAACCACCGTCACTTCATTGTCCTGCTCAGAAACATAGCCCTCCATCTGAGCCGTCTCAATCAGCAGATCCTCCTCGGTCAGCACCACCTCGGTGCCGTTGATATCCAGCTTCAGACAGCCGTTGGCCTTAAGCTCATCCATGGCCGCATTACCGTCAAGAGCCGGAAGCGCCTGACGGATACCGCCCAGCAGCTTGCCGTATTTGGGGCCCACCGTCTTTAACTGAGGCTTAAAGGTATAGGAAGTAAAGGACCTTACATCGTCCGTGAAGGTAACTGCCTTCACATTCAGCTCATCCTTTACGATATCTGCAAAGAATTCCGGCAGCCCATGGGCAGCCTTCACAAACATCCGGCCAATGGGCTGACGGTTCTTGATGTTCGCCGTATTTCTGCAGGCCCGGCCCATCACCACGATCTTCAGCACCTCTTCCATGTTATCTTCCAGCTCTTTATCGATCTTGGCATCATCCGCCTTGGGGAAATCGCACAGATGGATGCTCTCCGGCGCCTCCGGATCCACCTTGCGCACGATATTCTGATAGATATCCTCAGTCATAAACGGAATCATGGGAGCCGCCGCCTTTGCCACGTCTGCCAGGGCAGTGTACAGCGTCATATAGGCATTGATCTTATCCTGCTCCATGCCCTTTGCCCAGAAACGTTCCCGGCTGCGGCGCACATACCAGTTACTCATGTCATCCACAAAGCTCTCCAGCGCTCTGGCAGCCTCCGGAATCCTGTAGCCGCCCAGATCCTCGTCCACTTCCTTGATCATGGTATTCAGCTTGGACAGCAGCCACTTGTCCATCACGGACAGCTTTTCATAGTCCAGTGTATATTTCGTAGGATTAAAATTGTCAATGTTCGCATACAGCACAAAGAAGGCATAGGTATTCCACAGAGTACCCATGAACTTTCTCTGTCCCTCCTGCACCGCCTTGCCGTGGAAGCGGTTGGGCAGCCAGGGTGCGCTGTTAATATAGAAATACCAGCGGATCGCATCTGCACCGTAGGTAGCCAGCGCTTCAAAGGGATCCACCGCATTGCCCTTGGATTTGCTCATCTTCTGTCCGTTCTCATCCTGCACGTGGCCCAGAACGATTACGTTCTCATAGGGGGCCCGGTCAAACAGCAGAGTTGACTCTGCCAGAAGAGAATAAAACCATCCGCGGGTCTGATCCACCGCCTCAGAAATAAACTGAGCCGGGAACTGCTTTTCAAAAATATCCTTGTTTTCAAAGGGATAATGATGCTGGGCGAAGGGCATGGCTCCGGAATCAAACCAGCAGTCGATCACCTCCGGTACCCGGTGCATAGCCTTGCCGCATTTCGGGCACTTGATGGTGATGGCATCGATATAAGGACGATGCAGCTCCACCGTCTTTGCCTCGTCGTCACCGCTCATCTCGTACAGCTCTTCTCTGCTTCCGATGGAATGCATATGGCCGCAGTCCTCGCACTGCCAGATATTTAAGGGCGTGCCCCAATAGCGGTTACGGGAAATTCCCCAATCCTGCACATTCTCCAGCCAGTCACCGAACCGGCCCTTGCCGATGCTTTCCGGAATCCAGTTGATCGTGTTATTATTGGCGATCAGCCGCTCCTTTACAGCGGTCATCTTAATGAACCAGGATTCTCTTGCATAATAGATCAGCGGAGTGTCGCATCTCCAGCAGTGGGGATATTCATGCTCAAATTTCGGAGCATCGTACAGTTTGCCTTCTTTTTCCAGATCCACCAGGATCGGCTTATCCGCATCCTTTACAAACAGGCCCGCATACGGAGTCTCTTCAGTCATACTGCCCTTTCCGTCTACAAACTGTACAAAAGGCAGATCATAATTACGCCCGATCCTTCCGTCATCCTCACCGAATGCAGGTGCAATGTGAACGATGCCGGTACCATCGGACATGGTTACATAATTATCACAGGTCACGAAGTGGGCTTTTTTATGCTGCTTTTGGGCAGACGCTCCCGCACAGGCAAACAGAGGCTCGTATTCCCGGTATTCCAGGTCTTTTCCTTTATAGGTTTCCAGCACTTCGTAAGCTTTCTTTCCATTCTCTTCATCCGCCAGCCTGCCAAGAACCGTATCCAGCAGCGCTTCTGCCATATAATAGGTATAACCGTCTCCGGCCTTTACCTTGCAATACGTCTCCTCCGGATTCACACAGAGGGCAACATTGGAGGGCAGGGTCCAGGGCGTGGTGGTCCATGCCAGGAAGTAAGCCTCCTCACCCACCGCCTTAAAGCGGACGATGGCAGACCGTTCCTTTACTGTCTTATAGCCCTGCGCCACCTCCTGGGCAGAAAGCGGGGTGCCGCAGCGGGGACAGTAGGGCACAACCTTAAAGCCTTTATACAAAAGGCCCTTGTCCCAGATCTGCTTCAGTGCCCACCATTCTGATTCAATGTAATCGTCATGATAGGTTACATAGGGATTTTCCATATCCGCCCAGAAACCCACCGTGGCAGAAAAATCCTCCCACATTCCTTTGTATTTCCAGACGCTTTCTTTACACTTATCAATAAACGGAACCAGGCCGTAGGCTTCGATCTGATCCTTGCCGTCCAGCCCCAGCAGCCGCTCCACTTCCAGCTCCACCGGAAGTCCATGGGTATCCCAGCCGGCCTTACGGGGAACCATCTTTCCCTTCATGGTCTGGTATCTGGGAATCATATCCTTAATCACACGGGTCAGCACATGTCCGATGTGGGGCTTGCCGTTGGCTGTAGGCGGTCCGTCATAAAACGTATACGTTTCGCAGCCTTCCCGCTGTTCCATACTCTTCTCAAAGATCCGGTTGTCCTCCCAGAACTTCTGAGTATTCTTCTCGCGCTCGACAAAGTTCAGATTCGTCGATACTTTATCATACAACATGATCTCTTCCTCCTTCAGAAGGTCCTTACGTCTATATAAAACAAAAAGCTGTTTTTCATTATATACTCAAAGGTTTTTATTTGTCAATTTTCGTTTTGCCTGATTTTATGCGGGGTTTTCCCGCTTTTTCCGCCAGGTTTCACGAAACGCCTCCGAATGCGCCCCTGCGGCTGCATTCCCGGCCCTGGGGCTGTTCCGGTGTTTTCCCAAATCCGGTTCCCTGACAGGGCCATACGCCCTGCGGCTATCAGTCCTCCAAGAGCTCCTCATTCTCCTGCGTTTCCGGCTCCTGGGAAGCCTCTATCAGCTTTTTGAAAATACCGTACAGCAGAGAACAGTTACAGTAGCTGACTAAAGCAAACCCGATCAGAATCCAAACCAGCATTCCATAAATTATCGTGTCTACGGTTAAAAAGGTCAAAATCGCCGCTCCTGCCGTCACCACCACCATGCACAGGGTTTTGGGCAGATTTCCGATGGACAGCAGCACCGCATTGCGCAGCGTGCCCCGGATGGTATTATAGAACCGGGCCTGTATGGGAAATACATAGACAAAAATCATCACCCAGAGCAGAATTCCTATATAGACAACGACCTGCATCACCGTATAAACGGTTCCATCAAGCTGCCTCAAAATATAAGTATCCAGACCCAGAACCAGGGCAAGAAACAGCATCAGCAGCCAGATCACGGTGGACTGCTTCAGATTTTGCTTAAAAGATTTGAAAAAGGAACGTACCACGTATCCCTCATCATCCTTCATTTTCAGTGACACATAGGACATGGCCGTTACAGAAGCCCCAATCGTAATCACGGGCAGGCTGCATATTATAAAAACAATATTCAGCAGCATCAGATCCGCCATTCTTGACAGAAAGCGGAATATGGGACCATCCATGTTAAATAGTTCTCTCATACAGTACCTCCTCTATCCTTGACCCATTTCAACTGTTTTATGCCTTCACCCTGTTTTCCCGGCGCTTACCGGTGTATCAGCGGCAGCAGCCACTTCCACACATCCTGATAAACCATCTGGCGGTCCAGCTCGTTTAATATCTCATGGCGGTCATTGGGATACAGCCTGCATTCCACCTTCTGCATCCCGGCGGAGCGGAAGGATACGGCCGCCTTCTTTACTCCCAGGCCGAAATTTCCTACCGGATCCCGTTCCCCGGCTATGAAAAATACCGGCAGTCCCTTCGGCATTTTTTTCAGATTTGCCGGATTGGTAAGATATTTCAGGCTGACAAACAGATTATAATACGCATTCAGCGTAAACACAAACCGGGTCCTGGAATCGCTGCGGTACTGATCCACCACTGCCTCATCCCGGGAAATCCAGTCATCCGGAGTGCGGCTGGGCTGAAATTTGCGGTTGAAATTTCCCACCACCATCCGCGTCACCAGGCGGCTTCGGTAATTCCAGCCCTTCACGGCTGCCATCGCTCTGCACAGGAGCATCCCCATATTGGCCTCCAGTGCGGAATGCCAGGCAGTCCCGCAGATAATGGCCCCGTCCAGATAGCTTCCGTACAGGCACAGATATTGTCTGGCAAGAAAAGAGCCCATGCTGTGGCCCAGCAAAAAGTAGGGCTTCTTCGGATACTTCTCCTGCGTCAGCCGCTGCAGCTCCCGCATATCCGCAAGCAGCGTTTTATTTCCATTTTTTTCAGCAAAAAATCCGTATTTCTCTCCGGAGCTGACCGAATCGCCATGTCCCAGATGGTCGTTTCCCACCACCAGGATCCCCTTTTCATTCAAGAACCGGGCAAACTCATCATAACGCTCAACAAACTCCAGCATTCCATGGGCGATCTGTAAAATCCCCGTAATCTCCCCCTCCGGCCGCCATTCCATGGCATGAATCTGCGTCTCATGATCTGCGGACCCGTAGGTAAAATGTCTTACTTGCGGCATAAATTTCTCACTTTCTTTTCTGTTGCTTCTGTCGTCCCCTGCTAAACCGTGTACAGCCGGTTGGTCAATGCGCAAAACTGCTCCAATGTCAGCGCCTCCCCCCGGATACTCTCGGAAAGGCCCAATTCCGCCAGCGCCTCCAGCACCTGTTCTCTGGAAAAAGAGAGCTCCGGCGAATTTTTCAGGCCGTTCACCAGGGTTTTCCGTCTTTGGTTAAAGGAAGCCCGTATAATTTGAAACAGCAGCTTCTCGTCCGCCGCCTGCACCGGAGGCTTAGCATGGCAGGTCAGCCGGATCACCGCACTGCCCACCTTGGGCCGCGGCATAAAGCAGTTCGGGGGTACATTGGCCGCCAGATAGGGCTCGGCATAATACTGCACCGCCAGCGACAATGCCCCGTAATCCTTGGTTCCCGGCCCCGCCTGCATACGAAGCGCCACTTCCTTCTGAACCATGACCGTAATACTGCTTACCGGAACATGCTTTTCAAACAATCCCATAATGATGGGCGTCGTAATATAGTAGGGCAGGTTCGCCACGATCTTCACCGGTCTGCCTCCGTTATGCTCCTGCACCAGCCGCTCCAGATCCACCTTCAGAATATCCTGGTTGATGACGGTCACATTGGAATATTCCTGAAGGGTGTCCTCCAGAATGGGAATCAGCATCTTATCGATTTCTACCGATATGACCTCTCTGGCCGCCTCCGCCAGATACTGGGTCAGTGTCCCGATGCCGGGACCGATTTCCACCACGCAGTCCTCCTTCGTAATACCCGCCGCTGCAATGATCTTATCCAGCACATGACCGTCGATCAGAAAATTCTGGCCGAACTTTTTCTGGAAGGCAAACTCATATTTTTTTATAACCTCGATGGTTTTCTGAGGATTTGATAATTTTTCCATAATGTCGTTCTCTTCCCCGATCTACAGCCGGTACAGCCTCTTTGCATTTTCAAACAGGATCTCCTCCGCCTGCTGCAGGGGGAGCTCCTTGATGCGGGCAATCGCCTCCGCCACCAAAGGCAGGTTCCTGGAATCATTTCTGGTGCCTCTGTGCGGTGCCGGTGCAAGATACGGACAATCCGTCTCTGTCACCAGGTGCTCCAATGGGATCTCCCTGACTACTTCCTTTAATACCCTGGAATTTTTGAAGGTAATCACACCGCCGATCCCCAGGAAATAGCCCATCCGGACATACTCTCTGGCCATTTCCACCGAACCGGAATAGCAGTGTATTACGCCCCCCGTGATCCCGGCATGCTCCGCCCGGATCACATCCATGGTATCCTGTGCGGCATCCCGGCTGTGCACATTAACGGGCAGATCCATCTCCTTTGCAAGCTGAAGCTGTTCGGCAAACCAGCGCTTCTGCACCTGCCTGGGTTCCCGATCCCAGTAATAATCCAGGCCTATCTCTCCCACAGCCACTGTTTTTTCCAGCCGGCACAGGCTGCGCAGCTCTTCCATCCTTTCGTCATTTAAGCAGCCCACCTCATCCGGATGGATTCCTACGGCCGCATAGACAAAGGGATAACGGGAGGCGAGCCGGACGCTCTCCCTGGCCCCCTTCATGGATGCGCCTACATTTACCACATATCCAATCCCGTTTTCCTGCAATGACTCCAGGACTGCCTCCCGGTCATTGTCAAAGGCCTCATCATCATAGTGGGCATGCGTATCGAATATCATCTGTTTTTGTCCCTTTCTCCGGTATCATCCGCCTTAACAGATCTCCGCTCCTGCAGGCATGGGTTTTTCCGGCGTCAGCAGCGCCAGCTCGCCGTTTTCGTCCTCCGCACACAGCAGCATACCCTCTGAAAGAATTCCGGCCAGCTTTGCCGGCTTCAGGTTCACCAGCACCATGACTTTTTTTCCTACCATTTCTTCCGCACTGTAATGCTGCTTAATTCCGGATACGATCTGCTTCACCTGGCTTCCGATCTTCACCTGGGAGCACAACAGCTTTCTGGATTTTTTCACTTCCTCGCAGGCAATAATCTCACCCACCTGGAACTGCAGCTTTTCAAAGTCCTCAAAGGTAATTTCCGGCTTCGGCTCAAGATCGATCACGGTCTCCCCGGCTTTCTGATCCCCTTCCTCCGCCTCTTTGGCTGCGGTCTCCTCCGGCTGAGACGGATGAAGCTTCTCCACCCTTTCCAGCACTTCCTTCAGGTCCTGCCGCGCAAACAGAATTTCCGGTTTTTCCGCCACCCTTGTGCCGGATACATACTGGCCATACGTTTCCATGGTCTCGAACCCTCTCCTGGCGGCATGTAGCTGTGCCAGGATTTTCTCCGAGGTTTCCGGCATAAAGGCCTCCAGCAGCTCCGCACCGATGGAAATACACTCTACCAGGTTGTAAAGCACCTCCGCCAGCCTGTCCTTCTTCGCCTCATCCTTTGCCAGCGCCCAGGGCATTGTCTCGTCGATATATTTATTACAGCGCTTAAACAGCACAAAAATTTCTGTAATGGCATCTGCCACCCGCAGGTTATCCATCTTGGCCGCCGCTTTCTTCGGCGCCTCCAGGGCCACTGCCTTCAGCTCCTCATCCACCGGCTCCGTTACTCCTGTGCGGCTTACGATTCCTCCGAAATATTTATTGCTCATGGAAATGGTACGGTTTACCAGATTGCCAAGCGTATTTGCCAGATCGGAATTTAACCGTTCCACCATCAGCTCCCAGGAGATCACGCCGTCATTTTCAAAGGGCATCTCATGCAGCACGAAATAGCGCACCGCATCTACCCCAAAGAAATCCACCAGCTCATCCGCATACAGCACATTTCCTTTAGACTTGCTCATCTTGCCGTCTCCCTGCAGCAGCCAGGGATGTCCGAATACCTGCTTCGGAAGCGGCAGATCCAGCGCCATCAAAAAGATGGGCCAGTAGATCGTATGGAAGCGGATGATGTCCTTTCCGATCAGATGAAGCTCTGCCGGCCAGTTTTTCTGAAACAGCTCCGTGCTTTCCCCATCGCAGTCGTATCCGATGCCGGTGATATAGTTGGTCAGCGCATCCAGCCATACGTACGTCACATGCTTCGGGTCAAAATCCACCGGAATCCCCCAGGTAAATGACGTTCTGGATACGCACAGATCCTGAAGCCCCGGAAGCAGGAAATTGTTCATCATCTCATTTTTCCGGGAAACCGGCTGGATAAACTCCGGATGCTCATTGATATGTGCAATCAGGCGATCCGCATATTTGCTCATTTTGAAGAAATACGCCTCTTCCCTTGCCGGTACCACGGGCCGTCCGCAGTCGGGACATTTGCCGTCCACAAGCTGGGACTCTGTAAAGAAGGACTCACAGGGCGTACAGTACATTCCCTCATAATACCCTTTGTAGATATCCCCCTGGTCATACAGCTTCTTAAAAATCTTCTGCACCTGCTTCTCATGATAATCATCCGTAGTCCGGATAAATTTATCATAGGAGGTATTCATCAGATCCCAGATCCGTTTAATCTCTCCCGCCGCATTGTCCACGAACTGCTTCGGGGTAATGCCCGCTTCCTTCGCCTTTAATTCCACCTTCTGTCCATGCTCATCCGTTCCGGTCTGGAAGAACACATCATAGCCCTGGGCCCTTTTAAACCGGGCAATGCTGTCCGCCAGCACAATCTCATACGTATTCCCAATATGGGGCTTTCCGGACGCATAGGCAATGGCCGTTGTCATATAATACTTTTTCTTTTCCATAATTTCTCCTTTCCCCTTCCAGTTCAACACGGTCGAACCCTATAAAACGAAAAAAGTCTCCTAATTGATCTGCGCAGGACCAATCAAAAGACGACCGGGTTTTCCTTTATTCTTCAGGCTATCACAACCTGGTTTTTCTGTCAAGGATTCCCCTCCGCTTTTCCGCAAAATATTGTAACAGTTCAGACAGTGCTCCTTTGAATTCGGGCTAACCGCCCTGTTTCCTCATACCTGTTGTCATATTTTTCGTTTCAGAAAATAAAATATCGTAAGACCCCTCTGCGGAGAGCTTATGAAGATTTCAGATAAATTACGCCAACTCCATTTTTCCACAAAAATCCGGAAGCGGAAACTGGCCGTCGGAGCTTTTTTTGCCGCTATGCTCCTGGTATTTGGCATGACTGTCCTGTTTTGCCGCGTACCGCTCACCCAGGATCAGCGATTCCGCGCCTTTACAAAACAGGTTTTCCTCTCGGAATTAAGCGGAAGCACCCTGAATCTGCACTATACGCTGGCAGATCCTTCTGCCTACGGCCTGAAAAATTATCCCATTACGCTGGGCAATATGGGAAAGGAATCCCAGCTTGCTTCCGCTGCCCAGGTGGAAAATTATCTTTCTACCCTGGAGACCTTTTCCCGGGACCAGCTTTCTGCCGGCAACCGCCTGACCTATGACATTCTTTCCGAATATCTGAATACCAGCAAGGAAATGGCCCCCTACTACCTTTACAGCGAACCGCTAAGCCCTACGCTCGGCATCCAGGCCCAGCTTCCGGTGCTGCTGGCCGAATACACCTTCCGCACCAAGCAGGATATTGAAGATTATCTGCAGCTGCTTACCACGATTCCCGATTATTTTCAGTCTATTCTGGATTTTGAACTGGAAAAAGCAAAAAAAGGACTGTTTATGAGCGATATCTGCGCAAAGGATGTGCTCAGCCAATGCAATTCTTTCGTAAACAGCGAAGAGGAAAATTATCTGAAACAGCTTTTTGATGAGCAGATTGATTCTTTTACCAATCTGACCGCAGATGAGAAAATTTCCTATAAGAAACAAAATGAAGAAATCATAAATGCCTATGTACTTCCCGCCTACCAGAATCTCATGACAGAGCTGGCGAAGCTTCTTGGCAGCGGAAAAAATTCCGGCGGTCTCTGCGGCCTGCCCCAGGGAAAAAGCTACTACGAATGCCTGGTACATAGCGTCACCGGAGATTTCTCCTCGCTGGAAGCCATCGAAGCAAGGATAAAAAAAGAGATCACCCAGGTCTACAGCCAGATCCAGACCCTGCTGCAGCCCGGCTCCGGCCTGACCTCCGTCTCTCTTGACGACCTTCCGGCCCAGGAGCCGGCCGATATTCTGAATCATCTGCAGGATATCATTTCCCAGGATTTTCCCGAAGCACCCCAGGTATCCTGTCAGGTAAAATATGTCCACGATTCTCTGGCCGACTACCTCAGTCCTGCTTTTTATCTGATCCCGCCCATTGACGATATGACCAGCAATGTCATCTACATCAATCCGGCCAATGATTACAACCCGCTGGAGCTGTACACCACCCTGGCTCATGAGGGGTATCCGGGCCACCTCTACCAGACCGTCTCCTTCGAGGCCGCCAACCAGGAGCCTTTGCGCAGTATCCTAAGCTACGGCGGCTACACCGAAGGCTGGGCCACCTACGTGGAAATGTACGCCTACTCCACCTGGGAGGAAAATCCCCAGTTGGCCTCCCTGTACCAGAAGGACCGCTCCTTCCTGCTGGGTATCGCCTCCTTGCTGGATATCGGCATCCACTACCGGGGCTATACCCGCAACCAGGTCAAACAGTTCCTGGCAAAATTCGGCATCCAGGAAGAAACGGCGGATTCTCTTTATACCGCAATTCTGGAATCGCCCGCCAATTATCTGAAATACTATGTGGGCTACCTGAATTTTCAGGATCTGCAAACCTACCTGAAGGGAGTGCTGGGCAAAAACTTCTCCTTAAAGGAATATCACGCACGGGTGCTGCAGATCGGCCCCTGCAGCTTCCGCCTGTTAAAAAACTACCTGACAGACGAAGAATATCTGCAGAGCCTGTCTGCCTCCTCAAAATGACGCAGCCGCTCACATATTCTCCGGCAGCTTTTTGGTGCAGGTGACGGCAATCGCCCCGGGTCCGATATGGCAGGAAACGCTTAAGGACAGCGGACACATGACAATCTCATTGTTCGGGTAGGCCTTTTGCACCTCTTCCTTCCATAAATTAGCAGCCTCAATATCCTTGGTATAAGCAATGGCGATCCAGGTATCCTCCGGCTTATCCTCCTTGTGGAAACGTTCCTTCAGATCCGTGGCAATGGCATCCAGCATAGTCGCCTTTGCCGCCTTCAGGGTTCTGCATTTGGCATAGGCATCCAGCTTCTCTCCCTGAATCTGCAGCACCGGCTTCAGCTTCAGCAGTGATCCAAGAGCCGCTGCAGCCGGAGTGATACGTCCGCCCTTTTTCAGGTATTTCAAAGTCTCCAGTGTGATATAGATGGTAGAATCAAACTTGGTGGCTTCCAGATATTCCTTGATTTTCTTTGCATCCCAGCCCTGCTCTGCCAGCTTTTGGGCATCCAGGGCGGACTGGCGCTGCGTCACGGAAATCCGCTGGTTGTTCACCACCTGCACTTTTCCGTCAAAGTCCTCTGCCAGAGTCGCTGCCGTAGCATAGGAGCCTGACAGACCGCTGGACATGGGAATATGGACGATCTCATCATATTCCTTCAGCAGCTTATTCCACAAATCCATCACGTCCCCCAGGGCCGGCATGGAGGTGGAAATTTCCGCATCATGCTCCAGCTTGTGGTAAAACTCCTCCTGCGTCAAGGTAATATCCTCCAGATACAGTTCCCCGTCAATGTAAAACGGCATCGGAATTACATAAATTCCCAATTCCTCCGCCTGCTTCTGTGTAATCCCGCTGTTGCTGTCTGTAACAATCGCAATCTTTCCCATTTTCTATTCCTCAACTCTTTCTTACGGTATTTTAATGGCCAACCGATCTCCCTCCGCCGGGCCGCCTTCTTCGGCCCGAAGCGGATTCGTTTCTTTTTCTATCATTGGCTATGATATCATAAAACCATTTCTCCCGCAAGCAACCTCTGTCCGGTTTTGAGGAATCAGACGATCATATTTTTCGGACTGCCTCCCGAACCGCCAGCACCATCCCCGGCGCCACAGACAATTCATCAATTCCCATGTCCAGAAAAGCTTCCGTCAGCTCCAGATCCGCCGCCAGTTCCCCGCAGATGCCCACCCAGCAGCCCTCCTTATGGCCGTTTTCAATTACTGTCCGGATCAGCCGCAAAATTGCGGGATGATGCGGGTCAAAAAAAGAGTCAAGCCTGGAATTCTGCCGGTCAATGGCCAGAGTGTACTGACTCAGGTCATTGGTCCCGATGCTGAAAAAGTCTACCTCCTTTGCCAGAAGATCGCTGATCAGAGCCGCCGCAGGCGTCTCGATCATGATTCCCTGCTCTGCACAGCCGCAGGGGATTCCCTGTCTGCGCAGCTCTGTCTGCACCTCCTCTGCGATCTGTTTGATCCGCCTCACCTCTTCTACAGAGGTAATCATGGGATACATTACCGCAATCCGGCCGTAAGCGCCGGCCCGGAAGATGGCCCGAAGCTGGGTCCTGAAAATCTCCGGCTGCTCCAGGCAGATCCGGATGGCACGATAGCCCATAGCCGGATTTTCTTCGTGCTCCAGTCCAAAATACGCCGCCTGCTTATCCGCCCCGATATCCAGCGTTCGTATGATTACCTTTTTGCCCGCCATCATCTCCGCCGCCAGCTTATAGCTTTGGAACTGTTCCTCCTCCGTGGGCCAGGATTCCCGCTCAAGGTAAAGAAACTCACTGCGGAACAGGCCGATGCCCTCCGCATCATTTTCCAATACGGAAGCCACATCGGCGGGATTCCCGATATTGGCATAAAGGTGTATTTTTCTGCCGTCCCTGGTAACGGTTTCCTGATTTTTCATCTGCTCCAGCAGCCTGGCTCTTTCCTTATCCTCCTGCTGCCTTCGGCTCATCTGCTCCAGCGTCTTATCATCCGGATCCAGATACAGGATACCGTGATACCCATCGATCACCGCCATCCGGCCGTTCCACTCCGGCTTTACCGGAATCCCGATTAATGCCGGAATATTCATGGTTCTGGCCAGAATCGCCGTGTGCGAATTGGCAGATCCCAGCTCGGTCACAAACCCCAGCATTCTGTCCTTATCCATCTGCACCGTCTCGCTGGGAGCCAGATCTTCGGCCGCAATAATGACAGGCTCCGTACCCAGGTCCTGCTTCTTCTCCCGGTGAGACAGCACTGCCACCACCCGGTCTGAAATATCCCGGATATCTGCGGCTCTGGCCTGAAAATAATCATCCTCCATCTCCGAGAACATCCGGAAAAAATTATCCCCGGTGGAAGCCACGGCGTATTCCGCATTCACCTCCTGGGATTCGATCATGTTCCTTACAGAGGCATTATAGTCATCATCCTCCAGCATCATAGCGTGCACCTCAAAAATGGCTGCATTTACCTCTCCCACCTCTTTTTGCGCCTTCTCATACAATGCCTTCAGTTCCTCCACAGCCTGCTGCCGGGCCCGCTGATACCGCTGCCACTCTGCCTCCTTATCCGTAATCCGGCAGCGTTTGATGCTCTGTTCTTCCTTTGTGTAATACCAGATACGTCCAATGGCCACACGCTGAAAAATGGCTCTTCCTTCATATTTCTCCATTCTTCTTCCTTCCTGCCTATCAATTCCCGTACCTGCTTTGCTCCTGCAGATACCTTTGCAAGCCCATACAAATTATAAGTTATCCTGGAAAAATTTTCTTAGCTTTTCCAGCAGCGCCTCATCGTCAGTCGCAATCACTACCTCATCGCCTTTGCGGATCCCAAGTCCCATAATCGCCATCAGCCTGGATGCGTCCGCACTTTTTTCTCCCTTGCTGATCGTAACGGCACCGTCCGATTCCTTTACCAGCTTTACCAGGGCTCCCGCCGGTCTTGCGTGAAGTCCGATTTCGTCCGTGATCGTATAAGCAAACTGTCCCATATGAATCTCCTCTCATCATACACCAAAATATAGTTCTTCTGGATTCTTTTCTATCTCCATAGTTTCTTCTAATTTCTGATTTTTATTCCTGCTTCTCCATTTTTTCTGCCGGCCGCTTTCCTTCCCTGCCGCAATCTATGCAAAAATCATTTAAAACCCCCGCAATCTTTTCCTCCGGCCTTATTTGCCTCTGTAACTTAATAGTATAAATGAAATTTTTCTTTTTGTATATGAGAAACCATTCTCCTCCTGCGGTTTCGGAATAAGTTGGGAAAAAAGAAAATATTTTGTTGATAAATCTGAAAAAATTCTTATAATAGAGGTGAGGGGCTGCACACCTTATGACAGATTGCTGCAGCCGGTCAAATATTTTATAAAGGAGAGAACGATTATGCCATTAGTAACAACTACCGAGATGTTTAAGAAAGCATATAACGGCGGCTATGCAATCGGTGCTTTCAATGTAAACAACATGGAAATCGTACAGGGTATTACTGAAGCAGCCGGCGAACTGAAAAGCCCGGTTATCCTTCAGGTATCCAAAGGCGCCCGCGCTTATGCAAATCACACCTATCTGGTAAAATTAGTAGAAGCTGCAGTTGCAGAAAACCCGGAGATTCCTATCGCTCTGCATCTGGATCACGGCGACACCTTCGAGCTGTGTAAGAGCTGTATCGACGGCGGATTTACTTCCGTTATGATCGATGCATCCTCCAAGTCCTTCGAGGACAACATCGCCCTGACAAAGCAGGTAGTAGAATATGCTCATGCACACGGCGTTGTAGTTGAGGCTGAGCTGGGTACTCTGGCCGGCGTTGAGGATGAGGTTGTTGTAGAAGCAGGAAAAGAAAGCTACACACATCCGGAAGAGGTAGAAGAATTTGTTTCCAGAACCGGCTGCGATTCCCTGGCTATCGCTATCGGTACAAGCCACGGCGCATACAAATTCAAGGCTTCTCAGTGCACAAGAAATGCTGACGGAATTCTGGTTCCGCCGCCACTGCGTTTCGACGTACTGGAAGAGTGCATCAAGCGCCTTCCGGGCTTCCCGATCGTACTTCACGGTTCCTCTTCCGTTCCGCAGGAATTCGTAAAGATGGTAAACGAGTACGGCGGAAATATGCCGGATGCTATCGGTATTCCGGAAGATCAGCTTCGTCATGCGGCTGAGCTGGCTGTCTGCAAGATCAACATCGACTCCGATATCCGTCTTGCTATGACAGGTAACATCCGTAAGTATTTTGCTGAGCATCCGGATCATTTCGACCCGCGTCAGTATCTGAAACCGGCCCGTCAGGCAGTGAAGGATATGGTAGCTCACAAGATCGTGAACGTTCTTGGAAGTAACGGAAAGGCTTGATTTCAGCTTAAATCAAACGAAACTAAGATGGAGCTGTTGCAAATGAGATTTTGCGACAGCTCCTTTTTATGATGGATGCATAAGGTATTTATGTAACAGTTCGGCCCAGGGCTTTGTACTTGCTGCAAAGCCCGTAAGAACAAGTGACGGTTGAAAAGAAACCAGCCCCTTACAAAATACGATCCGATCTCCCAAACAAAGGATTGACTTTGGGAATTTCTTTCCTTATAATAGTATCCAGCGGGCGCAAAGAGGCGTAAAGTGTCTTTTTGCGCTCATTTTACCATATGGCATTGTTTTATGGAGGAGGAATTTTAAAATGAAAAACAAGATGATGAAATTGATTGGAACCGCATTGACCGCAGGTCTGGTGCTCTCTATGGCAGCAGGCGCTTCCGCAGAAGAGACAAAGACTCTGAAGGTAGCTATGGAGTGCAGCTATGCTCCTTATAACTGGACGCAGCCGGATGATTCCAACGGAGCTGTTCCCATTTCCGGAAGCTCTGATTATGCATACGGCTATGATGTTATGATGGCAAAGCACATTGCGGAAGAGCTGGGCTACGAGCTGGAGATCGTAAAGCTTGACTGGGATTCTCTGGTGCCTGCCGTTCAGTCCGGCACCGTTGACTGCGTAATCGCAGGCCAGTCCATTACTTCCGAGCGTCTCCAGTCTGTAGATTTCACCGAGCCCTACTATTATGCCACCATTATTACTCTGGTACGCGAGGACAGTGAATACGCAGATGCCAAAGGCGTTTCCGACCTGGCGGGAGCTTCCTGTACCTCTCAGCAGAATACCATCTGGTATGACAACTGCCTGCCTCAGATTCCGGATGCAAACATCCTGCCGGCTCAGGAGTCCGCACCTGCCATGACCATGGTGCTGAAATCCGGCGGCTGCGATCTGGTTGTTACCGATATGCCTACCGGTACTGCTGCCTGCGCTTCGGATTCGTCTCTGAAGCTGCTGGACTTCGCCGGAAGCGAGGATGATTTCGAAGTATCTGATGAGGATATCAATATCGGTATCTCTCTGCAGAAGGGCAACACGGAGCTGCTGGATGCCATCAACAGTGTTCTGTCTGAGATGACCGTAGAGGATTTCACTTCCATGATGGATGAAGCCATTTCCGTACAGCCGCTGTCCGAATAAGGGGCCGCTGCAAAATTAAAAAGCAAAAGGATCTGTATCCAGGGTATTTGTATTACCGAAACAAATGTCCGAAACACGGCGGCTTTCGCCGCCTCACCTATCACAATATCCGCAGGCGCATTCCCGCTCTGCGGATATTGTGGCACTAGAAGGAGTGAAATACTATGCTTCCAGCATCATTCGGCGGAAGAATTATTTTTATTTTACAGGGCTACGGGATCTCCTTTTTAAAAGGCGCAGGCCAGTCTCTTCTGATTGCCCTGGTCGGCACGCTGATCGGCTGTGTAATCGGCTTTGCCGTCGGCATCGTCCAGACGATTCCCGTTGGAAAGAAGGACAATATCTTCAAAAGGATTGTAATGGCTGTCATCAAATTTATTCTCAACGCCTATGTGGAAATTTTCCGCGGCACGCCCATGATGGCCCAGGCCATGCTGATCTATTACGGCTCCATGGCTCTGTTTAACATCCATATGTCCATGTGGTTTGCGGCGATCTTTATTGTTTCTATCAACACCGGAGCCTATATGGCAGAAACCGTCCGGGGCGGTATCCTTTCTATTGATCCCGGACAGACAGAGGGCGCCATGGCCATCGGCATGACCCATTTCCAGACCATGACCTCTGTTATCCTGCCTCAGGCGCTGCGCAATATTATGCCTCAGATCGGCAATAACCTGATCATTAACATTAAGGATACCTGTGTTTTGTCCATTATCGGCGTAGTAGAGCTGTTCTACACCACCAAGGGCGTAGCCGGCGCTTATTACACTTATTTTGAAGCCTTTACGATCGCCATGATCATCTACTTTATCATGACCTTCGCCTGCTCCCGGATCCTGCGGCATCTGGAAAGCAAGCTGGACGGCCCGGACAATTTCGATCTGGCCACCACAGATACCCTTGCCCACACCAGCGGTATGGCAAAATATACGGAAAAGAAGGAGGCAGAATGATCATGAGTGAAACTATTCTTGATATTCATCATCTCAGCAAAACCTTCGGCACCAACGTAGTCCTGAAGGATATTGATTTCTCCGTTAAGACCGGCGATGTGACCTGTATTATCGGCGCCTCCGGCTCCGGTAAGTCCACCCTGCTGCGCTGCCTGAATCTGCTGGAAACGCCCACCTCCGGAGAGGTGCTGTATCATGGAGAGGATATTACGGGACCAAATGTCAATGCAGCCGCCTATCGTTCCCATGTGGGAATGGTATTCCAGAGCTTTAACCTGTTTAACAATATGAACGTGCTGAAAAACTGTATGGTGGGTCAAATGAAGGTTCTGAAAAAGGACGAAGCCTCCGCCAGAAAAAGCGCCCTGTTCTTCCTGGACAAGGTGGGCATGGCTCCCTATATCAACGCCAAACCCAGGCAGCTTTCCGGCGGTCAGAAACAGCGTGTGGCCATTGCCCGGGCGCTGGCCATGGATCCGGAGCTGCTGCTTTTCGATGAGCCCACCTCCGCCCTGGATCCCCAGATGGTGGGCGAGGTGCTGGAGGTTATGCGGACTCTGGCCCAGGAAGGCACTACCATGATTATCGTAACCCACGAGATGGCTTTCGCCAGAGATGTGTCCAATCAGGTTGTGTTTATGGCCGACGGCGTTATCGCCGAGCAGGGTACGCCAAAACAAATTTTCGAGCATTCAACCAATCACCTGACTGCAGAATTCCTCAGCCGTTTCCGCCGGGGATAAGGGCACAACAATGTCTTTCCTATGAGATAAAAAATGGAGCTGTCACAAAATCGAAAAGCAAAAGGATCTGTATCCAGGAAGTGCTCACAAACAACGGATACAGAGCTTTGCAAATGAGATTTTGCGACAGCTCCTTTTTGCGCCGGATGCAGATTGCGCAGCAATAAATTCTGTCATTTAGCAGCTTCGTGCCGCCGCCAAATGACTTCCTTTATCGGGCTTCAGAAAACGGGCCGTCTTTTTACTTTATTACCGTCTCCGCTTTTTCAGCAGGATCACCAGGACAATCACCACTGCGCATACCACCAGGACAATCACCAGGGGGATAATGGGCGTGGAGTCGCCCGTCTTAGTATCTGCATTTTCGCTTGTGGCCAAATTCTGTGCGGTTGCCAGCGCAGCGCTGTCACCGGCCAGGCCGCTGGTGGGATCCGCCAACTGACTGGCAATACTTCCTCCCGCAATCACGCTGTTGGTCACGATTACTTCATCCGACATATTTCTGCTGTTGAGTGTAACCGATGTTTTGTTCAGGCTGATATCATAGCCGAATTCATTTCCTCCGGTAAGCACCTTCCCTTCCTCATCTACCTCGGCGAAGTAGAAGGTCACTTCCTTGCCTGGCACCTTGTTCAGGTTTACCTTCAGCGTAGCCGTCAGCTCGCTGGCATTGCTGAGGGTCATGGCTTTCTTATAACGCAGCTTGGTAAGCTCCTCATCGTCAAAAATACCGATGTAATAAACGGAATTGATTCGAATCGGCGTATTCTTGTAAAGAACCTTTTTCGTCAGCTTCAGCTCTGCCTTTCCATCGCCGATTCCCGGCTCCGTTTCTGTCTGCGGCTCCGTGCTGGCCACCTTGGTATTCGTAATCACCACATTCTGCTCGCTTCCCCTTTGCAGAACAAATTCCGAGGGGCTGACATTTACCGTATAGCTCTCTCCGCTTCTTACCTCATTTCCGTTGGCATCCACTTCCTTCACCAGCACATACTTCGTATCCGCACTCATGGGAAGCTCTACCGTTACGGTCTTAGAGGATTGTCCGCCCATTTTAATGGCTTTCTTTCCGGCATACCGGTAACTGCCGCTCTTGGTGTTCTTCGTATAGATACCGGCATAAAACGTACTGCTGCTTGCCAGAGCAGAGCCGTCCGTATTCTTTACCTCCTTCGTCACTGTGAAGGAAGCCGTATAGCTGAAATTATCCGGCAGTTCAAAATACTGGTTGTTGATGGCAACGGTCTCCGTGTCTGTCCCAAGCCCGGCATCATCCGTCTTGATCACCACCTTATCCTCTTCCTTGCCATTGTGCTGATACAGTGCGTAGAACGGATCGGATGCTGCCTGGGAATCCCGGACAGTACCCACCAGATTTCCGTATGCGTCTGTCTCGCCCACATAATAGGTTCCGTCCGGCAGGTTCGCAAATTTTATGGTAGCCGCTTTATAGCCTTTGCGGATCTCGATGGCCCTTACATCGCTGATGCGGACCGTCTTATCCTTGTCAGAAAACAGAGCCGCATAATAGGTAGCGCCGTTCTGGGCGTAAATCTGATCTCCGGAAAAATTATAATAATTCCGCTTTGTCAAAGAAATGGTGCCGCCGGCATTCCGGTCTACCTTCGTATTTCTGAAAATCACCGCACCGTTTTCCGTGTATTTTTCTTCCGGAATCAACGTCAGCATCCCATTCTCGTCTTTTGCAATCGTAATTCCCACCTCAGAATAGTCCGCTATCTGGTATCCGGATGCGGCGGAAGTTTCCACCAGCCGGAAGCTGCGTTCGGATCCGTTTTCCAGACCCTCCGTCAGCGCTCCGTATAATTCCGGATCCAGCGAAAGCACGGTCTCCCCTTCTGCGGAAAGGAAGGTGTAAGGATTTCCCGCTCCGTCAGTCAGAACGGTTCCATCCTCAGCCTTGATGACAAATCCGGCGCCGGCAAGATACGTACCGGGAGCCGCTTTATCCACCACCGCCAGCTTTAAGATCAGCATATCCGCTGTCACAGGATCATCCGTCATCTGCAGGCCGGTAATCACTTCTCCGTCCGTTCCGATGGCTTCGCCCTTATCATTCACGGTAAAGGCCATATCCGGCCCGGTCGTATAGCCCTCCGGCGCAGAAATCTCCCGAATGACATAGGAGCCTCCGGAAATCAGATACGGGCTGATATCTACTCCTGCGGCATCCGCAGTTGTGGTCCAGCGGTAAATCTCCGCTCCCATCTTATAGGCTACCTTACCCGCTTCAAAGGTTACTTCCTCCCCAGCCTGATTCCTTACGGTCACATTTGCTGCCGGAACCACGCTCTGCGCCGCCTGCACCACCAGTCCGGCCCCTTCCACCGGAGCGCCTTCGCTGGTGAGCTTGGCCACGGCAAACGCTTTCACAGGAGCAAGCTGCTTGATCTCTTCCTCTGTTTCCAGCCCCTCCGCCAAAACCGCTTCGGCTTCCGTTTCCGTCTCCTCCTCGAGCAGAGAATCTTCTGTCTCCGTTTCCGTCTCCCCGGCCGTTTCACTCTCGCCTTCCGCTGCCTCCGATACCGTCTCTGACGCAGCCTCCGTCTCCTCAGCCGTTTCGTTCTCGCTTTCCGCCGCCTCCGTTACTGCCTCTGTTACAAGCTCCGTTTCGGGTTCGCTCTCTTCTGATACCGTCTCTGTTGCGGCCTCCGTCTCCCCGGCCGGTTCGCTCTCGCTTTCCGCCGCCTCCGTTACTGCCTCTGTTACAGGCTCCGTTTCGGGTTCGCTCTCTTCTGATACCGTCTCTGGTGCGGCCTCCGTCTCCTCAGCCGGTTCGCTCTCGCTTTCCCCCGCTTCCGTCACTGCCTCTGTTACAGGCTCCGTTTCGGGTTCGCTCTCTTCTGATACCGTCTCTGGTGCGGCCTCCGTCTCCTCAGCCGGTTTGCTCTCGCTTTCCCGGATCTGTGTCACGCCGTCCTGACCCACCACTGCCATTTTTATCCTGGAGGTATTGATCTCATCTGCGTATACTGCCCCCAGCACACCGTCTGCCGCATTCAGTTCACCGTCTGCTGCCAGATAGGTGCCGATGCCGTATCCCTCCAGAGAAGCGTCTCCTGTATATTCGGTATAGCCGGACTCTTTTTCCGCTACAATATTGTAGACCACCCGTCCCGCATAGGATTCCTTTTCCTCGCTTCCTTGTACCGCGTCCTTCTGATATTCCGCCGGATATACCGGAAGCTTCAGGGACTGATCCTTCGAATCCGCCACCACATTCACTACAACCACCGCATCGGACACATCGATCCGGTTATCGGAAAGAACCTGCTGCAGCGGCTCATCATCGATCCGGCCCTTTTCATCCGCATAAAGATTCACGATCTTTACCTGACTGGAGCTTTTTCCATTGGCCAGTATCAGAGAGTAGTCGGATATCTTCTCCAAAATACGGTCTATATCCGGCGCTTCTTCCTGTGAATCTGCATCGTCTGCTATCTTTTGCAGATTCGCCGCAGCCACATGCTCTTCCTCCTTACCGGAATAATCTCTGGCTACTGCCGCATAGTCCAGCGCATCGCCCAATCCTTCCTCCAGACCGCTCCGGGTAATCGTCTCTCCGTCATTCTCTCTGTTCTGAATCCCGGCAATTCCCATCAGGGTCAGGCCTTTTGCGGAAATCTCCGCACCGGCTATCTTCCGGGAGGCATTCAGCTTCGGGCTGCCCGCTTTCTCCGCTCCGGAATCGCCCAGCACAAACGCAGCCGCTTCTCCCTGGGCATACTCCTCCAATCCCAGAGCCAGGCCGTCGGCAAACTCCAGCTTCACCGTAATCTTTCCTTCCGGCTTCACCGGATTTCCGTCCACCAGGAAGGCAAGCTGGTAAATATGTGCCTTGGCCAGCTCCCGATGACCCTGATCCGTTTTCTTCCGGATCTGCTTCACTGCCTTTTCCCACCGGTCAGAATCCGATTTCGCAGTCAGCTCCTTCACCGTAACCTGTGCGCTTTCCGGCAGTGCATTCTTCGCTTCCAGCTTTATCGTTGCCTTCAGGCCGTTCCCGGAATAGGTAAAGGTATCCTTTTTTCCTTCCGTCTCGGAAGCGGTCTCTGTAACCGGCTCTTCCGTCTCCGTCACAGGGGCATCGGTCTCTTCAATCAGGGGATCATCCTCTGTCTCTGTGACCGCCTCCGCAGGCGCCTCTG
>JAUNON010000023.1 GCA_030537145.1 Lachnospiraceae bacterium | reverse complement strand
GACCATGTCTATTTTTATGAAATTGAATTTGCGAAATTAATTATACGTTATCTAATAAATATGGATGAAAGTGGAATCAGCATAAGAAAAATGTTGGTGTGTTCAGAAGAATCCGATTTGCTTTTTTGGAATTTAACTATGTGAGATAAAAGATACATTATTGCAAAAAAAGTATTTTGCTGAAAACGGTGAACAGGACGAGTCCAGTTCCTTCGGTGGAGACAAATCCGGGTGTGAAACGTGAAATGATCCCGAAAACCATTAATTCGGATAAGCTCATGATCACCGTCAGCATGGCTGAATGAAAGAGGGCAGAGCGAAGCAGAAGTTGAAATTGTGAAATAAGAAAAATGATATTAAATAAAAAATAAAGTACAATATTTAAACCCATTATATGAATAAGCGAAAAGCAAAACAAAATCAAATAAAGAATGCTTAGCATTGCAATACGCATACGAAAAGAGCGAGTAGGAGTGAAAAGGCTGTCCGCATATTGCATAAAATAATTGCTTCTATTAAAAAACTAAAAATGAGTAAAATATCACGTTCCATATGTAATTACCTCATGCTTTCAAGATATAAAAGGTAAGCATTTTTAAAAGAACTATATTTTCTGCGTGTTAGGTATGCAGTTAAATGATGATTCATCAAATTGATTGTAGTATGATCGAAATCTGTTACGTGCTCAAAATTTATAATAAAGCTGCGGTGTGTTTGAAAAAAACTGTTTGTAGGAAGCAACTTTAGCCAATATTCCATGGTATGTACAGATACAAAATCCTGTTTTATTGTATGAACGATAACCTTTCTTCCCTGTGCTTCGATAGCAATAATGTAAGATGCAGGGAGCGTATATACGCCTGTACGGGTTTCAACAGGGATTTTTATAGTTAAAGTATTGTAATAGACGATAGCATCCTTCATATTGCGGAAAAAACGCTGCTTATCCAGTGGCTTGGAGAGATAGCGGAATACATGAAAGCGCATAGCCTCATCTAAATATTCTGAATAGGAAGTTACTACAAAAATAATAATATTTTTATTTCTTTTCTTTAATTCATTTCCTACAAAAATTCCATTCATTCCGGGCATCTCAATATCCAGAATAACAATATCTTTATCCCCTTTATCTGCAAGTAAGGATTCACCACTTGTAAACGAAACCAGCTCCGGACATTTCAGATGATTTGATTCAAAGTATAGAATAATATATTTTTTTAATTGTTGGATCATCAATGTATCATCATCACAGATTAAAATACGCATTTTTGCACCTGGCTTTCTATTGAAGGGATATCTGTATATATCTTATCATAATAGAGTTTCCAAGTGTAAAAAATTCGTAATTCTTTTCTTCGTATTTTGAGGCGGTTTAAAAAATGACCAAAAATGAACGATAAATGCCATTTGATACACAAAGGATTGAATTTTTTTCAAAAGAACGTATAATGAGGGTGTAAAAAAGGTATAAAGCAAATGTTATATGTACAGCTTACTGTTATGAGTCTTATAAGGAGGAAGGAGGGGGCGAAAAGCATATGAGGAAAAGATGGCGGAATGTGCTGGCAGGATTTTTGGGGGCGGCTGTTTTTTGCTATCCGCTGACAGCGGAGGCCTCAGCCCGGAATATTCCGGATTATTATGAAGCGGAGGATGGAAACGTAAGCTTTCAGTGCGTCCTCAGACTGCCGGAGCGTTTCGATAAACAGAATTTTAGAAAGGCGGCGGTAACGGGTGTGTACTGCTCAGATTATAATGCCTGCTTAGAGAAGCTGGCGGAAGGGAGAGCAGTGCTGAATGAGGAGATCTATCCTGCGGAGGGGGATATCCCGGAATGGCATTATTATAGCTTTGAGGATCACTCTGTCATGGGCACGGGAGATACCACATTTTTTGCAACGGAAAACAGTTATCATTATGCCACTGTGTTTTCCCATTTATCAAATATAGAGCTGGGAGAAGGAGGAGAGGCCGTTTCGTTTTCGGGTATGGGGGAATGTGAAAAAAACGCGGTCAACCTGCTGGAACAGATCGGGCTGGAGACGGATATGGCTCTCTATGGCTATGGACTCAAAGCCCAGGAGGCGCAGCAATGGGAGGAGCACATGGATCCGGACGGCGGATACCAGGAGGATCAGTATAAGCAGGAATGGACCAGTGAGGATGACGCTTATTTAATATACGGTTTTCAGACGGTTCAATCGCTGCCGGTTTACCATGAACTAATGTTTTTGGGAGGCAGTATGAAGTATGTAACTGCGGATAATGCGGTTTTGCAGGCGGTCTATACAAAAAACGGACTGGAGCAACTGCAGGTCAATTATCTGTATCAATTCCAGCTTTTAGATGAAGCGATCGAATTGCAGCCTTTTGAAGAAATTGCCCGGATAGTATCCGAAAAATTAAATGGCACGTTAGTGGAGGAGCAGTATAAAGTGGAGGAAGCAAGGCTCATGGAGATGGTGAGGCACAGCCAGAACCAGTCTTATGAGGTATTGCCGGTATGGTATGTGGAGGCGGTTTCTGCTTCCGGCGTCACGGCGGTACTTGTTGATGCTTCCACCGCCCAGGAGGTCTTTGTGGCATGATTCGGTATTTGCGGACTGATTTTCGGAGAATTCGGAAGAGCTGGCGTTTTTATGGAGCAGTTGCAGGAATTGTGCTTGTTTTCTTTTATTCATTGGAAAAAAGGGGATTGAGAAACAGTGTGCTGGAGTCCTATATTGCCTCTGTGAACGGCTCCGGAATACATATCGCAGCGGTATTTTGCGCCGGTGCATTTGCAACCTCTCTCTGTGAGGATTTTGAACATCGTTACGTTTACTATGAGGTTATTCGCGGAGACAGTAAAAAGTATCTTTTCTCCCGGGTGCTTGCGATATATTTGTCGGCAGTGCTGGTCATGCTTGCAGGGACGATGATTTTCTGCTGCATCAGTTCGCTGTTTGTCCCGTGGGCGAGAGTGTCGGATTCGGTCTACAACCTGGCGCTGAACGGCAGCTATAGAGGCTGCATATTGTCCGGACATTATCTGACCTATTGTCTGTTGTTTTCCCTTCAGCTTGGTATGTATATGGGAATATTGGCGGTGGCGGCGTCCTTCCTATCTCTGTTTACTACGAATATGGGCCTGATTCTGTCTTTTCCCATTTTGCTGGATCAGTTTTTCATTGAGCTTCCCTCAAATAATGTCTTAAGCTTTGCGGCGTTTTGTCCGATCCCCGCCAGATTTGAAGCAGATTGGCAGGGCTTTTTGTGTTTGCTTTTCTTAAGTGCGGCAAGCGTGGGCCTGCTTTTGCTGGGAATGCGGATACAGATGAAAAGAAAATGGTAAGGGGTGTGCTATGAGATTTCTTCGATATGTTTTTCGGGCGGGCCTTCAGAGAATCTTCAATGCCAGACTGGGTGTATTTACAATAATCATGCTTCTGGCTTGCTGGAGCTATAACAGGCCTTTAAGGAGCTTTTCTGCGGAAATGAATTACCCCTGTTCTGTTTGGGTATTTCCGTTTCTGCTGGCACAGTATACCTTTCTGGTACTGTTCTTTTTTGCAGTGATTTACGTGAATGCGGATATTCCGTTCATGCAGTACAGCAATATGTACAGCCTGATCCGTGCCGGAAGAAAAAAGTGGTGTGTGGCGCAGATGCTGATATTATTGTTCCGATCCGTGATTCTCACCGGGGTAGCCTGCCTTTGTTCCATTGTTACCCTGCTGCCGCGCATTGAACTTACGGCGGATTGGGGGAAGCTGATAAAAACGGCTGCCATGGGTATGATGCAGGGCAGTTACGATCTGAAGTATTCCTTTTTTTACGAGGTGATGATCCAATGGTCCCCGTTAAAGCTGCTGGCGCTGACCCTGGGGCTTGCGGTGGGCGTGATTTTTTTCTTGTCCCTGGGTATGTTTTTGGTTTCCCTGTATAGCAGCAGGACCGCGGCGGTCTCAGGAGCGGCGCTTTACGTGCTGCTGATGTTTTTTGTACTCAATACACATCCAAAGATCCGGAATTCTCTGGCGAAGCTGGTGCCCGCGGCGTGGCTGCAGATTGCCCGCATTTACACTCCGGACGTGGGGTATTACTGGCTTCCGCCCGTATGGTATATGTTTGCCTGCCTGGCTGCGGGAATTGGCATTGTGGGCCTGCTGATCCTGATCCGGATAAGGCATGTGGAATTTGACTGGAATAACGAAGATTTATAGGGGTGGAAGGTATGATAGAGGTAAGTCATGTTGGAAAAAGGTTTCGGAACACGGAAGTGCTGAAGGATGTTTCTATGGTATGCGAACCGGGGAAAATATATGGAATCGTGGGTTACAACGGTTCCGGGAAATCGGTGCTGTTTAAATGTATTTGCGGCTTCCTCAGATGTGACAGCGGCGAGATTAAAATAAATGGAAAGCGATTGGGGAAAGAGATCGACATGATTGAAAATGCCGGTATCCTGATCGAGGAACCGGGATTTTTGAGAAAATCCAGCGGTTATAACAATCTGGAATTCCTGTATACGATCCGCAATAAGCCGGATAAGGAGCGTGTGAAACAGGCTATGCGGACCGTGGGGCTTGATCCGGAGCTAAAGCGGAATGTGGGGAAATATTCGCTGGGCATGCGTCAAAGGCTGGCAATCGCCCAGGCGATCATGGAGGATCCAGACATTCTTATTTTAGATGAACCGCTTAATGGACTGGACAAGAAGGGGATGGAGGAGATGAGGGAATTATTCCTCCAGATGCGGCAAAGAGGGAAAACCATATTATTGGCCAGTCATAGCCGGGAGGATATCAGGAGGCTTTGTGATTGCGTCTATGAAATGGATCATGGAGTATTAAATCCGATAAATGTAAACTAAGATAATTTTAGAATAAAAAATGCCTTCGGCATCTCAACTCCCCTGCCCCTCATTCTTGAGGGGAGAAGGCATTTTTTGCGCCGGATGCAGATTGCGCAGCAATAAATTACCTTATGCATCCGTGCGCATCGTTTGCCCGCAGGGCTTTTTGTCGTATAGGAAATTCGAGGAATTTCCTATACGACAGAAAGGGCTGCCGTAAAATCGAATTTGCAAAGCTTTGCTTTATAATTTTACGGCAGCCTTTTACGCAGTGATGCCCACGGATGCAAGAGACATTTTTATACGATGATCAATGAGCGGAAATATAAGTTTTGATCGCCTCAAAGCTTTCCTTGCTGATGACATGCTCGATTCGGCAGGCGTCGTCTACTGCGGTCTGTTCGTTTACGCCCAGATGCATCAGCCAGGAGGAGAGCGTCTGATGGCGTTCATAGATCATCTCGGCCACCTGGAGACCCGATTCAGTCAGGTAAATGTATCCCTCCGGACGAACCGTGATCATATTTTTTTCACGGAGATTCTTCATAGCCACGCTGACGCTGGATTTTTTAAAGCCCAACTCTTCCGCAATGTCCACGGAACGGACTACGGGCTTTTTTTTGCTTAAAATAAGGATGGTTTCCAGATAGTTTTCTGCTGATTCATTTGATTTCATATCGGTATTCCCTCTGCTTTCGGATCGTTTATTTCGGATAATTTCCGTTGGTTATTACTATAAGAATATCATATTTTGGTCCGGTCATCAATTACATTTTCATGAAGTAGAAAAAGTATGGTAACAGTTTGGCCCAGAGCTGAACGGTTACGAAGTATGAAATTTACAGAAATTTTATAATTTCTGGCCGCCTGCGTTTATTTTCAGTTTATCTGCCTGGAATAAGATAATAACGTTTCAGAAAAAGGGGCTGCCCCTAAATTCCTTCTGCAAAGTTTTGCAGTTTGGCTTTGCGGGGAGCTTGTGATAAAACAGGAGGAAGGCAATTATGAAAGAAAAAAAGAAAAGAAAAAAATGGCCGCTGGTGCTGATCATTCTGCTGATTCTTGCCGCAGCAGCATTTTTGCTGCTGAGCGGGAAGAAAAAACAGGAAAGCAAGGCCGGAGAGACAACGACAGCATCAGTCATCAGGGGGACTTTGGAGGTTACGACAGAGGGAAGCGGAGCCGTTGAGGCGGCTTCTACGAAAGCGGTTGCCCTGGAATATGACGGAAAGCTGGAAACGATTTATGCAGAGACCGGGGATCAGGTCTCAGTCGGGGATGTGCTGGCGGTGTATGATACGGAGGCGCTGGATCATGTGGTGGAGCAGAAGGAGGAGGAGCTGTCCCAGCTCAACGCTTCTATCGCATCGACAGCGGATGAAGGTTCTTCTTCGATCACGGCTCCCGTTTCCGGACGGGTGAAACGGATTTATGCCTCGGTGGGGGATGTGGCTTCAAAGGTATCCGATCTGCACGGAGGCGTGGCAGAAATTTCTGCAGATGGGAAGATGAAGGTGGAATTTACTTATGAAGGCACCGTATTGACGGAAGGAGATACGGTAACTGTGGATTTTGATTCCTATTCGGTTTCGGGTACGGTGGCTTCCCTGAAGGGCGATACGGTATGTGTTACCATCAAGGATGATACGGAATATCAGGTAGATACGGAGGCTGTCGTATGGGGAAAATCCGGCGAAAAGCTGGGTGAGGGCAGGCTTCTGTCCAATCATCCTTATCTGGTAGAGGCATCGTATGGGATCATTGATTCTGTGAAAGTGACAAAAGAGACCTATGTAAATGCAGGAGATACCATGTTTGAGCGAAGCGATGCGGAATACAATCAGACCTACCTAGATCTTTTGTCTGACCGGGAGGAACTGGTGGAGGAGCTGCGGGAGCTGAAGGAATACCGGGAAAATCCGGAAGTGGTGTCGGAATATGACGGCTACATCGTGTCCCTGGATGTCCTGGAGGGCATGCCCTATGAAAAGGATCAGCAGTTCTGTACTATAGCAGACTCCGAAAGCCTGAATCTGAAGGTGGAGATTGATGAGCTGGATATTGACGGTGTGGAAGCCGGACAGCAGGCGGCAGTGGTATTCGATGCCTTTGAGGATGAAACCTATCAGGGTACCGTGGAGAAGATTTCCGGTGTAGGACGAAATGTGGGCGGAGTTACCACCTACACGGTGACGATAGCGCTGGAGGGGGATACCAGGCTGAAGGATGCCATGAGTGCTACGGCCACCATTACGCTGGATACCAGAGACGATGTGCTGCTGGTGCCGGTGGATGCCATCGAGACGCTGGATGGAGAGAAGTATGTGCAGGTGGCTGCAGACGGAGTGATTCAGCAGCGTGCCGTGACCCTGGGACTGATCAATGATACGTATGCGGAAGTAACGGGAGGACTGACCGAGGGAGAACAGGTGGTGGTTATCACCAGGGACAGTCAGGATCTGTTTAGCAGCATGATGCGTATGCGGGACAATATCACAGGAAATTCCGGCGGCAGACCGGAGGAGTAAAGGAGCCGGATATGATCGAACTGGAAAATATTAAGAAGATATATAATCTGGGCGGAGAGGAGGTACATGCGCTGGACGGAGTATCCCTGAATGTGATGGAGCATGAATTTGTGGCCATCGTGGGGGCCTCCGGAAGCGGCAAGTCGACTCTGATGAATATGATCGGCTGCCTGGATACCCCGGATGAAGGGGAATATTATATTGACGGCCAGGATGTCACCAGCCTGACCGAGCGGGAGCTGGCCACCATGCGGAACCGAAAAATCGGCTTTATTTTTCAGCAGTTTAATCTGCTTCCCAAGCTGACGGCATATGAGAATGTGGAGCTGCCGCTGATTTATCAGGGGCTTCCGGCGAAAGAGCGCAGAGAACGGGTGGAGACGGCTCTGGAGCGGGTGGGATTGTCCAAACGGATGTATCACAAGCCAAATCAGCTTTCCGGCGGACAGCAGCAGCGTGTGGCGGTAGCCAGAGCGCTGGCTACCAGGCCTTCTCTGATTTTGGCGGATGAGCCCACCGGAAACCTGGATTCCAAATCCAGCCAGGATATTATGAATCTGATTCATGAGCTTCATGAGCAGGGAAATACGATCATTTTAATCACTCATGATGAGGGGATTGCCCGGCAGGCAGAGCGGCAGGTACGAATCATGGATGGAAAGATCGTTTCTGATACCAGAGACACGGCAAGGGGGTATGACGCATGAAATTAAAGCAATCCGTGAAGATGGCCTGGTCAGCCATTGTCTCGAATAAAATGCGCTCCTTTCTTACGATGCTGGGGATTATTATCGGCGTAATGGCAGTTACCCTGCTGATTTCCCTGGTACAGGGAGGAACAGGAAACATTACGGAATCCATGGATGAGCTGGGAGGCGACCAGATCATTGTGACGGTGGGAGATACTCACAAAAAGCTGACTTATCACGAATTGGAGGAGCTGGAGGGAACCGGCGGCATCAAGGGGGTATCCTCTTACATTAGCGGACAGGGCGTGGCCAAGGCAGGCGGAAATTCCTGCGATGTGACCGTTTTCGGAATCACGCCTGCTTATCAGGAGATTCAGGGCCTGGATATTCAGGAAGGGCGCAATATCACGGAATTGGATCAGGAAGAACGGCTGAATGTGTGCATCATCGGAACCGGGGCTGCTACGGATCTGTTTGGCACGCTGCAGGTGCTGGGCAGCAGCATCCGGATCAAGGGCTATGATTACCGGATTGTGGGCGTGCTGGAGGAAGAGGATCAGGCCCGGATGAACAGTACCAGCAAAAATGTCTATATTCCGCTGAGCAATGCACAGCGGCTGCTGAAGCAGACGGCTATCACCAGCTTTTATCTGACTGCAGAATCGGAGGATTCGATTCAGGAGGCCCAGAATACGATTGATGATTATTTGCAGAAGAAGCTGGGATCGGATGAGGGGTATAACATTATCAATATGTCCAATATTGTGGATATGATGAATACGGTTATGAGTACCCTGTCTCTGATGCTGGGAGGAATTGCAGCAATTTCCCTGCTGGTAGGCGGTATCGGTATCATGAATATTATGCTGGTGTCCGTGACAGAGCGTACGAAGGAAATCGGGATCCGGAAGGCCATCGGCGCCCAGCGCAGTGATATTACCATACAGTTTATGATAGAATCCGTGTTTATTTCTATGATTGGTGGTATAATTGGAATGGTGATCAGCCAGGCAGTGCTCTCGGTACTGAATGTGCTGTTTACAGATTATCATTTTGTCATTGCGCCTTCTGTGGCGGTACTGGCGCTCGGCTTTTCTGTGGGAGTAGGCCTGATTTTCGGTATTTATCCGGCAAACAAGGCGGCAAAGCTGAAGCCCATCAATGCGCTGCGGTTTGAGTAATGGAGAAAACAGGGGGAAGCTATGTTCCAGATCATGGTGGCAGAGGACGACAGAAGCACGGCCCGCCTGATGCAGGCGCTTTTAAGCCATGCAGGTTATCAGGTGGTGCCGGCGGAAAACGGAGTAAAAGCACTGGAGATTTTGGATAGGCATCACATTGATCTGATTGTGATGGATATCATGATGCCAGAGATGGATGGGTATGCCTTGACAGAGCTGCTGCGGAAAAATGGAAATACGATTCCGATCCTGATGCTGACAGCCAAGCAGCTTCCGGCAGATAAATGCCGGGGGTTTCTGGCCGGTACGGATGATTATATGACAAAGCCGGTGGAGGAAGAGGAGTTTCTGCTGCGCATCAAAGCGCTTCTTCGGCGGGCCGGGATCGTCAATGACCACCGCCTGAGAATCGGAAAGGTAACACTGGATTATGATTCATTAAGTGTAAGCCGGGAAGGGGAGATTCAGACCTTGCCCCCCAAGGAGTTCTATCTGCTGTATAAGCTATTGTCCTATCCGGGCAAAATATTTACCCGGATTCAGTTAATGGATGAGATCTGGGGCATGGAAACCGAAACAGCGGATACCACGGTGAATGTTCACATAAACCGGCTGCGCAAGCGTTTCGATCACTTTCCGGAGTTTGAGATCACAGCGATTCGGGGAATCGGCTATAAGGCGGTGATCAAATGAGAAAAGATAATCGGCCATCAGAGAGAAGAAAAGACCGGCAAAGGGGTCAGGAGGATTGCCCGATCCCACGGCGTGTTGGGATGACCCTCCGGTTTGTGGTGTATATGTTTGTGATACTGGTAATGTCCATGCTGGTTAGCTTTCTGTTTGTAGCCTGTCTGCACCGGCTGGGACTGCTGGAAACCGGCGGCCGTTTCCCCTGGCAGGGGCCGCTGCTTGCGTTTTCCATGACCAGCGTGATTATGGGCTGCCTGTTTTCCTGGATGTTCAGTAAAAGAATCCTGTCCCCCTTCCGGGAAATTATAGATGCGGTGGACCGGCTGGCAGACGGTGATTTTAAAGTCCGGCTTCATCTGACGGAGGGATTAAGGGAAAGCAGGGAAATGGCGGAGAGCTTTAATCATATGGCAGAGGAGCTGGACAGCCTGGAAATGCTGCGCTCTGATTTTGTGAATAATTTCTCCCATGAATTTAAAACACCCATTGCTTCCATCCGGGGCTTTGCCAGGATGCTGCAGCGGGAGGATCTAAGCCGGGAGGAGAGGCAGGAGTATCTTGAGATTATCATGGATGAGTCTGAGCGTCTGACCAGGCTGGCCACCAATGTGCTGAATTTATCGAAGATCGAGAATCAGACCATACTGACCGGGCAGACCTGGTTTAACTGCACGGAGCAGATCCGCCGGATTATTGCCCTTTTGGAGCCTAAGTGGTCGAAGAAAAAGCTAAGGTTTCTACTGGAGGCAGATGAAATTACGATTTACGGAAATATGGAGCTGCTGGAACAGGTCTGGATCAATCTGCTGGACAATGCCATAAAATTTTCTCCGGATTCTTCTGTCATTTCCTTGCTGCTGCGCAAGCGTCCCGGCTGTGTGTTGTTTACCATCACAGATCAAGGTCCGGGAATCGCAAAAAAAGCGCAGGAACACATTTTTGACAAGTTTTATCAGGCGGATTCGTCCCATGCGGTCCAGGGGAACGGATTGGGGCTGACCATCGCGCAAAAAAAATCATCGAGCTGCATAAAGGAAGCATTCAGATTAAAAAATCGGATGCCTCCGGCACGGTGCTGGAGGTTATGCTGCCTGTAAAATAGGCGCAGTTTTCCGGAACAGGCGGTGTTTCCGAATTTAAGAATTTCCTAACATTTTTTGGAAAGAATTAAGAGAAACGCCACAGGAAAGACACATTTATCAGGTAAAATGATTTCAACAGGTAAAGAAAAGCCTGTTCTGTTCAGAATGAGTCGGGTACGTCAGAGGTGCCGGTACAGGGTGAGTGCTGATACGCCAATGCGGCATTCGCCATGCGGATGAAAACTGAATCGATGACTTTCTCATAAAGATAAATCAGGGGGAAGACGGCAGCCGGAAAGATCGCTTTCCGGTTTGCTTTTTGCAGAAAGATAGTATATAATGTACGAAAAGCAGGGAGCGGTACTGGCAGATAAGAGAAGAAGAGCGAAAGGCAGCCGATATGAATCATACGAAGAAGGTATTTATCATCATTGGATCTTGTATTTTGACCGTGGCTTTGATTTGCGGTATTATTATGTACCGGACATTTCTGGTCAGCCAGGGACAGCCGTATGAACAGATTTCTATGGATCAGGCAGCGGAATATATGAAATATGAAGAAGGGTATATTCTGCTGGATGTACGTACAAAAGAGGAATACGATGAAGGGCATATTCCGGGAGCGGTCTGTATTCCCCTGGAGGAGCTGCAGGAAAGAGCGGAAGAGGAGCTGGAGGATAAGGATCAGATGATTTACGTGTATTGCCGCAGCGGGAACCGCAGTAAAAAGGCGGCAAAGAAATTGTGCAATATGGGCTATACGAATATTACGGAGATTGGCGGGATTTCCGACTGGACAGGAGCATTAGAGAAATGCTCCTGTTTTTTTATGATATAGGAAGTCCTCACTTTCCTATATCATAAAAAGCACTTCGTGCGTTGATGCGCACGGATGCATAAGGGAATTGATTGCTGCGTAACCCGCATCCGGCGCAAAAAATGCCTTCTCCACTCAAGAATGAAGGGCAGGGGAGAAGGCATTTTTTTATGATATTCGGGATTTTCCGGCAGTCTCCCGGTATGCGTTATAATGCATAAATAATGACGCCGGCGATGATGATCAGGTTTCCGATCAGCTTCGGCTTTGTGACTTTTTCCTTCAGCAAACAGACGGAGAGCAGCAGTACAAAAACATAAGTGAACCCGTCAATAATGGAGCCGTACTTCAGGGGAACCCGGGTAAAGGCATAGGTGTTCAGTAAAAGTACCAGCACGAAAATGAAGTAGGCAAGGATCACCCGCCAGTTCAGGTACTCATAAAGAAAGCTTTTGTGAGGCAGGTTTGCGCTCTGCTTCAGCAGGAGCTGAGACACTGCTGTCAGAAAGGTGCAGCCAAACATAATCAGCATACAGTAATTCATGCGTCTTTTTCCTCCTTTTGATTTTTCTCTGAGCTGGCAAGCTGGACAACGGTGATCCCCACCAGAACGAACAGCATGCCGATGATATTATTTACCGTCAGATGCTCCTTAAAAATAAGGACTGCCCAGAGCTGGGACCAGATCAGATAAACACTGCGGTTGGCAAAGGCAAAGGAAAGATCAAACTTTTTAATGGCCCGCTGCCATGCCAGAGCATAAACTGCGCAATTCAGCAGCATCAGCCCCAGGTAAACATAAAGCATTATGCTGTGAATGCCATTTTTGTTCAGCACATTGGAGGCCAGCTTGGAAAACACACCGGTAAAAGAAAACAGGCAGATGTTCAGATGCAGAAAAACAAAATCTTTTATGTACTTCATAGGTCCTCCGGATTATTTCTCATAGGAAGTCATCTGATTGTGATAGAGAATCTCTGTACCGTCTTTTGCAGTAACGGAGATTCTGCGGAAGATATCCTCCGTGATCTGATCCAGGGCTTCCCGATTGTCGGCAGTAATATAATAACGGACCACATAGGGATTTGGCCCATGCTGGACCACAGCTTCTCCGTCCTGATAGAAAATCTGGCTGAATACCACCTCATCTCTTTCTGCAATCTCCCGGGCGGTTTCCTGATGGGCAATTGTCAGCTCTTTTCCGTGAAAATAGAGGACTGCGCTGCAGCGCTTCATGTGAGGATTATGGTGCTGCAGCGACTTCCTCAGAGACGCCTCATCATACACATAATCCAGCAGGATTTCTTCCAGGCAAAGATTGCTGCTCAGCTCGATCAGCTCATGCTCATAACCAAGAAAACGCCCCGCAACCTCACAGACTGCCATTCCCTTTTGAGCGCTCCAGAAAAACTGCATGGACAGGGCGCCGTCTCTCTGGCCGGTATAATCCACGATTCGCTGAAGGATATCGGTAGCCTGGACTTCCACTTCCTTCATCAGACGGGAGGGATAGACGTTCCGGGTGCTGATGGGGATATCTTCTTTATTGATGGAGGTTTTTTCCCGGTCAGCAATGCTGATGACCTGTACCTTGCCGTCCAGTACCCAGGTCATCATATTGAATTCGTGGCCGTCATGATATTCCTCCACAAGAATCCTTTTCACATCAGAGGAGGCGCAGCATTCGTCAAAGCGTTCCCGGATTCGCTGGATACTGTCCAGTACAAATACACCCCGGGAGCCATATTTATCAATGGGCTTTATGACGACGGGAAAATGGAAATCTGCCAGCTCTTCGTCGGAGAAGCTCTTTTCCAGGCATGTAAATTTGGGAGAAGGGATCCCCAGTGTCCGGAACATGGTTTTCATTTTTGTTTTATCCCGGTAGTAGCAAAGCTTATCCGGGGTCAGATAGCATTTCAGGTGAGCCTTATCCGCAATTTTTACCATGCACTCAAATAACAGGTCAGAAAAAGAGGTGATAATGCCGTCCACATGCTCTGAATGGCAGAGGGCTGCGATCTCATCAATATTTGTAACGGGAATATCAAAGGAGAGGTCGGCGGCCCGTTTTGCGGGGCTGTTGTGATATCCGTCGCAGACAATCGTGTAGATTCCCCGCTGTCTGGCAAGCTGGACCAGCAGGACAAATTCATCCAGAGATCCGAGAATTAATAATCTTTTTTTCATAATGTTCTCCTTGAACCGTAAGAACGGATCTTTTATATTTACACTTATGCAATGACACAGGTATAATCATAACATCGCAACCGTAAAAATTCAACCGTAAAAGGGCCGCCGCAAATGGAATTTTGCGGCGGCCCCGTCAGGTCTTAGTATGATTAATAAATTACGATCGTAGTATTCATCGGCATGGTCTGATAAAGCCATTTTGCATTTTGATTGCTCAGACGCACGCAGCCGTGGGATGCAGGGTTTCCAAGAGAACTGGTGGGATCCCAGCCGGTGCCGATGACCCATACCCATCCGTGGATTGCGTTGCCGGAGAAGTAGGATACATAGTCATAATAGGAAGAACCGCTGTATGCCCTGGGGGACTTTTTCCACAGCTTATACGTACCTGTGGGAGTGTTGATCGGATATCTTCCGCTGGAGCATTTAAAGGATTTGTACAGCTTCCAGTTACACTGGGATCCTTTGAAAATATAAAGATGCTGCCGGTAAAGACTGATCCAGATCAGGTATTTTGTATCGCTGCGGTATCCTTTATAGTTTACATAGCCTTCCTTCGTAGCAGTAGAATAATCTGTCCGGCTGTTGTATACCTGTCCGGTGGATCTGAGATAAGAAGTATTGATATATACTTTTTTCCCATTGGACAGCTTCACGGTAGATTTCGAACTTGTTTTTGTCAGGATCGTTACCTTGGTTCCGGACTTTACAGTGACCGTTTTCTTTGCGTCATCAACCAAAGGCGCTTTGACCGTTCTCGTCACGGTCGCTTTAAACTGCATGGAAGTGATGCCGGAAACCTCGGTAGTAATTTTTATCGGCTTTCCGGTAACCGGAGCGGAGAGATTACTCTTTCTGGAGATCCCGCCTACGGTACGCACGGCGCGCAGTTTAAATTCATAATTGGTGCCATTGGTCAGCTTTTTTACGACAACGGAAGTCTTTTTGGTCGTTCCGATCGACACGAATTTGCCGGCGCTGTTCTTTTGATAAAGCTCATAGGAGTTAGCACCGCTGACTGCGTTCCATTTCAGGGAGACCTGACCGTTTCCGCAGGACTTGATCTGAAGCTTGGGAACTGCAGGTTTTTTCACCTGAGGTGTAACCGTAACTACCGTAGATTTCTTGCCTTCATATTTTTTGGATTTCACCGTGCGGTATGCGCTGACACAGAAATTATAGGCAGTTGCATTCTTTAGCTTTTTCAGTGTAACGGTATTGTTTTTCACCGTAGCAACTTTCTTGAGTGTATTGGTACTCTTATCTACGGAATATACATAATAACCGGTCGCATTCGATACTTTTTTCCATTTTAGTGTGGCAGAGGATTCTCCCGAGGTAGCTTTCAGGTTCTTTACCTGTCCGGGAGTATAGGAGGCTGCCTGTACCGGAACAGGGGAGAATGCAGTGCACAAAAAAGTAAGGCAAAGCATGATGAAGAGTGATTTTACAAAACGTTTCATAACTTTTTCCTTTCCCTAAAAACATAGATTACCGCGCTGTAAAAATATACGGGAGGAAAGCCCGTTATTCTCATCGCAAGACGCCGTAATTGATTGTTACTAAAATAATAAACAATATTTAGTAGGGTGTCAAGTATCAGTAAGGGAAAGATTTCCTTAAGATTTCCAGCGTACTGGTAAGGGGGTATCATTGACAGCGCAGAGATTCTGAATTATAATTTTGCAGGTACAGGGGAACCGTTCAGCCCAGGGCTTTGCACTGGCTGCAAAGCCCGTAAGAACGAGTGACGGTTGAAAAGAAACCAGCCCCTTCGCTGAAGGCGAACTTTAAATGGACTGGTTTTCGTAACAGTTTAGCCGAAGGCTGAACTGTTACGGTACAGGAGGTTTTGGGACTGAATAAGAAAAACGCCGGATTTTGTCGGGGGGAAAGGGAAAAAATGGATATTTTTCTGGGAGGAACGAAGGAACGCAGGAGAAAGGGATGGATGTATTTTGTCTCCTTTCTTTCTATTTTTATCATGACGCATGCCATGTTTTATAAGGAAGCTCAGTTGACGGTAAGCAGTGATATTGTGACGCATATGAAGTATATTTTATCATTGGATCAGGTGCTGAAGCTGACCCACTGCGGCTGGCATTTTGTGAGCTGGCTGTTTTATGCCTGCCTGCCCATTACGCCCGTCCAGGCGGCGGTGCTGGTGACAGCCCTGTTTAACGGTCTTACGGCAGTACTGGTGGCCTGGCTGGCAGACCGGTATCTGACTGCTGGGAAGGAAACGGGAGAAAGCCGGGAGATGGCCTGGCTGCCTGCGGTCATTTCCTTTGTGGCCTGTACGGTTGGACCGCTGTATCTGAGATTTTATAATGCCAATTACTATAAGGGGCAGGGAACGCCCAATGTATGGCATAATCCTACGGCGGTGGCCGTAAAGCCGTTTATGATTCTTGTGGATGTGATTACCCTGGGATACTGGGAATGCAGAAAAGAGGAGAAAAACGGAGCAGAGCGGGCGTCATGGAAAAAGAAGCTGAGAAATTATCAATACATTCTGGCGGTGCTGCTGGCAGTATCCACACTGATTAAGCCTTCCTTTTTGATGGTGTACCTTCCGGTATGCGGAATCGCAGAGCTGTGGAGGCTGGTGAAAAACAAAGGAAGCCGGAAGGAATGGGGAGAAGCTGTGGTGCAGAACCTGTATTTCGTCCCCTCCCTGCTGATCTTTTTGTGGCAGTATCTGAAAATATATATTATCGGGGGAGAGGCTGCCGGGGAGGGCGGAATTGCGATTGCCTTCTTTCGAGTAGCCAGATTGTATGCGCCATCGGTGCTCATTTCCCTGGGATTGAAAATGGCTTTCCCGATTCTGGTGATCGTGATCTGGAGAAAAAAGATTTTCAAAGACCGGTTATTTCCGCTCCTTTTCGGGCAGTTTCTGGTGGGGCTTGCGATTACCTGGACTTTTACCGAGACAGGGAGCAGAGCGGGACATGGAAATTTTGGCTGGGGAAATATGCTTGCGGCTTCTTTTGTGTGGATCTTTTGCATCATATTCTATGTCCGGGAAATGGTGGAAGAGAGGCATAAGCTTCGTACAGACAAGGGCTGCCGATGGAAGTACGGGATACCGTTTTTATTCCTGCTGTGGCATTTTCTGGCGGGCATCTGTTATTATTGGGAATTACTGCATGATATGGGGAGACAGCTTTAAGCGATCTCCCTTTTTTACCGCCAGCGTTCAAAGAGGAATGGCAGGCTGTCTGTCCTACCGCTTTAATATGGTGAGAGCCTTCTTTTGAAATACGGTCTCATAACCGTTTGCCTGCAGGTTCGCAATCGTAGTTTCATATTGTTCCTCTTCCGAATAGGAATGATAGACAACTGCGTAGGCTGCCTCACAGATAATGGAATTATTCAGCATATTGTTATAACCGGCGTTTTCCGGCAGATAAAAGGAAAGGGCCGTCTGGGCTCCGGCCCTTCGGCGGCCGTAAAGGGCGATCGTATTTTCCCATCGGCTGTTCTCCGGGGAAATATCAAATATAGCGTCGTAGGCCTCCCTGGATTCTTCTATAAGCGTTTCCTGCTTGTCTGTAAGGCAGCGGCGGGAAAGATTGGTATCGGATAGCTGATAAAAAGAGGGCAGGCTTAAAAGCGCACAGAGTACGCAAAGAAGCAGAGTGCTTCTATGGCAGTACAGTGCCGTCAGCATGACCCCGCAGATCAGCGGCATGGTCAGTCCCCGGCATAAGGTCCAGAAGGACGGGGAACGATATAAAAATGCGTAACCGCCCAAGGAGCCAATCATGAGAAAGGCAGCCGCCACATAGGCATGACAGGTCTTTTGGCCTCTCAGGCGGATGGCTTTCAGGATGCAGAAAATCAGAAAAACAAGGAATGCTGCCAGCATCAGGGCAGGAAAGCCGGAGGATTCGCTGCGGTGTTTCCAAAGCCCGGCAGGGCTCACCTGGTAAAAAACTTTCAGGGCAGCCTGGATTTTATTTTTCATCCGGGCGAAAAAGGAAAGTGCTTCGGATGTTGCGCCGGGATTGTAAGGAGCTGCAATCTGATGCAGCAGCTTTCTCAACAAAAAAGAAACAACAGCGGTTATACCCAGTGATACGGGCAGTTTCAGCCAGAGCCGGCGCACTGGAAGTACCATCAAAAGATAGATCGGAATAAAAAGCGCCAGCAGCAGGTAGGCCTCTGAACAGAAGAGCAGCAGGGCGGGGGTAAGAATGTAGCAAAAGATCCGTCCGCCGTATCCCCGGTAAATATGCACCATACAGCCGCAAAGCAGAATGGCCATAGACCACCGGAGACATTCCCCCATGGAAAAGGCGGAGTAGTAAATGTTCATCAGCAGTGTGCAGTAGCACAGGAGGATAAAGCGGCACTCTCTGGAATTTGGGCGGCACAGAAGGAGAAAGAGGCAAAGAGCGATTCCAAGAAAGGTCACGTTGGCAATGCACATGGAGGTGAGCCCCCAGCCAAAGAGTTTCCCCCATATCGCATAGGGGAGCAGGATGCCAATTCCCCAGGGTCCGAACGTGCCGTGCAGGGCATGAGTTCCATTATATCCGTAGTAGCCAAGGGGCATACCGGAGCTTACGACGGAAGCAATCTGGCGGTACCAGGAAAGCTCATCCGAAGCAGTGGGCAGCAGGCTGATCGGAGTGCCGGTCAGCCGCATGACCGTCAGCCATGCAAGAAAAAGCGCAGCAGGAAGAAAGGCGGCCGGCAGATAAGCCAGGCAGCGGTGATGGTTGAATGCAGTTGATTTTTGTTTCATAACAAAGCTTCCCCTCAAACGAATCATAATTACTGAAATTCTAACATCGTTCCCGAAAACTGTCAACGTAAGTGACCATTTCCCATATCCCGCCCCGGGATTTTTCGGCATAAAGGATGAAAACTTTTTGCCGGAAACGGACGCCGGAAGCGTGTTACGGAGAACGGAGTGAACCGTAGTGAGGTGCCGGGAGTTTACCGGAGGGCTGTTCTGTAATGTGCTGTAACGTTTGCTTTTTCTATGGAGATAGCGTATAATAAAAGCGCAAAATGAAAGAGAAGAGCGGAAGAGAAAAGGGAAACAGTGTGAAACGAAAGAGAATGGAGAGGGAAAATGAGTGAGGAAAATATGCAGGCGGTGAAGCAAAAGGCCGGACTGTATCTTTTGGTGCCGGTTATTATTTTTATTTTGACCTATATTGCATTTTCTGTTCAGGCGGTGAAACCCGGAGGAAGCGATACTACCGTTCACATGGCGAAGGCGCTTTCCTTTGATCTGGTGATGAGTGAGAGTCACTGCGGCTGGCATTTTGTCTGCTGGCTGTTTTATGTATGCCTGCCGATTACCATTGAAGAAGCGGCGGCGGCATCTACGGCGGCGTTTAATACGTTTACGGCGGTTCTGGTCCTTTGGTTCGGGGAAAAGTATCTTAGCTCTGTAAAAGAAGAAAAAATAAGGACGGCAGCGGTGGCCGGCATTACGCTGGTTTCCATGCTGGTGGGACCCTTGTATCTGCGTTTCTATAACAAGCGTTATTATCTGGGGCAGGGCTCTCCCAATCCCTGGCATAATCCCACTTCCACGGCAGTGCGTCCGTTTATGATTCTGATTACCATATTGACGGTAGAGTACTGGAGCTGTAAGGAAGAAGAGCGCATTACGGTCCTGAGAAAAAATATGAAAAAGACAACGGCGTATGAGCTGCTTTTAGGCGTGCTGCTGCTGATCTCTACGATTATAAAGCCCTCCTATCTGATGATTTATCTGCCGGTATGCGGAATCCGGGCATTGGTGAAGCTGTTTCAGAACAGGGGACGGGGCTTCTGGAAACTGGTGGCGCAGCATCTGTATTTCATCCCTTCGCTGCTGGTTTTCTTATATCAGTACCTGATTATTTATTTTTTACCGACGCAGGAGGGAGCGGAAGAGTCACAGGTCGTCATTGCGCTTTTCCGTGCGGTTCGTATGCATGCCCCCTCCGTGACCATATCGCTGCTTTTGCGGATGGCGTTTCCCTTCCTGGTGATTTTTCTCTGGAGGAGAGAGATTTTTCGGGAATGGTGTTTTCCGCTTATCTTCGGGCAGTATCTGGCAGGGCTGGCTGTTAGCTGGACCTTTGCCGAAACAGGACGCAGGGCATCCCACGGGAATTTCGGGTGGGGGAATATTCTGGCCTGCTTTATACTCTGGGTTTTCTGCCTGTTTTTCTTTGCAAAGAAACTTTGGATGGAAAAAGAGCAGATCGGAGGAAGCAGGGCTTTGAAGATAAAATACGGGGCGCTTTTCTTCCTGCTGGCCTGGCACCTGGCAGGCGGGATCTGTTTTTATCTGATTCAGGTATAGCATTGCTTCCTGCGCAGTCCGGCAGGGAAGGAATGCGAAGCTGCAGATATCATGTATTATGAAATAGATGAGCGAGGGAAGAAAATGAAGGATGGATCCGGAAGAAAAAGAAACGGAAGCAAACCGCAGGCGTATGGATGGAGCAAAAATTTTTTGCTCCGTTATACCCTGCTGTTTGTTTTTCTGAGTTTTCTGGTCTTTTTGCCGTTTTTTCAGGCAGGAAAGGGCTTTGTATGGACAGGGGCGGATTGGGCCGGAGACGGAGAGTCTCAGTATTTTCCCTATCTGTATTATACGGGAAACTGGCTGCGGGAGTCTGTTTCCGGGATCTTTGCCGGAGAAGGCATAGGAAAGCTGTATGATTTCTGCATTGGCATGGGGGCGGATATCCGGACGGTGGTGCGTTTTCGTTTCCTGGACCTTTTGAGTATATTGGTTCCGGGGCAGCATACGGAGCTGCTGTACGGACTATTGATTCTGCTTCGGATGTATTTGGCCGGTCTGAGCTTTTCTGCGTTTTGCTTTTATTGGAAGAAGCAGGACGGGGCGGTTCTGACGGGAAGCATGATTTATGTTTTCTGCGGTTATACGCTGAAGCTGGGATTACAGCACCCCTTCTTTACGCTTCCCATGATTCTTCTTCCGCTTTTGCTGATCGGAGCGGAGCAGGTGTTGCGTAGGCAAGGTTGTCTGTTTTTTGCTTTTATCACTATGGTTGGCTTCATTACCAATTATTATTTTATGTATATGTGCAGCTTTGCCATGGCAGGTTATGTACTGCTGCGTTTCTTTGATCTGTACCGGGAACACCGGGTTAAAAATTTTTTTGCGGCGCTGGGGCGTCTGTTTGCCGGATACTTTCTGGGAATCGGTATGTCGGCAGTCTTTCTGCTACCCACGCTGCTTCAGTTACTTTCCTCTGCGCGGCTTGAAGGGGGTCAAAATGGAGAAGCTCTGTGGATTTATGAAAATAAGGGAAGATATCTGAACTGGTTTTTTGATCTGGTCAGCCCCTACCGGGGAACCGGAAGCAATACGAATTTGAATTATACAGTGCTGACGCTGCCGGCGCTGGTGCTTTTGTTTGCGGGAAAGCTGCGGGACAAACTGGCATTAAAGCTGGCTTTCCTTGCGGAAGTCCTGATTCTTTTGATTCCGGCGGGAGGATACGTGCTGGGCGGCTTCAGCAATGTGAATAACCGTTGGGTATTTATTATGTCCTTTACCATAAGCCTGATCTGCATGGCTGCCTTTGAAGGGTTTACACACTGGAGCAGGGGACAGGCGCTTGCTTTCGGAGCAGTGCTGTGCGCATTCGGGGCCTTATGCGGATACCGTTTTTTTACAGGAAAAACAGATGTCTACCAGCTTGCCGCCCTTGGAGAGCTGCTTTTCTGCGGCCTCTTATTTGTGATCCTGCAAAAGCGCGGCATCTCCGGCGGGCGGTGTATGGGCGTGTGGCTGGCGGTAGTCTGCGCTTCCGCGGCAGTCAACGGATACCTTACCTACAGCAAAGCATTCGGGAATCTTGCCGGGGAGTTTCTGGATTACGGGCAGGCGCTGCCTTATTATGAGGAAGCCTCCTGGGCGGAATGCGCAGCGCTTTTGGAGGAGGATTTTTACCGGATCGATACGGATACCGTGTGGATCGGAGAAGAAAACAGTGCCATTGTGCAGGATTTCCCGGGGATTTCTTTGTATAACAGCATTCTGAATGCCGGGCAGTTGGAGTATCTGACGGATACGGAAAATCCGGGGCTGAATTCGCTGCTGCGTGTTCTTTCCCTGGATGGGCGGACTGTGCCGGAGGCGCTGGCAAATGTACGGTATTACTGGTCGGAAAAGGGGGAGACAGGTGTGCCCTACGGTTTTGTCCGGGTGGAAAACAGCGAAAATCTGTATGAAAACCAGTATCCCCTGTCTCTGGGCTATACCTACGATACGGTGATCGCAGAGGAGGATTATGAAAAGCTTTCTCCTCTGGAGAAGCAGCAGGTCATGCTGGAGGCGGCAGTGGTGGATGAGATGCCGCAGCAGGCGGCAGCGGGACGGGAGCTGCCGGAGCAGAATACGTCCGGGCAGGGAATTTTAAGGCGCGCAAAGGGCTGCCAGGAGGAGATCGGTACAGTTTCTGTTTCGCTGCCTGAGAGCGGGGAAAATGTCGTGCTGTCTGAGGAGGGCTATCAGGTAGGAAAGGGAGGCGGAAGTATTTCCTTTTCTTTGGAGCGCAGGGCGGAAACGGAATGCTATCTGTACCTGAAGGGCCTGAAATGGGAGCAGGAATACAGTACAGTGACGGTCTCGGCCGGAACTACGGAAAAAAAGCTTTCGCTTCGGGCAGAGGGAGAAAATTATTCGCTGAACCGGCAGGATTTTCTGGTCAATCTGGGATATACGGAAGAAAAACAGACGGATAGGGTGACGATTTACTTCCCGAAGAAGGGGATTTATTGTCTGGAGGAGCTGGAGCTTTGGTATGCACCTATGGGATCGTATGTTTCCAGAATTGCGGACCGGAATGAGGAAGCTTTGACGGAGGTGGTTCTGGAGAACAACCGGCTGACCGGACAGGTCAGTCTGACCGGGCCGAAGCTGATGGTATTTTCTATTCTATGGGACAAGGGGTGGAAGGCGTACGTGGATGGAGAAGAGACCGCCCTGCAGAAGGCGAATGTCATGTACCTGGGGCTCCTTCTGGAGCCGGGCACGCATGAGATCGAATTGCGGTATGAAACGCCGGGATTAAAAACGGGCTTTTGGATCAGTCTGGCCGGCATCGGAATCTTCCTGTTTCTTTTCATCCGATGGCGGCAAAGACGCAGACGGCAGCTTCAAACGGCAGAAATGGAGAAACAATGAGAAAAAAGAGACAAACCGGACCATACAAAAAATATTTTTGGAAATATACAATATTATTTATCCTGCTGTCTTTTCTGGCTTTTTTGCCGTTCCTGGCCAATGGGAAAAGCTTTATCTGGAAAACAGACGGGGAGGCGCAGTATTATCCCTATCTGTATTATATGGGAAACTGGCTGCGGGACGGACTGACCGGGCTGCTGCACGGAAATCTGCCCCGGATGTTTGATTTTCATATTGGTATGGGGGATGATATAAATGCGATTGTGCGCTTCCATCCGCTGGACTTTTTCAGTGTGCTGGTGCCGGGCCGTTATACGGAGCTGCTGTATCAGTTCCTTATTTTGCTGCGGCTTTATCTGGCAGGCCTGTCTTTTTCTGTGTTTTGCTTTTACTGGAAAAGGCCGGAGTCTGCGGTGCTGACCGGCAGCGTAATCTATGTTTTCTGCGGATACGGGCTGAGACTGGCAATTATGCATCCTACCTTCGGAGCGCCGCTGGTGATCCTTCCTCTGCTGCTTTTGGCGGCAGAGCTGGTGATGCGGGAGAGAAGCGGGCTGTTTTTGGCTGTCATGACTGCGCTGGGATTTATCAGCAATTACTACTTTATGTATATGTGTTCTATTGCCCTGGCTTTTTACGTATTGCTGCGGTTTTTTGATTTGTACCGGGATCATCGGATGAAAAATTTCTTTTTGACTGTTTTCCGGCTGCTGCGGTGGTATCTGCTGGGAATGGGCATGAGCGCAGTGATTCTGCTGCCGACGGTGATGCGCCTGCTGACCTCCGGGCGGATCAATGAGGAAAAGCAGGTGGGCAATCTGTGGTTTTATGAAGGAGAGCGGTATCTGGCCTGGTTCCATAACCTGATTACTCCTGGTCTTGAGATGGGCAGCAATACCTATTTAAGCTATGGGGTGCTGGCGTTGCCTGCCCTTACCCTGCTGTTTTTGCGGAAATGGCGGGATAAGGTAACGGAAAAGCTGGCATTTTTGATTGAACTGGTGTGTCTGCTGCTTCCTGCCGCCGGATGGATCCTGTCCGGCTTTAATGCCATTGGAAATCGCTGGACGTTTCTGCTGTCCTTTACAGTCAGCTTTATTTTTGTTGCGGTAGAGGAGGATTTTTCCAGACTCACCAGGCTTCGGCGAAATGGGCTTTTGGCAGTGGCGGCGGCGTTTGTCTTGCTGTATCTGTACCGGTTTCCCTTTCAGGGAAAAAGCAGCCGTTTTGTGCTTTGCGCTGTGATTGAGCTGGCAGTATGTACCTGCATCCTGCTGGTATGCCGCAGGCTGCAGCTTACCAAATGCGGTTGGAGCAGAGTGCTGATGGGAATTGCCTGTGTATCAGCCGTTTTAAACGGATGGATTACCTATGGGGAAAGGCTGGGAAATGGACTGTCAGGCCAGATGGACAGCGGGCAGGCATTGCAGGCATATACCTCCGCTTCCTCCGCAGCCTGGGGCACCATTTTGGATGAGGATTTCTGGAGAGGAGATACCAGTGTGATGGTATCCGGAAATGAAAATGCTTCTGTGATCCTGGGCTACAATGGGATCTCCATGTATAACAGTATTGTAAACAGCCGGATTCTGCAGTATCTGACGGATCAGGAAAATCCGGGAGCCAATGCGGTTCACCGCATATTTTATCTGGACGGACGGGCGGTGCCGGAGACGCTGGCAAATGTAAAATATTACATGACCACCCAGGACGGAGAGCAGAATGCTCCCTACGGCTTTGTACTGGATGAGGAGGCATCCTCAGACGGCTGTCAGATTTATCGAAACCGGTACGCCCTGTCTTTGGGATATACATATGATGCCTGGATATCGGAAGAGGATTATGAGAGCCTGGATGCCCTGGAGCGCCAGCAGGTGATGAAGGAGGCTGTGGTGCTGGGGCAGGATGCCGGATCGGAAGCAGGCAGTGCGCAGGACGGGGGAGAGGCACCGGAACAGGTCAGCCGGTGCAGAGACGAGATTTTGACGGTTCCGGTAAAGCTTCCGGAGACGGGAGAGGGCGCAGAAAAAACGAAGAACGGATATACGGTGGAGCAGGGAGGAGGAAGCATCCGCATCCCTTATGAGCGGAAGGCCGGATATGAATGCTATCTTCATCTGAAGGGATTTACGAAAAACACCAGCTATTCGTTTGTGAAAATTTCTGTTTCCGGCCTGACGAAGGAACTCACGCTGCGGGGAAAGAACCGCACCTACTCCCTGGGACAGGAGAATTATCAGGTGAATTTAGGGTACGGTGAGACAGACGGGCAGGATGAGATTCTTCTGGAGTTTACGGATAAGGGAAAATACGGGCTGGAAGCAGCGGAGATCTGCTATGTTCCCATGGATACGTATGAGGAGGATCTGAAGGCATTAAACGAGGAAGCGCTGGAAAACGTTTCCCTGGGAAATAATACCGTCACCGGTACGGTGAACCTGTCCAGCCGGAAATTTATGGTATTCTCCATTCCCTTCAGCAGCGGCTGGTCGGTATACGTGGACGGGAAAAAGCAGGCGCTTTTCCAGGCGAATGTGATGTATCTGGGGCTTTGGCTGGAGCCGGGGGAGCATCAGATACAGCTTCGTTACTGTACGCCGGGGTTAAAGACAGGGGGAGCGCTTACCCTGCTTTGCGGCGGGATTTTTCTGGTGCTGCTGTGGATGGAAAAAAAGAAAAGGCGCCAATCGTACTCTGTACAAGTGTGAGTTTTTTTGATAAAATAAGGAAGCAGGGCGGTTAGCCCGAATTCCGAGTAGATGCAGGATTGTGGAAGCACGAAGTGCGGAGCAATCCGTGGACTTATATGATTCGTGGTGCCTGCAAAGCAGGCATGAAAGTTTTAGGAGGCACAAGAGCAGATGCTGCACTCAATCGTGATTCCCTGCTATAAGTCAGACCAGACCATCCGCAAGGTGGTGGAGCTGACGATGGCAGAGATGGAAAAAATCGGGAGATCCGAGTATGAATTTGTCCTGGTGGATGATGCTTCGCCGGACGGAGGGAAAACACTGAAGGCCCTGCGTGGGCTGGTACAGGATTATGACTGTGTGAAGGTGGTGGAGCTGGCAAAGAATTCCGGTCAGCATAATGCAGTGATGGCAGGACTGAATTATGCGTCCGGGGATATATTGATTGCCATGGATGACGATATGCAGACCCATCCCTCCCAGCTTCCCATCATTCTGAACGAGCTGGACAAGGGTTACGATATCGTGTATGGATATTATCCGGATAAGAAACACAGCAAATTCCGGAATTTCGGAAGCTATATTAATTATATGACGGTGCGGATTTTGCTGAAAAAACCGAAGGATATGAAAACCTCCAGCTTTTGGGCAATTAAAAAGTTTGTAAGGGATTACGCTGTGGAATACAAGTGCGCTTATACTCATCTGCAGGGTGTTTTCCTGCGGATTACCCGGAATATCAGCTCCGTGCCGATTCAGCATTTTAAGCGGGAAGTGGGGACTTCGAATTACACCATGAAGAAGCTGATGCAGCTTTGGTCGAATATTATGGGATTTTCCATTGTTCCCCTGCGGATGGCCACCATTCTTGGCTATACCTTTTCCATGCTGGGGATTTTGGGTGCGATTGCGGTCGTTGTGCAAAAAATTGTCCGTCCGGTAACGTATATCGGATGGCCCTCCATGATGGTGTGCATTTGTTTCTTTTCGGGGTTGATTCTGCTGTTTATGGGACTGATCGGAGAGTATATCGGCAGAATTTTCTTAAGTATCAGCAACAATCCCCAGTTTGTGGTGCGCCAGATTGATGAGCACGGACGGGTTCCCTTCCTGCTGGATGAAGAAGGAAACCGCTTCGAAAAGGTGGCTGCCGATAAAGAATAGACGGAAAGAGAGGATAAAAGAATATGAAAAAGCTTATGATTATGGGGGCAGGAATCTATCAGGTTCCTCTGATTAAAAAGGCAAGGGAGATGGGGATTCATACCATCGCAGTCAGCATTCCGGGAAAATATCCGGGGTTTGCTGTGGCGGATGAGGTCTGTCATATCAATACCGTGGATTATGAGGCGGTACTGAAGGTTGCCCGGGAAAAGCAGGTTGACGGTATTGTGACGGCGGGAACCGATGTGGCAGTGATCACCATCGGCAAGGTGTGTGATGAACTGGGTTTGTGTGGGCTGAGCTTTGAAGCGGCAAAGATTGCTTCCGATAAAATGCTGATGAAGGAATGCTATGAGGCCAATGGCGTGCGGACAGCCCGCTTTCGCAAGGTGTATTTCCAGGATGATCTGGAGGAGACCATCCGGGATCTGGAGTACCCGCTGATATTTAAAGCCGTGGATTCCTCCGGCAGCCGCGGAATAACCAGGGTCAATACAAAAGAAGATATTCCAGGAGCAGTGGCCGCAGTAAAGGCCATTACCAGAAAGGATTACTATATCGTAGAAGAATTTATCATCGGCGAGGAATTTGGCGCCCAGGCTTTTGTTTATGGCGGGAAGCTGCAGTTTGTTCTGCCCCACGGAGATTATGTGTTTGTAGGAGATACGGGAGTGCCGGTGGGACATTATGCGCCCTACAACCTGAGCGAAGAGATCCTTCAGGATGTTTTTGACCAGACAGAAAAGGCAATTAAGGCCATGAAGCTGGATAACTGTGCCATCAATGCGGACTTTATTATGAAGGATCACAAAACCTATGTGCTGGAGATCGGAGGGCGCTCCGGGGCGACCTGTCTGGCAGAGCTGGTTTCCATCTATTACGGATTTGATTATTATGAGAAAATCATTCAGGCAGCCCTGGGAGAAGCGCCTGCATTTCCGCAGGATCAGGCCGTGCCCAATGCCAGCAAGCTGCTGATGAGCGATAAGGACGGCGTGATCCGTTCCATCGCAAACCACAATGTGCCCAATGAAAAGATTTATGAGGTGCAATTTGATTATACGGTGGGAGATCCTGTGAAAAAGTTTCATGTGGGCCCCCATCGGATCGGCCATGTGATTACGAAAGGCGCTACCCTGGAGGAGGCCACATCCGCACTGGATGAGGCACTGAAAAATATTGAAATCCGCGTGGAATAGCGGATCATTTAGGAGATAAAATATGTTTGAAAAAATGCAGAAAAAGTTGGGGAATGTTTATTTGTTTCTGGATCTGACCAAAATGACAAAGAAAATACCCAAGAATTTTTCCAAAGTCATGAATACGCAGAGCAGACGGCTTCAGAAGCTGGTAAAAAAGGCCTATAAAATTCCGTTTTATAAGGAACGGTTTGATGCGGCGGGAGTGAAGCCGGAGGATATTAAGACCGGGGATGACCTGGCCAAGCTGCCGGTGCTGACGAAGGATGAGCTGCGGGAGTGGATGAATCAGGAGTTGAAAAATCCCAAATATAAGGACTGGATCGTGGATACCACCAGCGGTTCTACCGGAAAACCCCTGTCGATTCTGTTTTCGCCCAGGGAAAAAGCCTATATGAGGGCCAACTGGTTCCGGGTGATGATGGTGGCGGGCTACAATCCGTTTTTCGGCAAGACCATGAGCCGGATCAATGCCCATGATGAAAATGCGGGAGGAAGGGATACCTTCCTGCAGCGCTTCGGGATCCTGCGCCGGAAGTATGTGGATCAGTATGCGCCGGAGTCAGAGGTAATCGATGCAATTAATGCATATAAGCCGGATTGGCTGTATATGAACAAAACGGAATTGATGCGCATCGTGCTCTACAGCAACAAGACAGGAAAGAAGATCTTTCATCCGAAGTTTTATGATCCCATCAGTGAGAAGGTGGATGAAAATAACCGAAAGCTTTTCATTAAGACGCTTGGTGAGGGAATTATTGATTCCTACGGAAGTGCGGAGACCGGCGCCTGCATGGTGCGCCTTCCCGGGAAAAATTATTACGTGATTCACAATGACTCCTTTGTGGTGAATGTGCTGGATGAGGAGGGACGGCTGGCAGAGGAAGGAAAGCTGGTGATTACGCCGCTGTACAAGACGGATCTGCCGCTGATCAATTACTCCATCGGAGATAAAGCAACCTGCAAGGTAAAGCAAGGAGTGCGTTTCATTACCAGTGTGCAGGGAAGAATGAATGATTACTTCTATTATCCTACGGGAGAAGTGACCAGCTTCTTTGAGATTACCCCGGTGATAGCCCATTGCGCAGATATTTTGCAGATCCGGTTTATAGAAGAGACGTATGATTTAATTCATGTGCAGATTGTGCGGGACGATCAGGCGAAGATGAGCTGTGAGGAAATCGAGACGTACCTGACTACGAATTTGAACAAAATATTTAAAAAGCCTTTTGCTTTCGAATATGAATGGATGGATTCAATTCCGCCGGATAAGAACGGAAAGCTGCGGATGATCGTCTGCAATGTAAAGCATGACTGATTTTAAAGAAACGGCAGGAAAACAAGGAATAAAGAGCGGATCAGATATCACAGATCTGTGGATAGAATAGCAGAAGCAATAGGAGGGCGCATATCATGTTGTCAGGCTGGAAACCGTACAAGGAATTATATGTTACGAATAATCTGAGACTGTTTGGATTGATAGAGAATGAATTAAGAAAAAGCAAAATAGAATATAAAACCAAAAATGTGAATATGGGAATTCAAAACAGACAGTTGGGAACGCTGATTGGCCGTGTGGGAGAAAGGACGGAACAAGAAATACTATATTATATATATGTGCGCCCCGAAAACCTTGAGGATGCGAAAAGAATAGTGGATGATATGATTAAAAATGTAAATTAAAAAGAGGCAAAGGCACCTTACTGCAAAGCAGTTTTTGCAGCAGGGTGCTTTTTTGACGGGAAAGTTCTCACTTTCCTATATTAGAAAAAGCACTTCGTCCGTCATGCTTCGGACATTTGTCTCAGTGATACAAACACCCTGGATACAGATCTTTTTGCTTTTCGATTTTGCGACAGCTCCTACCAGTTATGAAAAAATTTAGAATTTCAGGGGTTATAATACCATACAATGTGTGCTAGAATTACTAAGGAAACGAGGGGGAAATATAATAGGGAAATCGTTCGAAACGCATAAAACAAGGAAGGAATATCGTGAGACATAATTTTTTCAAAAAAGAGACAGAAATACCTGAAAATAGATCGGAAGCAGGAGGGGAAGAGGGCCTTTTGCAGGAGGAAATCCGGACAGAAGAAGCCGTAACGGAAGAAGGAGCAGAGAAAGAAGCGGCCGCAGCAGAGGAGACGGCAGTGGCCCGGCAGGGAGACTGTGCAGGTCTTTCTGTGACGGAGGTGTTGGAGGGTGAGGTGCTTCCGGCACCGGAGCCGAAGCCGGAGGTGATTCAGACCCGGGTCAGAATTATGGAAGCAGATGAGGAGCCGGAAGGGAGCTCCGAAGGAAATGCATCGGAGCCGGAAGCGTTGGAAGGAGCCGGGGATCTGCGGCAGGAGGCTGTTTCCGGGCAGGAGGCAGGTCCGAAGGCTCATGGAGCAGACGGATCCTTTGAGGAAGAGGATGAAAGCGGACAGGAGGCCGGCAGAAAAAAGCGATTTTGGAGTTCGGCTTTGCGGCTGAGAAGAAAGAAGGAGCCTTTACAGGAAACGCAGGAGGAAGAGTGGATGGGGCTTGAGCCGCTGGTTCGGGTAAAGCCCAGTATCAGCCGGGGACTGACAGCAGCCCAGGTACAGGACCGCATCGACCATCAGGCGGTGAATACGCCGGTAGAGGCAGACAGCCTGACGCTGAAGGATATTGTGAAGGAAAATGTGTTCACCTATTTTAACCTGATTTTTCTGATCATTGCGATTTTACTTTGCGTGGTGGGCTCCTTCCGGGACCTGACATTTCTGCCGATTATTATAGCGAATATCTTTATTGGTATTTTTCAGGAGTGGCGTTCGAAAAAAACGCTGGATAAGCTGACGATTCTAAGCGCACCTAAGACGAAGGTCGTTCGGGAAGGAAAGGAGCAGATCATACCGGCAGAGACGCTGGTTTTGGATGACCTGGTTATTTTCGAGGCCGGAAACCAGATTCCGGCGGATGCTGTAGTGGAAGAGGGCGAGGTTTCGGTAAATGAAGCCCTGATTACCGGAGAGGCAGATGAAATTACGAAAAAACCGGGAGACGCATTGCTGTCCGGCAGCTTTATTGTTTCCGGCCAGTGTAAGGCAAGACTGGACAAGGTAGGTGCCGATTCTTATGTATCCAAGCTGACATTGGAAGCAAAGGCCCGCAAATCGGGGGAAGAATCGGAGATGATCCGGTCGCTGGACCGTCTGGTAAAAATTGTGGGCGTATTGATTATTCCCATCGGCATCCTGCTGTTTTCCCAGCAGTTTTACATTAACGGAGAAAGCTTCCGGGAAAGCGTGACCGCTACGGTGGCTGCTGTGATCGGTATGATTCCGGAGGGATTGTATCTTTTGGCCAGCGTGGCTATGGCGGTCAGCGTCATGCGCCTGGCTATGGGCAAGGTGCTGGTTCACAATATGAAATCCATAGAAACGCTGGCTCGGGTAGATGTGCTGTGCGTTGACAAGACCGGGACTATTACGGAAAATACTATGATGGTGAAACAGGCGATTCCGCTGCGGCCCGTAAATAAAAAGTCTGCGCCCGGGGATGGCGATGGAAAAGCGGCGGCAGAAGAAAAGACCGGAGCAGCCTTAGCGCAGGCGATGGAGCCGCAGGGGGCGCAGGCCGTTCAGACACAGGCAGACCGGGATCGGGCGTCTTGGGAGCCTGCGGCGGCTTTGGAAAAGGATGAGCCGGAATATACCCCTGAGGAGCAGGCCGCACTGGAGCTGCAGCTCGGAGATTTTGTGGCGGGCATGAGCAGTGATAATATTACCATGAAGGCCATGCAGAACTGCTTTCGGAAACATACCGGAAAGCGGCCGGATCAGATTTTCCCCTTTTCCTCAGCCTTCAAGTACAGCGGAGCCGTATTCGGGGAAAGAAATTATGTATTGGGAGCGCCGGAGTTTCTGCTTCGTTCCGCTTACGAGGATTATCGCACTGTGATCGAAAAGTATTCTTCTCAGGGCTACCGTGTCCTGATATTCGGAGAGTATCAGGGATGCCTGGACGGAAAGGCGCTGACTGCGCCGGTTATTCCTAAGGGGATGGTGCTGCTGGCCAACCCGATCCGGGAAAATGCGCCGGATACCTTCCGCTATTTTGCGGATCAGGGTGTTGCCGTCAAGGTAATCTCCGGAGATAATCCGGTGACGGTTTCTGAGGTGGCAAAGGAAGCAGGGATTACCGATGCGGAGAGATACGTGGATGCATCCACGCTCTATACCGAGGAGGAGCTGTTTGAGGCCGCAGGTACGTATACGGTGTTCGGGCGGGTGACGCCGGAGCAGAAGCGGCAGTTAGTGGCTGCCCTGAAGCGGCACGGGCATACCGTTGCCATGACCGGCGACGGCGTCAACGATGTGCTGGCGCTGAAGGATGCGGACTGCAGCATTGCTATGGCATCCGGAAGCGATGCGGCGGCGCATGCGGCCCAGATCGTGCTGCTGGAGTCTGATTTTTCCAAAATGCCTTCTGTGGTGGCGGAAGGCCGCCGGGTGGTAAATAACATTGAACGGACAGCCAGTCTGTTTTTGGTAAAGAATATTTTCTCTCTGCTGATGTCGGTGTTCTCCATTGTGTTTATGATGAGTTACCCCATGGAGCCGTCCCAGATTTCTCTGATCAGTATGTTTACCATCGGTATTCCGGCATTCCTTATGTCACTGGAGCAGAATCGGAACCGGATTCAGGGACATTTCCTCAGCAATGTATTTTTCCGGGCGCTGCCTGCGGGTCTGACGGATTTTATCGTGATCAGCTCACTTGTGGTATTTTGCCAGGAGTTTCAGGTGGGAGATACGGACTTGTCCACCTCCTGTACCATTCTTCTGGCCATTGTAGGCATCATGATTCTGTACAGGATTGCGTCTCCCATGACAAAATGGCATTGGGTTATGTGGTTTACCATGATTTTCGGACTGCTGTTCTGTATGATTTTTATGAATCATATTTTTGCGATTTCAACACTGTCCAGAAAATGCGCTATGCTGCTGATTATCTTTGCTATCATCACGGAGCCTGCGCTGCGTTATCTGAGCCTGCTGATCCAGAAGATATGGGATTTTGCGGGATGGGCAAAAAAGAAGCTAAAGGAACGAAAAACAGCCCGGGCAAATATGGCATTTTAGGAAAGAATATGGTATGATATACGCATATGAAAATATAAAATGTATGAGGTACAGTGATGAAAAGAGTATTGTTGAAGTTAAGCGGGGAAGCTTTGGCCGGCCCGAAGAAAACCGGATTTGATGAACCTACGGTGCTGGGCGTTGCCGGGCAGGTAAAGCAGCTTGTGGATTCCGGTATGCAGGTCAGTATCGTGATCGGCGGCGGGAACTTCTGGAGAGGCCGTTCCAGCGAGAATATTGACCGTACCAAGGCGGATCAGATCGGCATGCTGGCTACGGTGATGAATTGTATTTATGTATCTGAAATTTTCCGTTCCGTGGGATTGGATACGGAGGTGCTGACACCTTTTGTATGCGGAGCTTTTACCGGGCTTTTTTCGAAGGACAGGGCCAATGAAGCGTTGAAAAAGGGAAAAGTGGTATTCTTTGCGGGCGGCACAGGGCATCCTTATTTCTCCACGGATACCGCTACAGTGCTGCGGGCGATTGAGATTGAGGCAGAGGTGATCCTTCTGGCAAAATCCATTGACGGTGTGTATGACTGCGATCCAAAGGATCATCCGGACGCAAAGAAATTTGAAGAGATTTCGATTCAGGAGGTTATTGACCGGAAGCTGGGAGTTGTGGATATGACAGCTTCGATCCTTTGTATGGAAAATCGGATGCCTATGCTGGTATTTGGCCTGAATGAAGAAAACAGCATCATCAATTCCGTAAGCGGAAAATTTTCCGGTACAAAGGTGACAGTATCATAACAGGAAAAGGATATGAGCCGCTGCCGGACAAAAGCGGCCGGGCGGCTGAGGCAGCCTGCGGGAGAGAACCGACAGAAAAGACTGGGGATTTTCGAAAATGACCGGGGAATATAAAAACAGGAGGAAAGCAAAATGGATGAAAGAATTAAGGTTTATGCGGACAAGATGGATAAGTCTTACAAGAATATGCTGGAGGAGTTTGCGACCATCCGTGCAGGACGTGCAAACCCAAATGTATTAAATAAGATTCAGGTGGATTATTATGGGACTCCCACACCGATTCAGCAGGTAGGAAATGTGACTGTACCGGAAGCGCGTATCCTGCAGATACAGCCCTGGGAGGCTTCTATGGTAAAGGCCATCGAGAAAGCGATCAATATGTCTGACCTGGGGATCAATCCCACCAATGACGGAAGAGTGATTCGTCTGGTATTCCCGGAGCTGAACGAGGAGCGCAGAAAAGATCTGGTGAAGGATATCAAAAAGAAAGGCGAGGCCGCAAAGGTGGCTGTGCGCAATATCCGCCGGGATGCCAATGATTTCCTGAAGAAGCTGGGCAAGACGGATGTTTCTGAGGATGAGATCAAGGATCTGGAAAATGTGATTCAGAAGGAGACCGATAAGCGGATCAAGGATATCGACAAAGCGGTGGAAGAAAAATCCAAGGAAATACTTACCGTATAAAATGCCGGAAATATTTGTCAAGAACAGGCTGCCTGCAAAGAGAGGGGCAGCCTGCTCTTTGTTGCCGGCAGGCAGTAATTATTTGGAGCAGAGCGAAAGAAGCACCAAACAGTTACGGGAAAGGAATGAGTGGAGGAAGTGAGATGGTAATACCGCAGCATGTGGCTATCATATTGGATGGCAACGGACGTTGGGCAAAAAGCAAGGGAATGCCCCGGAACTACGGCCATGTAAGAGGGGCAAAGAATCTGGAGGTTATCTGCCGGGATGCCTGGAATATGGGGATCAAATACCTGACAGTCTATCTGTTTTCTACGGAGAACTGGAAACGTTCCAAGGATGAGGTGGATGCATTGATGAAGCTGTTCCGCAGCTACACCAAAACATGCATTAAGACAGCCCGGGAGAATAACATGAAGGTCCGGGTGCTGGGAGACCCTTCGGCGCTGGAGAAGGATCTGCAAAAGAGTCTGGCTGATCTGGTGGAAAGCTCAAAGGAGAATACCGGCCTGAATTTCCAGATTGCTATTAATTACGGCAGCAGAGATGAGATTATCCGGGCTATCCGCAGGCTTGCTCAGGATTATAAGGAAAACAGGATCGCCGGAGAGGAAATTACGGAGGAGCTTTTTTCCGGATATCTGGATACGGCGGGAATTCCGGATCCGGATCTTTTGATCCGTACCAGCGGCGAGCTTCGTCTTTCCAATTATCTGATGTGGCAGCTTGCTTATACGGAGTTTTATTTTACGGAGGTGCCCTGGCCTGCATTTGATAAGGCGGAGCTGACCAAAGCGATTGAGAAATACAACAGCAGGGAGAGACGCTTTGGCGGTATAAAGGAGGAATAAAGTTGTTTATTACGCGACTGATAAGCGGAATTGTTTTGGTAGCGATTGCATTGATCACGATACTTTCCGGCGGGCCCGTACTCTTTTTCACACTTTTGATCCTATCGCTGGTGGGGATGAACGAATTGTACCGGGCGGTAAAGGTGGAGGATAAAGAGGACGGCGGGCTTTCCCCGCTGGCGCTGACGGGATACGCAGGGGCGGTTCTGTATTATATTCTGGTATATTGGATGGCGGATGTAAATAATATATCTGGAGAGATCAATGGAGGGGCGGCTTCTGTGCTGCTGCAGGAGGCAGGTTCTCTCATGCTGTGCCTGCTGGTGCTGATTCTGATCGCCATGATGTTTGTCTATGTATTTACGTATCCCCGTTATCGTTCGGAACAGGTGATGTCAGCTTTTTTCGGCGTGGTCTATGTGGCGGTGATGCTGTCCTATATTTTTAAAACCAGGTGCCTTCCGGACGGGCGGTTTATCGTCTGGCTGATTTTTCTTTGCTCCTGGGGCTGCGATACCTGTGCCTATTGTGTCGGGATGCTGTTTGGCAGGCATAAGATGTCTCCGAAGCTGAGCCCCAAAAAATCCGTTGAGGGCGCCGTGGGAGGCGTTGCGGGGGCGGCTCTGCTGGGAGCTGTCTATGCGGCGGCCGTGGGAGGCTTTCTGGAGGGCGGCAAAGGCCTGATTCTGGAATTTGCCGTAATTTGTGCCGTGGGAGCCCTGATTTCTATGGTGGGAGACCTGGCGGCCTCTGCGATCAAGCGAAATCACGGAATTAAGGATTACGGAAAGCTGATTCCGGGTCACGGAGGTATTTTGGACCGGTTTGACAGCGTGATTTTTACAGCGCCGGTGATTTACTTCCTGGCAGTGCTGCTGGTGGGCTAGGAGCAGAAGGCGGCAGGCTCTTTCGTGACACAGGGCAGGGCGGCTGGCGGCGCCGAAAAGAACAGGAACGACAGGAGAAAATAAAATGAAAAAAATAGCTATTCTGGGCTCTACCGGTTCCATCGGAACACAGACGCTGGAGGTGGTCCGGGCCAATCAGGATCTTAAGGTGCTGGCTCTGGCAGCCGGGCATAATATACGGAAGCTGGAGGAGCAGATACGGGAATTTCATCCGGTGTTGGCTGCCGTATGGCAGGAAGCGGATGCGAAAAAGCTGCGGGCTGCTGTGGCAGACCTGGATGTAAAGATCGTTTCCGGCATGGAAGGGCTGATAGAGATGGCAGTGCTTCCGGAGGCAGAGATTTTGGTGACAGCTATTGTGGGAATGATCGGGATCCGTCCTACGATAGAAGCCATTAAGGCCGGGAAGGATATTGCCCTGGCAAATAAGGAAACACTGGTGACTGCCGGGCATATTATTATGCCGCTGGCAAAACGGCACCAGGTGCGGATTTTGCCGGTGGACAGCGAACACAGCGCGATTTTTCAGTCCCTTAACGGAGAAAGGCCGGAACGGATCGAAAAAATCCTGCTGACCGCCTCAGGAGGCCCCTTCCGGGGAAAAAAGCGGGAGGAGCTGGCCGATATCCGGGTAGAGGATGCCCTGAAGCATCCAAACTGGAGTATGGGACGGAAAATCACCATTGATTCCGCTACCTTGGTAAATAAAGGGCTGGAAGTGATGGAGGTGAAATGGCTGTTCGGCGTGGAGCTGGACCGGATCCAGGTGGTGGTGCAGCCCCAGAGCGTGATTCATTCTATGGTGGAATATGCGGACGGCGCAGTGATCGCACAGCTTGGGACTCCGGATATGAAGCTTCCCATACAGTATGCCCTGTATTATCCTGACCGCAGATTTTTGGCGGGAGACCGGCTGGATTTTGCAAAGCTGGGCAGTATAACCTTTGAGGAGCCGGATATGGAGACCTTTCTGGGTTTGAAATATGCTCTGGAAGCGTCCCGGGCCGGAGGTTCCATGCCTACGGTATTCAATGCGGCCAATGAACGGGCCGTGGCAAAATTTCTGGAACAAAAAATCGGATTTCTGGATATTTACGATGTGATTGCTTACTGTATGCAGAATCATAAAGTGATTGCAGACCCTTCTGTGGAAGAGATTCTGGAGACAGAGCAGGCTGTATATGAAATGATTGAAAGCAGGTGGTAAATTGAAAATCTTACTGGCACTATTGATTTTCAGCTTTATGGTCATTTTCCATGAGCTGGGTCATTTTCTTCTGGCAAAATTCAACGGGATTACAGTAACAGAATTTTCCCTTGGCATGGGGCCCAGAATTCTGAGTACGGTAAAGGGAGGAACCAGGTATTCCTGGAAGCTTCTGCCCTTTGGCGGTTCCTGCATGATGCTGGGAGAGGATATGGATGATGAGGGAGAGGGAACCTTCGGAAGCAAATCTGTGTGGGCCAGGATTTCCGTCATTGCGGCGGGACCGATTTTTAATTTTATATTGGCATATGTACTGTCTGTGTTTATCATCGGCAGTATCGGATATGACCAGCCGGTGGTGCTGAATGTATATGAGGGATATCCTGCGGCAGAGGCAGGGCTGCAGCCGGGGGATACGATTACGAAAATAAACGGAAAAAGAATTCATCTTTACCGGGAGATTTCCAATTATTCCCTGTTTCATCAGAAGGAGCTTGCCGCCGGAAATCCGGTGACGGTGGAGTATGTGCATGAAGGGGAAAAGCGGACTGCCAGGATGGTGCCGGCGGATAATGGCTCCGGACGCTATATTCTGGGGATTTCCGGACACCAGAATTACCGGACAAAGGCAACGGCGCTGGATGTGCTGAAATACAGCGCCTATGAGGTGTGTTTCTGGATCGATTCCACGGTTGAGAGTCTCAAGCTGCTGTTCCAGGGCGGTGTGGAGCTGAATGATGTTTCAGGGCCTGTGGGGGTAGTGAATATCATCGGTGAGACGTATGAGGAAAGCCGTTCCGACGGAGCGTTCTATGTGTGGCTGAATATGGTGAATATGGCTATCATGCTGACTGCCAATCTGGGAGTCATGAATCTTCTGCCCATACCGGCGCTGGACGGAGGCCGTCTGGTGTTCCTGATTTTGGAAGCGATCCGCAGGAAACGGGTAGATCCGGAAACAGAAGCCAAAATCCATTTCGCAGGATTGATGGCGCTGATGGTGCTGATGGTGGTAGTTATGTTTAATGATGTAAGAAAAATTTTTCTGTAGGCGAAGCCGGAAATATGCTGCCGGGTCACTGATCATAAAGCAAACCAGTAACCTATTGACGGAAAATATGGAGTATGATATAAAAAATATATCTTTACGCCCCGGCTTTGTTTTATCGTAACGGTTTAGCCTTCAGCTAAACTGTTACGTTTTATCTGTGTATTTCTGGTATTTTTCCGCTTGACAGAAAAGAAAAAATAGAATACTATTGAGAAAAGCGAACATAAGTTCGCAAACTACGGTTTCCGGTATCCGGAATGGGTTTTGAGACACAAAAGAAAAGGGAAGAGGCGCGGAAGCGGAACGGCGCAGAAAAAAGGAAAAGAGAAGGAGATACGCAATGGCAAATGAAGATAAATTAAAGGCATTGGATGCGGCGCTTTCTCAGATTGAGAAGCAGTTTGGCAAGGGCTCTGTGATGAAGCTGGGAGATACCGGAACACATATGAATGTGGAGACGGTCCCCACCGGCTCCCTCAGCCTGGATATCGCTCTGGGACTGGGCGGGATTCCGAAGGGACGTATCGTGGAGATTTATGGGCCGGAGTCCAGCGGTAAGACGACCGTGGCCCTGCATATGGTGGCGGAGGTGCAGAAGCGGGGCGGCATTGCCGGCTTTATTGATGCAGAGCATGCACTGGATCCGGTTTATGCGAAAAATATCGGGGTGGATATTGATAACCTTTACATATCCCAGCCGGATAATGGGGAACAGGCTTTGGAGATTACGGAGACGATGGTGCGCTCCGGAGCGGTGGATATTATTATTGTGGACTCTGTGGCGGCGCTGGTGCCGAAGGCGGAGATTGACGGAGATATGGGAGATTCCCATGTGGGTCTGCAGGCCCGCCTGATGTCCCAGGCGCTGCGGAAGCTGACCGGTATTATCAGTAAGTCCAATTGTACGGTAATCTTTATCAATCAGCTCCGTGAAAAGGTGGGAGTTATGTTCGGAAGCCCGGAGACCACCACGGGAGGCCGGGCCCTGAAGTTTTATTCCTCCATCCGTATGGATGTACGCCGGATCGAGGCGCTGAAGCAGGCGGGCGAGGTGATTGGAAACCGTACCCGTATCAAGGTGGTAAAGAATAAGATCGCACCGCCCTTTAAGGAGGCGGAGTTTGATATTATGTTTGGAAAGGGAATTTCCAGAGAAGGAGATATTCTGGATCTTGCCGCTAACAGCAATGTGGTGAATAAAAGCGGAGCCTGGTATGCATATCAGGGAAATAAGATCGGACAGGGCCGCGAGAATGCAAAGATCTATCTGAAGGAGCATCCGGATGTGATGGAAGAGGTGGAGAAGCAGGTACGGGTGCATTACGGACTGATTTCGCCCGGTGACCAGCCGGATACAGATGCAGCAGGAAAGGCGCAGAAGGAGGATACACAGGCGGAAATGACCCGGAGAGAGAACGGGCAGTCAGGAAGCCTGCGTCCGGAAGCGGCAGGTGAGACAGAATGATGATTACCAGGCTGGAACCCGTGAATGGAAGGAAGTACAGAGTGTATCTGAATGATGCTCCGGCATTTCTTTTGTATTCCGGGGAGGTTTCTCAATATCGCCTGAGAGAGAACCAGGAGCTGGATGAGCACACGGAGAAAGAAATTTACAGCGCAGTTTTGCCCAAACGGGCAAAGCTGCGCTGTATGAATCTTTTAAAGACCATGGACAAGACAGAGGAGCAGCTTCGTCAGAAGCTGCGGCAGGGAGAATATCCGGAGCCGGTGATTGAGGAGGCGCTGGAATATGTAAAGCGTTATCACTATGTGGATGATTTCCGTTATGCCAGGAATTACATTGACAGCCGGAAGGATACGAAAAGCCGTCAGCAGATCTGCTGCGACCTGGCAGGAAGGGGAGTGGCGGCAGAAGTGATCCGGCAGGCCTGGGAGGAGACGGAAACGGTGGATGAAGCGGCTCTGATCCTGCGCTGGGCGGAAAAAAAGCATTTTGATCCGGCGTGTGCGGATCCGAAGGAGACGCAGAGATTTTATCAATTTTTACTAAGAAAAGGTTTTTCTTACCCAGATATTAAGAAAGCATTGACATAATATCAGAAAAAGTATAAAATTGTAATGTTGTTTGTGAACAATGAAAACAAAATAAGGAGGTGCTCCTGTGCCGAATACAGTTATGATTATCATTGCTGTTATAATCACACTGGTGATTGCGGTGCCCGTAAGCTGCCTGGCTGCTATTAGCTACCGAAAAAAAGTGGATGAAGCGAAGATCGGAAGCGCGCAGGAAAAGGCCAGACAGATTCTGGATGACGCATTGAAGGCTGCAGAGACGAAAAAACGCGAGGCACTTCTGGAAGCGAAGGAAGAATCTTTGAAGATGAAGAATGAGTCTGAGAAAGAGACGAGAGAGCGCAGAACAGAATTGCAGCGTTATGAAAAGCGCGTTTTGTCAAAGGAAGAAAGTGTTGACAAAAAAGCGGAATCTCTGGAACGCCGGGAAACCAGCATTGCAGCAAAAGAAGAAGAACTGAAAAAGAAACGTGCAGAAGTTGATAAACTTTTGGGACAAAGAGTACAGGAACTGGAACGAATCTCAGGTTTAACCTCCGAACAAGCAAAAGAT
>JAUNON010000146.1 GCA_030537145.1 Lachnospiraceae bacterium | reverse complement strand
CAGAAAAGATGTGCTCCAAATGGAAGGACAAAAGCCAGGAAATATATGCTTTCGCGATGAAAGCGCTCATGAGTTAGATCTTAACTTTCATAACCCGTCAGATAACAAAAGTACCATCATCCAACGGGTTATGAGCAGTATCATTATTTTTGCGAGGTGAGCCGCTATGAATGTTTCTGCCTATGAAGAGTATCTCCCGATGTCCAAAAGCCTGACCTTTGAGGAAATGGCAAACCTCCACCAGGAAATGCTTTCTGAAATTGGGAATGATGAAGATGCGCTGGAGCTCTACGAAGATTTAGTAATTACTGCCAATAAATACAGTGTGTTCCGTTCCAATTGGTGTGTATGGAATATGGAGGAAAAGATAGATAAAGACTCCAGCCGTACTTTCTGTCATAACTCTTTGATTGTTAAATTCAACCAACTGGCCCGTTTTCTGAACATGCAGAACAAATCTGCCTCTTGGCGCGATGTCCTTGGATATGAAGAGGATGACCGCTGCAACCGTAAGAGGATAGGCGATTTTGCCTGCTATATCGTTTTTATCAATAGTATCAATGCAAGATAGCCCAGAAGGCTGGCGATTGCTTTCACAATCGTCATTCGACCCATCAGATGCTCCAGGCCTGCTGATGGGTCTTTTACTGTCCTCTCTTTCTGCGCCTAACTATTTCCCTCTAACAGTACTTTCTGTATTTCTTTTGCTCTTTCCTGGCATTGTCTGAACCTTATCATTATCACAAATATAATAATAATTCCAGAATACGGCATCAGGAGTAAGTTGCAAAATAGCATAATTACTGCTTATAGAAAAATATGTCAAATTCTCCTTCTTCCGCGGCATCTTGTGCAATGATCATATCTCCATCCAGTCTCATATTTCCTGCAAAATTCACATAAAAATCATCACTGTTTATCAAAATTTTGTTGCCGTCAAGTGTATAGGTTGTATCTCCAAACACATGATAATCTGAATAATAATTACTGATAATATCGTAATGGACAGTTCCATCGGCATTAAAAGTATAAGTCGTTAAATATCCTGTTATTTCCTCATAGCCTTTCCAGGTGCCTGTCAAGGACGCCCGGACAGGCGGTGCCTGCACTGCTTTCTGCTGTACAATACCATTTTCCATCCAAGCGCCGTCTGCATCTACCTGGTATCCATCCGGAGTTGTGGTGTTTACAAGCATATATCCGTCAGTGCCAAAATAATACTGCTTTCCATTTACCTCTTTCCACTGATTTACAGGATAAGAACCATCGGCATTTCTCCACCACCAGCCAGTTGTATCCTGCTGCCATCCTTCTGCAGCTGCGGCTGTTGTCCCTGACGTATTCTGTCCTGACGAGGTTGCAGCAAATACAGGCATACCCATACTTGCGGTTAATGCAGCTGTGAGAAAAAATCCTATTGTTTTCTTTCTCATACTCTGTGTTCTCCTTTATGTTAGTTTTTACTTTCAGAAAATTCTTAACTATAATAATACTCTCTAATGGGCCATCGGTCAATCAGTCACCCCATTATTCCCACATCATTTTACACCCGATAAGTCAGGATTTTTCAATAATTTGCTGCCCTTCTCCTTCCTTTTGAATAGCCTGAATGTACTTATGTGCCTTTACCAATAGAAGGAATTTATTTGGAAACAGCCGGAAGAACAGCTGTAAATTCCGGTCAGGAGCAGTGCAAAATGAGCATGATTTTTTAGGGAGGGCGATGCCCTATGAACACAATGGAAGTTTAAACACTGTTGTTAGTAATTTTTACGGCTCTATCGTATTTGGATAACCATAAAAAGAAATAGCATCCCACCCCGCTAAAGTGAAGAATGCTAGTTCTTTTTACTTGATTTAACTTTACAGAAGGCAATCGGAGATTTCACTTCCGAATACCTTTCTAAGTAAATTATACACTAGGCCGCCTGAGTTTTAAGCGGTCTTTTTATTTTACATAAAGACAGGATTAAGTTATAAGAAAACGGAAGGTGAAAGGGTTGCCGATGGGATGAGGACAAATTTTGTCAAATTATTCCTCATACCCATTCGGGTTGTTCTTCTGCCATCTCCAGGAATCCTCGCA
>JAUNON010000075.1 GCA_030537145.1 Lachnospiraceae bacterium | reverse complement strand
TTTTGTATCTTAATTTCATTTTCCATAATGCACCTCCATAAGTACGATATCATACTTGCGATAGTATAGTACGATTTCGTACTTATGTCAATGGCTTTTTAGTTAAAATCAGAGAATCATCCCCATTCCATTCCCGGCTTGCCTGCGCCGATCTCAAAATGGTATTTGACGATGCCGAGATCGATTTTGGAATAAAAACCTGCTCCTGCTTTTGCAAAGACCTGATTGCCTTTGACAGAAAACTTAAATTTCTGCTGATTCATCGCTGTCGGTGCCAGGAGTGCAGCTTCTACCCCGTTCTTAAACCAGTCCGGAGCTTGTCCATCTGTCTCTGCCACCTGGTGAAATGCTTTGGATTTGTGAGCCACACCTTCTGTCTCTCCATAACCAAGAGAAATCACAATACACAGCTTTTCTCCCTGTTCCACCGAAAAGGCTGATTTAATCTTACTGTATGTCATTGCTACCCAGCACGTATTTAATCCTAACTGCTGTGCTTTCAATACAAGCCTTTCTCCATAATAACCACATTTTTCATCAAGACCGGCCTCTTTCTTCCCGATCATGGCAATATAATTGGTAACTCCGCGGAACTTTCCATAATGTGCCATAAAACCAGCAAAGGCTTTCGGCTCGTTTGTCACAAGCTGGATGTGCAGTCCGCTTTCCCGGTTACAGGAATCAATCTCCGCCTGCAATGCACAAATCACCTCAGATTCCAAAGGCTTGTTTTTATACTGACGCACACTGTGGCGTGCATTCATTGCTTCCATCAAATTCATATTATTTTCCTCCATCAAACATAATTGCATCACTCAATTTTATTCATCATTTCCGCTTCGATCCGGCAGCTGTTCCATAATTTTTTTAGCATGCTCTAACATGCTGATCAATCTGTTCATTGCCCCCGTATCTGCATCAAAATAATAATAATTCTTTGTCCCCTCACGACGCAGTTTCAATATGCCTGCATCTTTCAGAATCTGAATATGATGGGAGACCGCAGGACGGGAGAGATGGGATCTTTCTGTAATTGTTCCAACACGTACTCCTCCGCACTGCTCTATCCGCATCATTTCAAGTATAAGATGCTGGCGGTTCTCATCTCCCAGCGCCAGCAAAATCTTCTGGCAGCTTTCAAATTCTTCGGCCAGACGCTGAATCTCTTCTCTTTGTGAAGCCAAATCATCTACCTCCTTTGCATTTTTGCTTAAATCACAATACCGCACTTTCCAAGGGAAAATTAAAGCTCTCCCGTATTATAATAACGGTTTTTCCCTACCGATATCTTCCTGAACTCAACAGCCTGTGCCGGACACTGGTGGATACATGCCATACAATGCGTACAGGTATTTTCCCACCGGGGAATATCTCCTGCCATCTTAATGTTATTCAGCGGGCAGACCCTCTCACATTTTCCGCAGCCGATGCATTTGTCTGTTGCATAAAATCCCGGTTTTCCAATGATAAACCGGTAAAACAGCGGATTTGCGGTCCGGCTCATGAATTTCCACAGACCGGAAATCGTTTAATTGCTTAAACCACTATACCATATTTTTACCCAAAAAACTGATTTGTAAAGAAAATCGAGACCATTAGAAAAAAACTCTGAACCAATACCAAAACCGCCGTCCATGCTCACCAGGCCAAAGCCCATAAACAAAAACAGCCAGAAAAACGGAAACTGTTTTTTCTGGCTGTTTTTGTTTATGGGCTCTATCTTTTTATCTGGTTCAAAGCTTCATTTAATTCCAGCATTTCTTCCTTCGTCATCGGCTCCAGCCCTGCAGTTCCTATCCATCCTGTCTACCTAGACCAGCTGTCCGGGGAATTTGCGAAAAAATAGAAGCCCTCACCTGCATCCCCAACCATACTCTGGAAAGGGAAATGCGGAATCCAGGATATCAACTATTTCACAAGAACCTTTAAAAAGTTCAAGGGTATGACCCCGACAAAATACAGGGAGCTCATTACGGCAAAACGATAAACGCAAAAGCATTATCCCGCTTTTCCGCTGTTTATGTATTTTTTTATGGTTTCTGCCAGTTCTCCAAAATCCAGGGGCTTGGAGAGATGCTCGTTCATTCCTGCCTTTCTGCAGTTCTCCACATCATCATTAAATGAGTTTGCTGTCATGGCAATAATTGCGACAGTGGCTGCGTCTTCCCTTGGCAGGTTCCTGATTGTGCGTGTGGCTTCCAGGCCATCCATGACAGGCATCATAAGGTCCATCAGGATCACCGGATATGTCCCGGGGGCGGACTTTTCAAAAATCTCCACTGCCTCCTTTCCGTTCCATGCCTTTGTGACCAGTGCCCCTTCTTCCTCCAGTACGAACTCTGCAATTTCCATATTCAGTTCGTTATCTTCTACCAACAGGATCGGAAGCTTTTCCAGCTCTCTTGTCTCGCAGGGGATTTCCTCCGGCTCCTCTTCCTTCACGGGAGGATTCTTATCAATCTGAAATGGGAGCGTAATGTAAAACGTCGTACCTTTTCCTTTTTCACTGTCAAATCTTATGGAACCGTTCATTCGTTCAACAAGAGCCTTTACGATCGAAAGTCCCAATCCTGTTCCGGAATAGGAAGTACGCACAGTCCCATCTTCCTGTGCAAATGGATCAAATAATCTCTTCTGAAAGTCCTCTCCCATGCCGATTCCGGTGTCAGCGCAGACAAACTCAAACACCGCCGTTTCCTCATCGGAAGAAACCTCTCTGCAGGACATGGAAACAGAGCCGTTTTTCTTATTATACTTGACCGCATTGCTCAGCACATTCATAAACATCTGCCTTAAATGCAGCGGGCTTCCGATCAGATTCCAGTGCGTGCCGTTTTCCTGAACCGTCCGGAAGGTAAGGCCGTGCTCTTTTGCCTGAACCTCTATGAGCATTGACACCTCATGCAGTACATCACTTAAATTAAACGGTACTTCCTCCAACTGGATATTTCCGGATTCCAGCTTGCTCATATCAAGCACATCATTGACAAGATCCAGAAGGAAGCCGGAAGTTTCCCATATTTTCTCTCTGCATTCCTGCTGCTTCTGTACATCCTCCGGAAAATGATTTCCAATTTCGATCATTCCGCGAATTCCGTTGATCGGTGTCCGGATATCATGGCTCATTCTTCTCAGGAAATCGGTTTTTGCCATATTGGCATGTTCTGCTTCCCTGATGGCCTGCTCAAGCTTTTTTTGGTATTCCAGCTCCATATCATACCTTTTATTCAATTCCTCCATATACTTCCGGGTCGATTTATGACGGATAAAAAGAATTGCCAGCCAGAATATAATATAAATCAGAAGCATATACAGCATTGCGTGTATCCGCTGTGTGAATACCTGGGAGGATGGATAAAATACATAGAGATAATATCCTTTTGCCCTTGCTTCCCCGCCGTAATACACCCCGCCATCCGTCTTTACCGTCATAAGCTTTTCTGAAACCTGTCTGCGTTCTCCATTTATAAATGCACAGGAGGAAATGTCTGCTCCGCGCAAGGTTCTGTCATTGGAGCTTAATACCTTTTTGCTGTCTGTAATCAGGATGGTTCCATCCATCTCCAGTTTATAGCCTGTCAGCATGTTTTCAATCGCTATCTGGTTTTCGTCCAGAAGCACCGGCGGCTGATAAGTATACGCCAGAATGATTCCCGGCTCATCCTTGCGGCTCACTACTGCATAATCATACTCATCATTTTCTCCTCTTCGTGCAGCGTAAGTTTTCTGAGGGTACTGGAAAATCTCCTGAATATCATCATCCAGAATCACGGACTCCCATGCTGCATATCCGCCTCCATCGCTGTTATATTCGCACACAACCTTCTGATTCTCATCCAGAATGATCAGGCCTGTCAGTTTCTGCTCATCTGCATAATTTTTCAGGCTTTCCGTACTGGCATCATCAAGCTTTCCCAGACACCTGCCAAATTCCTTCGCCTTATCGATCAGATGCATCAGGCTCTTTGTCTCATCCGATGCCTGAAAATTATCATACCGGATGCACTGGGTCTTCATAAATGCAAGCGTCTGATCCATCAGCGCTTCTACATTTTTCTTATCCATTCTTGTCTGTACTGTATATACTGCAGCCAGAAGAACTACTCCCAGAAGCAGAACCAGCACCATAACATTTTCATTCAGAGTCCAGAACTTTTTCTTGCTGTTTTTCAAGAAACGCCACCTCCGTCTGCATTATTTGAGTCAATCCCATAACTTCCCAGAATGCTGCCAATGGTTCCGTCATTTTGCATTTCCAAAATAGTACTGTTCAGCAGCTCCGCCTTATCTGCATCACCCTGTTTATAAAAAGCTACACCTACCGCTACGGACATCAGGCTTTCGTCCAGGATCCTGTAGTCTCCGGGTGTTATGTCCATATACTGGCGTACCGCAGTTTCGTGTCCGGCAGTTGCGTCAACATAATTTTGCTGCAGCGCCGCAAAAGCCAGTTCCATATTCTCCAGACAGTATACATTATCTACAACCGGAATATTCGGTTCTTCATGCATAAGGAAGATCCCTTCCGGCTTTGTACTGGACATAACGGCAACATTTCTTCCGGTCAGATCCTTAAGCGTCTGAATCTCACTGTCCTCCCGCACGACGACCACATGTCTGCTGTGCATGTAGGGACCTGCCCAAAGATACCGCTCTTCCCGGCCGGTCATTGTATAGCAGCTCCAGATACAGTCAATCTCTCCGCTTTTCAGCTTCTGATCCTTATCATCCCATTTGATTGCACGAAAAACAGGCTTCATTCCCATTCTTTTACACGCTTCTTCAGCCAGCTCGATATCACTTCCCGCCAGTTCTCCATTTTCATTCATATATGTATACGGTTCATAGCTTCCGTCCAGTCCGATAATTAATTCAGGCAGATTCTCTGCATTCTGCTCATTTTCCGGCTTCTGACAGCCCCAGAATAAAAAACTGCAAAGGCAGACCATGCATACTGCCGCAACACGCTTTTTCATGAAATGAATTCCTTTCTGTTCCGATTCCCTTTGTGAAAAAAGCCCAAAACAATATTCCCAGGCCTGTGATATTCCTAATTTATTATTATTTTTCCCTCCCGTCAATATCTGTTTGCATTTTTTGGAAAAAACTCTACCATTGAAAACCATTATTTTTTGTAATATAATGAAATAAAATTGGGGAAATGAGGTGTGTATTTGGCCGACTCAAATATAACAAAAAGAGCACTTGCTGCCATGCGGCAAAGGAACTCTATCCGTAACAAGTCAGCCCTAAACCTTTCTGTATCTCCGGCTATATGAAAAACAGAATTTTCCGGGCATCCTGATACCCTTTTTCATACAGCAGTTTCATTGACTCCACATCCCAATGGATTCTCTTCATTCGAATTCCTCAGGCCGCCTCCCACGTCAATAATTCCTGTTCTCATTTTCCCTGTGTTCCGTCCCCTTTCTCTTCTGAATCTTTCGGAAATGCCAGTTTAAAAATATGTTGAAGTTCATTTTGAAACATATTGTATTCGGCAGACTCGTACTTTTTATCATAAGAATGAAGCTGTCCTGCCGCATCAAACCATGCCAGACAGGAATTCTCAGAAATCACTCCATCCACATACATATTGTCATATTTCGCATCCAGCAAAATTGTTGGATCACGCTGCTTCTTTCGAACAGCCAGAACATAGCGATATACGGATTCCTGAATTCTTACCGGGCAAGACGGATGCGGAATCAGGGCTGTTACCGGTGGAGCAATCTCTTTGATACGGCTTAATATGGTTCCATTTAAAACATTCCACAAGTCTTTGTTCCGATACAGGAAATAAACCGCATATAAAAATCCATTTCTTTTCAGCATTCTGCATACCTGCTCTATTCCATCACCATATTCCACTGCGACCATCACATTTTGAATCGACTGCATCTCCCTCAGAAACTGCGCCCTCACATCAACCGGCCGGCAGAAAATTTCATCCCCTGCTCTATAACATTATGGTATCGTTTCTCCTGTGTCAGAGCAGACTGACTATGCATAAAAAAGCCCAGGGACCAGGGAATGTCAAAATTTTCTAATGCTTCCATCGTCCGTATTTCTTTTGCTCCCACTGTACAGCTGTTATACCCCAGGTTCACCCCAAACCGTTTAATTTTATCCAAATCAACATATTGAACCACATCCCGAATCAACTGATAGTATGCGCTCTCCTCATTCTGAAGCATGGACTGTGCAATCCCAAAAAAATACTGCTGAAACCTTCCGCCCGAAAACTCTACTCCCATATCAATTAAATTCCGAATTCCCCGTTCCGGAAAATCCTTCATTTCTCTTAATGCCTTCTGCACTGTTGTTTCCACCAAGACACGTGCAATATTCTCTTCCATGCTCTGTCACATCCTTTCATACTCTCCTACTAACTTTAGTGGGACTTCAAAAAAAGGACAAGGGACAAATCCATCCCTTTGTCCCAAAAAGTTACAGTTTTTCAAACTGTCGTAATTTGTAACACCAGAAATCCGATGTCCGATGATTTCCTGCATTTTTCCAGTTATAATTATTCTTAATAAAATCACCTGACACGGAAATATCATGGATTTACGAAAACCCACCTACTCTGCCACTGCTGCATACTGGCATTTTGGAGATTATACAGCAAACTGCACTTGGGAACAGCTTGAATATGCTGCCGCATTGTAAAGCCAATCATTTTATGATATGCTTAAACTATATTCAGAAAAGTGAGTTGATACTTATGAATCGAACCAAAGCTGCTATCGTATCTGCATTCTGGCAATTATTAAATGAAAAATCATACAGTCAGATTACAGTAAAAGACATCGTCACCCGCTGCATGATCAATCGCAACACATTTTACTACCATTTCCATGACATCCCTGAGCTTCTGGAATATTCTTTCAAGGATGAGATAGACCACATCATTCAGACATACAGTCGTGTTGGTTGTACCAATGACAGCATCACGCCGTTTTTGGAGAGCGGAGCAAAACAGAAAAAGGCTCTTCTCCACATCTACCGTTCTGTCCACCGGGAGATCTTTTTAAAGGAACTGGAACGCTTATGTTTTTATATTGTAAAAGAGTATGTCAATACGGTTACTGACGATCTGCCTTTACGTAAAGAAGACAAGGACCTTTTAATCCGATTCTACAAATGCACCCTGGTCGGAACAATTCTTGACTGGATGGATCACTCCATGGACTACGATCTCCAGAAAGCTTTCGAAAGAATTTGCAATCTGTTCGCAGGTACCGGCAAGCAGGCCTTTTTAAAATCCGTAAAACCAGAACGCTTTAGCAAAACCCAAACATCCTATACGTGAACGCAAACACAGCAACTGCCACAGCGCTTCCCGTCAAAAATTCCGATATGGTATGGCGTTTTAAATATACTGACGCCCAAAATTCAATCAAATAAAGGAGCAGGCAGACTACAATGGCCTTTACGTCTGAAAAGCAGCACAAAATCAGATACGGAAGGACACAGCTACACGCATGTCCGCTTGCCCTTATTTTAAATCCGCGATTTATGATTGTCAGCACCATAGCCGCCATAAGATAGGAAACAAAAATCCACATCAGGATATCTGAAACTGCTTGTAGCATACCATAAATCACTGCTGCCAGATCACCGCATAAATTCATGATAAATGCCATCTTTCTCTGGCATTCCCTCTGATTATCACAAAATCCCGTTTTTATCTGTGCAATCGGATATGCACAGGCGGCAGGATGGATAAATATCCCAGCGACATAATAATTTCAGGCGGTGTTCCCATGATAAAGCCTAACCGCTACGCAGGTAACTCTTTCTATCCTATCTTCCGGCTGATTCCCATTCCAAAGGCCCCTGGTCCCACATGACAGCCGATACTGAAGGTCAGCGGATCATAATGGATTTCTTCGCCAGGGAACGCTTCCTTTACCATTCCCATCCATTCCAAATCCCCCTCTCTGTCAGGAAAACTGCTTGCTGCACCAACAGAGATTTCGATTTTCTGCTCGCGGAATCGGTCTGCACTCTTTTGCATCGCTTCGATCAGCCTTTTCTTACATGCTCTGCTGCCTCTTACCTTTGCATATGCATCTACTTTCTCACCCTGAATCGTGAGAAGAGGCTTCAGATTCAGCAGGGTTCCCATTGCCGCAGCAGCAGGAGTAATACGGCCGCCCTTCTTCAAATATTCCAATGTTTCCACACCCACATAGATTATGGAATCATAGGCTGTCTTTTCCAGTTCTTCCCGAATTTCTTCTGCCGTACATCCTTTCTCCGCAAGCCAAAGTGCATCTTTAACAGATTGTTTCTGCGTCACAGAAATGCGGTGGTTGTCTACAACCTGAACTCTTCCTCCATACTCGTCCGCCAGCATTCTGGCAGTCTGACATGAACCACTGAGGCCACTTGACATCGGAATATAGACAATTTTTTCATATCCCAAATACAATATTCGCTCCCATGTCTCCAGTATGTCTGCCGGAGCAGGCTGTGATGTGGAAATCGGCTTGTGCTCTGCCAGAAGCTTGTAAAATTGCTCATGAGGCATATCCTGGCCTTCATAATAGGTTCTGCCGTCTAAGATCACTGGCATAGGAATCACATAAACTTCTTTTTCCCATTCTTCATTCCCTAAAATACCGCTGTTGCTGTCAGTTACAATCGCCACTGTCATTTCAATATCTCCTTAAAATATATTTAAAGTATACAAAACTGCCGCAGTTTCCCGAAAGAAGCCACGGCAGTCCAAAATCACCCTTTACCTGTCCTTGCCGTCTCACTGGCCTGCCACAACTCATCTGCCACCGGTTTCCAGCAGGCAGCATAGGAATCACATTTCGCACACAGATGGTCTGCCGATTCCGGTGACTGCAAATCTGTAGAATGGGCTCCTGACTCTGCCACCATCTCTCTTAACTTCTCCGGATTCTCCAACATGGGACAGGGGCGCAGCATATTTTCATTAAATGGCTGCCTCGTATAATATGCCATCATCATCGGAGACTGCAGCGCATCAAGAAGCGACTTCTCCCGGATATTAGAATCTGAATAGTGGACAAATACACAAGGGTCAATGTCTCCATTGGCATTGATATGTAAGTAACGATGCCCGCCGGCGATACAGCCGCCCACATATTCCGCATCGTTCTGGAAATCCATAGCAAAAAGCGGCTTTGTGGCACGGTAATGACGAATTCGGTGATAGGTCAGCCGCCGCTGCTTCGGTGTAGGCATTAACTCTGGAGAAGCGTCATTTCCTACCGGCATGTAATGGAAATACCAGATAAAATACACGCCCATCTCGATCAGCTTGTCATAAAACTCCTCTGATGTGATGGAATCGAAATTTGCGCAGGTATAACAGGCAGAAATACCATACAGCAGTTTCTTTCTGCGGAGCAGCTCGATGGCTGACATGACCTTCTTATATACTCCGTCTCCGCGCCTCCCGTCCGTGGCTATTTCAAACCCTTCCAGTGAAATTGCCGGAACGAAATTTCCTACGCGCAGCATTTCATCTGCAAATGCCTCATCAATCAGAGTGGCATTGGTAAAGCACAGGAAGACGCAGTCGTTGTGTTTTTCACACAGACGGATTAAATCCGCCTTCCGCACCAGAGGTTCTCCACCAGTATAGATGTACATATATACACCTAGCTTCTTTCCCTGTTCAATGATACTGTCAATCTCTTCATAAGTCAGATTCAGCTTATTCCCATACTCAGCAGCCCAGCATCCGGTACAATGCAAATTACAAGCGGACGTTGGATCTAACAGAATCGCCCACGGTATATTGCAGCCATATTTCTTCCTGGCCTCCTCCTGCTTCGGCCAGCCGGCCAAAGCCGCATTGATAAAGAAATTAACTGCCGATGTTTTCATCACATGGGGATCCAGATCATACAGCAGACGGCGGATAAACGGATAATAAGGATGCTCCGGATCCGTCATAGCCTCCCTTACCATTTTTCTTGGTACGGCAAATTCCCCGCCGGAAAATTTATCTGCCCAGTCCATCAACTTTAAAAGATTTTTTTCAGGCTCCTTATAAACATAATTCAGTGCCTCCTAGGTACTTTTTTGTTTTCTCCTGCAAGTTCCATGTCTGGTTACTCTTCTTCCTCTTCCAGTTGGAATCGGTTATTCATTATAATGACCGTACTCTTTACCAGAAGATGGTTCATAAATCCTTCTGCTAAAATGGCGCATCCGTTCACAATACGAGAAGGTTCTCCCCAAAAGGATTTAATTACCACCAATGCTCCGAAAGTACTCGCAATCACTGCACAGGTTAAAATCCAATGCCATGTTTCCAGTCCAAACTTCTTTGAGTCCTTTGATGTCTGAATTGTCATAAGCCCATCTAACAGGATCAGCATTCCTAAAGCAGGCTGCAAATACTGCCAAACTTTTAAGTTTAAACAAAGAACAATGGCCCCCAGCACAATCAGAAACAGACCACAGCCCAGGTCATATTGAAATGCCAGACAATACAGATCATCGGACAAATATCCAATGATTTTTATAATGCCATATGCAGCCAATATGATTCCGCTGCTGATACAGGCTACCATGGGAGACGCTCCCGGCAGCACCATATAGAGAACCCCGGCAATGTAAAAAATAATAGACATTAAAATATATCCATTTCGCGCAATTCGTAGTTTTTTCAGCGCCACCACCTCCGAACCTTTCTTTTCATGTCATCACTTTACTGTTTTTTCTTAGGTACTACAACGGACATTCATCCTGCTAATGTCCAAATTTTAGGCATCAGCCCTCTAAGTGTCTGACTTTTAACGAACAAAAAGGCAGAAGGCCTTAATCTAATCAGCCTTCTGCCCCTTCCTTTGCATGGTGAACCTCTTCCTCTCGTGCAGGCAGCTCAGCTTCGCTGCGCCGGTACACAATATGTACCTCAGCTCCCAGACGCAGTGCTGTTCTTGCAGCATCCATAGCCACATTTCCGCCGCCTACAACCACAACCTTCCTGCCGCCGATGATCGGAGTATCATAATCCTCACGGAACGCTTTCATCAGATTGCTTCTGGTCAGATACTCATTAGCGGAAAATACACCACCGGGAGGCCGTAGAGCAATACACCGCCCGGCTCGTGAAGTGTCTCGAAAACGGTCACCTCATAGCCTTGCTTTGCCAGATCACCAGCACAGGTCAGCCCTGCAGGACCGGAACCGATAACTGCTATCTTATGACCGTTTTTTGCACCTGAACCTTCGGCACATATCCCATGCTTCTTGCCGTATCGGCAACGAACCGCTCCAGCTTGCCGATTGAAACAGGCTCTCCCTTGATTCCCCGGATGCACTTACCTTCACACTGGCTCTCCTGCGGACACACACGGCCACAGACAGCAGGCAGCGCAGACGCCTCTGCAATAATATCTGCCGCCCCGATCATGTCTCCTTCCTCCACCTTTTTTATAAATCCCGGAATATTGGCAGCCACTGGACATCTCTCTGTGCATTTTGCATTTTTGCATTTCAAACACCGGGAGGCCTCCTCATGAGCTTCCTTTTGACATATTTTTGCGTTCCGCATATAATAATTGTATGCCGCAAAAAAAAGTGGCAAACTGCGACATAAAGAATGGCAAAAAAATGTTTAAAACAAAAATCGGGCAGTGAATTGAATTTTTCATCAAAACCACTGCCCGATTTCTTTAATTTTAAATCCTATTTAATTCTTATTAAAAAAGAGTTAAACTCAAGTTGAAGACATAATATCCTCTGCCTCTCTTGAGGTTGAATACAGAAACGCAAGCACATCATCATCATAATCATCAGCTTCTTT
>JAUNON010000022.1:35434-42691 GCA_030537145.1 Lachnospiraceae bacterium | reverse complement strand
CCGGCGGCCTGATGCTGATCTGCGTGATGCAGATGAATAAAGTAGTACAGTTTTTGTATTTCCAGTTCTAAATCGGAGGAATAAGGATGAAAGGGAAACATTGGCTTTGCCTGTTTCTGGCGGTTTTCTTTGTGGGAATCGCAGGATTTATGGCATTTAATTATTATGTAGATCCGCTGGATTATTTTGCTGTTCGTAAGGGAGAGGAAACGAGTGATGCAAATACTTATACCCGGGCCAGCAAAATAGAGTATGTTCTGAAGCATAAGGATGAGATTGACGCAGTTACTATGGGAGGCTCCAAAAGCGGAGCACTGAGTACACAGCTTTTGACAGAATATACGGGGAAGAATTATTATAATTTCTTTTATAATGCAGGAAATTTCTCGGACTATCTGAAGTATATCCGATTCCTGGCGGAAAATACGGATATTTCTGAGGTGACACTGCACCTGAGCAGCTTTGAGGTGGATTATTTTACCCGGGAAGATTCGGACAATCCGTATTATCAGATCCCGGCTGCCATGACCGGGAATAAATGGAAGGAGCTTCTGGAAAACCTGAATTACCTGATGACGGATATTAAGACCACGCTGGAAGCCTTCCGGGAGGGGGAAAACAGAAGCATCAATCTGTTTGATCTGGTGACAGGGGAAAAGCTTTGGACAAATGCGCAGAAGAAGATCGCCAAAGATCCGGAGGGATATGCGGAAAAATATGTGGAGGAAGATTACGAATATCATTTGAAGCGGCTGTTTTTGCAGCGGGCGGCGGAGAATCCGGCCTTTGACCAAAATCTTGAGGCGCTGAGGGAAATCAAGGAGGTGTGCCAGGAGCATGGCATTACTCTGAAGGTAGTCATCGGCGCAAGCTTCCTGGGGGAACGGGATTCCTATGAATGCTACCGGTATTATTCCTATCTGCGGGAAATGGTTTCCATTACGGATGTGTGGGATTTCAGCGATTTCAATGATGTAAACAGCAATCCCTACAATTTTTATGACAGGAAGCATTATACGAATGCAGTGGCCGATCTTATGGTGAATACCATGTACGGAAAAGAAAGCCGGGAAGGCTTTGGCGTTTATCTGACCGAGGATAATATTGATGCGTATCTGGATCAGCGGATCGCAGATTTTCAGGAGCTGGAGAAGGAGTTTGAGCAGACCGGAACAGTGGCGCTTTACGGAATGGAGGATGACAGCTATATTGCCGGGTAAATTCCTCAAATACTGAGTATTTTGTGCAAATGGAAAGATCCTTCTGAAAACGAAGGCTTTTGACACCTGAAGCTTATAGGAAAAGTAAAAATAAGGAGATGACGGCATGGATGTGAAGGTATCAGTGATCATTCCGGTATATAATGTGGAGCCTTATCTGCGGGAATGTGTGGAAAGCATATTAAATCAGACCTTAAGAGAAATTGAACTGATCTGTGTGGACGATGGATCCACGGACGGATCCCTGGGCATTTTGCGGGAATATGAGGCCAGGGACAGCCGGGTTACGGTGCTGACGCAGAATAACCAGGGCGGCGGAGCTGCCAGAAATAAGGGGCTTGCAATCGCAAAAGGAAAATATCTGTCTCTGCTGGATTCCGATGATTTTTTTGCTCCGGACATGCTGGAAAAGACGTATCAGAGGTGTGAGGAGCGAAATGCTCAGATCTGTGTTTATCAGGTGCTTCGCTATGAGGACGGCACGGGGAAAACCTGGTGGGACAAAAACTCGTTTAAGGTGGATAACATTCCGCAGAAGGAAGTGTTTTCGTACCGGGATATGCCGGACTATATACTGAACAGCTTTCAAAACTGGGCGTGGAATAAGCTGATCAGCCGGGAGCTGGTGGAAAAAAATCAGATCCGCTTCCAGGAGATCTTCCGAACCAATGATTTTTTGTTTGTGGCCTCCTGTATGGTGCTGGCGGATCGGATCACGGTGCTGGAAGAGAAGCTGGTGTACTACAGGGTAGGAATGAAAAATAGCTGTCAGTCCACCAATGCCCGGTATCCCATGGATTTTCTCAAGGCATTTTATGCGGTAAAGGAATTTCTGGAGGAAAAAGGGATTTATGAAACCGTAGAAAAAAGCTTTCTGAATCAGGCGCTTTCCGGCTGCGTTTACAACCTGAATTCAATCAAGGATATGCAGGCGAAGGAAGCGCTGTTTCTTGAACTGAAAAACAATGCTTTCCAAAAGCTGGGCCTTGCAGGAAAAGAAAAATCCTATTTCCAGGCGTACAATGCAAAAAATTACGATGCTTATCTGGATATCCGCAGGAAAAGCTTTTCGGAATACACTGCGCCGAAGCCGGCGGCCAAAGCTGGGACCCCGTCCCGGAAAAATACGCTGCCTCAGAAGCTTCGTAGGGCATTTGGAAAGGTGAAACGAAAGATCACCGGGCAGGAAAGATAAGAGGAAATCATGAAACGAAATGTGGACATAAAGGAGATTTCGGACGGACGGCTGTATTGTGCAGGGGATATGGTAAAGGCAGATACGGGAGGCTGCGCCGGATGTTCGGCCTGCTGCCGCGGCATGGGGACATCCATTATCCTGGATCCGTATGATATGTGGCGCCTGCAGACAGAGGCGGGCCTGAGTCCGGAAGCGCTGCTGCAAGCGCAGGCGGAGCTGAATGTGGTGGACGGACTGATCCTTCCCAATCTGAAAATGCAGGGGCCGCAGGAGGCGTGTGTGTTTCTGGATCCGCAGGGGCGGTGCAGCATCCACAAAGCACGTCCCGGCGTGTGCCGGCTGTTCCCTCTGGGAAGGTACTATGAGGGGCGGGATTTCCGCTATTTTCTTCAGGTACAGGAGTGTACGAAGGAGAAACGCAGTAAGGTAAAGGTGAAAAAGTGGGTGGACACCCCCAGGCTGGCCGAGTATGAAGAGTATATCCGGCAGTGGCATTATTTTCTGGAGGATGCCCAGCATATTTTGGATACGGATGGCAGCGATGAGCTGCGCAGGCAGGTAAATCTGTTTTTGCTGAAGCTGTTTTTTCTGCAGTCCTGGAAACCGGAGGATTTTTATCCCCAGTTTGAGGAAAGGCTGGCTCAGGGGAAAAAATATCTTGGCATATCCTGTGAAAGCCTTTGACGGCAGCCGATGATTCAAAAAAAGCGTGAGGAAATGGACATGGATTATTCAGATATCATGATTTTTATGATGGAGATGATCGGTACGATAGCGTTTGCCTCCTCCGGGGCCATGCTGGCGATTCAGAAGGAAATGGATCTGTTCGGGGTCTGCGTGCTGGGTGTGACCACCTCTGTAGGCGGCGGCCTGATTCGGGATCTGATTCTGGGACGCACCCCGCCGGGGATGTTTCGGAAGCCGGTCTATACGCTGGTGGCGCTGGGAGTTTCCGTCCTTCTGTTTTTTCTTTTATACGTCAATCACAATTTTCTGAAGGGCAAGGTGGCGGTGGCTTATGACCGGATCATGATGATCTTTGATGCGGTGGGACTGGGCATTTTTACCTGTGTGGGTATTAATACCGGATGGGAATCCGGCTATCAGCAGAAATTTCTGCTGGTATTTTTGGGTGTGGTCACAGGCGTGGGCGGAGGCCTTTTGCGGGATATAATGGCCCAGGTCAAGCCCTACATTCTGACGAAGCACGTTTATGCCTGCGCTTCCATTGCCGGGGCCTTAGTCTGTGTGCTGTCCGGAGAATGGCTGGGACGGCTGGGCGCTATGGTGTCCGGAGCGGCGGCAGTGATGCTGATTCGTTTTCTGGCGGCTTACTATCGCTGGAATCTGCCCAGAATCCGGCGGTAGAAGTAAGATGAAACGGGTGGCAACGGGGCTGTCGCAAAATCTCATTTGCAAAGTTCTGTATCCGGTGTTTGTGAGCACTTCCTGACATCTGTCCGCCCATGTCGGACTTCGTCCGCCATGTTTCGGACATTTGTCTCAGTGATACAAACACCCTGGATACAGATCCTTTTGCTTTTCGATTTTGCGACAGCCCCGTTACAACGGGTGAAAAAAGATGTTGACAAGAAATGACGCAAGTGCTATCTTAAGAACGAGTTTAGAACGAAGGCGTTCAGAGAGAGGGAATCTCTTTGAACGTCTTTTTTTGTGCGGTGATGCGCAGCTACGCATGATGGAGCGATCTGAAATCAAGGAGGAGAATGAAAATGAAGCTGAAGGATACCGGGTTGACGGCAGAAGAACTGAAGGCAAAAGTAAAAAAATATATGATCGAGACCTATGAGCGTTACGATTTTGTTGCCGAGACTGCGAAAGAGCAGTATATGTATGACGCAAACGGAGATGCTTATCTGGATTTTTACGCAGGTATCGCTGTAAACAGCGTCGGTAACTGCAACCCGAAGGTAGTGGCTGCGATTCAGGAGCAGTGCGGGGAAATCATGCAGACCTTCAATTATCCTTATACGGTCCCCCAGGCATTGCTGGCGGAGAAGCTTTGTAAGATCACCGGAATGGATAAGGTGTTCTATCAGAATTCCGGTACGGAAGCGAATGAGGCTATGATTAAAATGGCCAGAAAATACGGGACAGAGACCTATGGCCCCAGCCGGTACAATATCGTAACCGCAAAGATGAGCTTTCACGGCAGAAGCTTCGGATCCATGAGCGCCACCGGTCAGCCGGACAATGGCTGCCAGATCGGCTTCGGAGCCATGACACCGGGCTTTACCTATGCAGAGTATAATAATCTGGAAGATTTTAAGAGCAAATGTACAGAGGATACCATTGCCATCATGATTGAGCCGGTACAGGGCGAGGGCGGCGTGCATCCGGCTACCCAGGAATTTATGAAGGGGCTGCGGGAATTCTGCGATGAGAAGAATATGCTGCTTTTGCTGGATGAGGTGCAGAGCGGATGCTGCAGAACCGGTAAATTTATGAGCTATATGAATTATGGCGTAAAGCCGGATATCGTGTCCGTGGCAAAGGCTCTGGGCGGCGGAATGCCTATTGGGGCGATCCTGACCACGGATGAGGTGGGAAAAGCCTTTGATATGGGCTCTCACGGATCCACCTTCGGCGGACATCCGGTATGCTGTGCGGCTGCATTGGCCGCAGTTACGGAGATGGAGGACCGGAAGCTGGCAGAAAATGCGAAGAGGCTGGGCGATTACTTCTGTGAGAAGCTGGAAAAGCTGCCCCACGTAAAGGAGGTACGGCATCAGGGACTGTTTGTCGGCGTTGAGTTTGACGGAACCGTTTCTGCGGTAGATATCAAGCACGGCTGCTTTGACCGGAAGCTGCTGGTAACGGCCATCGGTTCTTCTGTGATTCGGATGGTGCCGCCGCTGATTATTACGGAGGCAGATTGTGATAAGGCTGCGGAAATCATCAGAGAAAGTGTGGAAGCGCTGAGCAAATAAAACAGCGGAATAGCAGCGGCAGGGAAGCGATCGGAACGATTGTGAAAGATACGACCGGGAGGATGGAAATGAACGATTTTACATTTTCCGTACCCCAGGAGATCCTGTTCGGCCAGGGGAGTCTGCAGAAGCTCCCCTCCGTTATGGAGAAGCTGGGGTCGAAACATACCTTTCTTATTTCAGGCCCCCATCTGAAGAAAATGGGGGTCGTAAAGAAGGTAGCTGATATTTTGACGGAGGCAGGTGTGGGCTGCGATGCTTTCACGGAAACGGAGGGCAACCCTTCCGTGGAGACGGTGGATAAGGCAGCCGCAGCATTTCGGGACAGCGGTGCGGACAGCCTGATTGCTCTGGGAGGCGGTTCTCCTATGGATGTGGCCAAGGCCGTAGGCGTTCTGGCCAGGTTCGGCGGGTCCATTACCGCATATGAGGGCGGCGGTAAGGTGCCGGGGGATATCGTTCCGCTGGTAGCGATTCCCACTACTGCAGGCACCGGCTCTGAGGTCACTGCTTTTTCCGTGATCACAGACCATTCCAGAAATTATAAGCTGACCGTATTCAGCTACAAGCTGATTCCCTCCTATGCGATTCTGGATCCGGAGCTGATTACGTCTCTTCCGGCTTCCGTAGCGGCAGCCACCGGCGTGGATGCCATGGTTCATGCACTGGAGGCTTATCTGTCCACTGCGGCATCCCCCTTCTCGGATGCTATGGCGGAGAAGGCGCTGGAGCTGATCGGCGGAAATATTCGTGCCTTTGTGGCGAATCGGGGCAATGTGGAGGCAGCAAAGGCCATGCTGGCGGGCAGCCTTTTTGCCGGAATTGCATTTTCCTGGGCAAAGCTGGGCGATGTACACGCCATGGCCCATCCGCTGGGCGGATTCTTTAATGTGCCTCACGGCGTAGCGAATGCCATTCTGCTTCCGGTGGTGGTGGATTACAATGCGCTGGCAGACCATGGGAAATATGAAAAGATTTATCGTTATATTGCGAAGGATCCAGCAGAGCATTTCACCGCAGATATGCTGGCGGAAGAGATCCGCAGCCTGACGGCAAGCCTGGGCATTCCCCAAAATCTGACCCAGGTGGGGGTAACGGAGGACAAAATTCCGGCGATGGCGGAGGATGCCATGAAGAGCGGGAATATTGCAGTAAACCCCAGGAGTACAACGAAAAAAGACATTGAGGATCTATACAGAAAAGCCATGTAAGAAGGAGGGAGCCTATGTATGACCTGGACGGAGTTGACTATAAAATCCTTGATTTGCTGCAAAAAAATGCAAGAATGTCGCTGAAGGATATTGCCAATGAGGTTTTCCTGACTTCTCCGGCGGTATCGGCCAGAATTGAGAAACTGGAGCGGAACGGGGTCATAGAAGGCTATCACGCACAGATTTGCAGGGATGCGTTTTTGTATCAGATTAAAGCATTTATTCACCTGAAGATGGATCCGGTAATGAAAAGCGAGCTGTACGATTATGTGCGGTCTGTAAAAAATGTGATCCAGTGTGACTGCGTTACCGGAGACTATGTGATTTTCCTGGAAGTAATCTTCCATAATACGGAAGAGCTGGATCATTTCATTGACGATCTGCAAAGATACGGCGAAACCAAGACACAGATCGTATTTTCCACCTCGGTGGAACACCGGGGACTGCCCATCGAGGAGGTATAGCCTGCCGGAGGTCAGCGGACCGGAAGCAGTCAGACAGATAGAAAGTTTCAGGAACAGAAGGAGCGGTCTCCTTCTGTTTATTTATATATCCCAATTTACACAAAATAACTGCTGAATTCCTGTAAGGTATATGGTATAATGTCCGCAAAGGGCAGAGCCAAATGAACAGAAATACAGATGTCAAGCTGGCTTGAACAGATGTATTTCTGTTCA
>JAUNON010000022.1:0-35334 GCA_030537145.1 Lachnospiraceae bacterium | reverse complement strand
TTTGGCGAGCGAAGCGACCTGGGAAAACCGAAGGTTTTGCCAGGAGCTCTGCCCGAAAAGATTGGAATATGCATGGCAGGGAGCGGTCAAGCTGGCTTGAACAGATGTATTTCTGTTCATTTGGCGAGCGAAGCGACCTGGGAAAACCGAAGGTTTTGCCAGGAGCTCTGCCCGGAAACATTGGAATATGCATGGCAGGTTTTGGTGTGTATAGTGGAGGAGAAGTGTTATGAGGATTGGATTTATCGGATGCGGCAATATGGCGACGGCCATGATCAGCGGCATTCTGGAAAGCGGCGCAGCGAAAGAGGAAGAGATTATGGCCTCCGACAAGGCCCCTCTGGCTCAGAAAAAGATTATAGAAGAATTGAAGATTCAGTACGGTGAGACAAATCAGGCAGTGGCAGAGTTTGCAGATGTGCTGTTTTTGGCGGTAAAGCCCCAGTATTATGCGGATGTGATCTCAGAGATCAAATATGTGATGACGGGGAAGGAAGTGATCGTGACCATTGCTCCCGGAAAGACTCTGGGCTGGCTGGAGCAGCAGTTTGGCCGGCCGTTGAAGATCGTCCGCACCATGCCGAATACTCCGGCGATGGTGAAGGCCGGTATGATGGGATTGAGTAAAAACCAATATGTCACGGACGGTGAGATGGAGATGGTGCAGGGGCTGTGCCGGAGCTTCGGCAGGGCAGAGTGGGTTCCGGAGAATCTTCTGGACGTGGTGACTTCCGTATCGGGAAGCGGCCCGGCCTACGTATTTATGATGATTGAGGCAATGGCGGACGGAGCCGTGGCGGACGGAATGCCCAGAGCGTTGGCATACGAGTTTGCAGCGCAGGCGGTGTACGGAAGCGCAAAAATGATTCTGGATCTGGGGAAGCATCCGGGAGAGCTGAAGGATATGGTATGCTCGCCGGGCGGCACCACCATTGATGCGGTTCGGGTCTTGGAGGAGAGAGGCTTCCGCAGCGCTTTGATCGAGGCAGAAAAGGCCTGTGTCAAGAAGGCCAAGAAGCTGTAGCGGTTTGTATTGAAAGCTTCGGCCCTGTATCCGGCTGTTTTCGGGTGGCGATAGAATGAAGGGATAAGGATAGAGGGAGAAAGAGAAAGCGATAAGGAGAAAGCGATAAAGAAAGAACAATAAAGATAAAGGACAAGAATCATGAGACGGAATTGTACCATTTTAATCCCTGCGTATAATCCGCCGGATTCGTTATGTGATTATCTGCGGCAGCTTCGCCGGGCCGGTTTTGAGCGGATTCTTGTTGTGGATGATGGAAGCCGGGAGGACCGGCAGGAGATATTCCGGGAGGCGGAGCGGGTCGGCTGTATTGTACTGCATCACAGGGAAAATAAAGGAAAGGGTGCGGCACTCAAGACAGGCTTTTCATATTACGGGGAGCATTGGCAGGGAACCTGCGATGGCGTCATCACGGTGAATTCTGACGGCAGCGACCGGCTGGAGGATGTGCTCCGGATAGAGGAAACGCTTTACAATAGCCATCGCATGGACTCTTATGGCCTGGTGCTGGGGGCCAGAGATTTTTCCGGTCCCGGTATTACCAGAGCCAGACGAAACGGAAATAAAATTACCTGCCTCATTTACCGGCTGCTGACAGGAATTTCGGTGAAGGATGCGCTGACAGGGCTGCGGGGGATTCCCGATATGCGGATTCCGGAATGTCTGCGGATGTGGGGAAGCGGCTATGAGTATGAGGCTTCTATGCTACTGGATTGCGGATACGCCGGATATCTGGAGGTTTCGGTCGAAACACCTGTCCCCAATCCGAAGGCGGAGACACATTACCGCCCGGTACGGGATACGGTGCGCATTTATGTTGCGCTGTTCCGGAGATTTCTGATGTTTTCCATGACCTCGGTTTCCGTATCGCTGCTGGATATAGTGCTGTTTTGGTTGCTGACGGAATACTGCCTGAAAAATATCAGCTATCCGCTGGCCTGGGGAACCGTAATCGCCCGGGTGATTTCTGCGTCAGTCAATTATCTGATCAACCGCTACCTGGTATTTGAAAGCGGAGGGGACGGCAGGAAATCCGCCGGAATGTTTGTGGTGCTGAGTATCGTACAGTGCCTGCTGTCTGCCGGTCTTGTGCAGTCCCTGGAGTATATTTCTTCGGGAGAGCCGGTTTTGCTGAAGATCCTTGTAGATGTGGGGCTGTTCTTTTTCAGCTATTTTGTTCAGAACAGATGGATTTTTAAAAAGAAGAAATAAGGGACTAACGGAATGGGGAGAGTCCGGCGCAGGCCGGCTTTCGGAGCTATTTTCCGGCAGTCTCTTTTTTTTCTTCGGTAAAGCCCTCTCCGAATACCTCGCTGGTCTCTGTCACCATGACGAATGCCCCCGGATCCATTTCATGAGCCATGCCGGTGATGGAATAGGCCTGGGATTTGGAGCAGGCGCACAGCAATACATCCCGATCCTCCCGGGTGTAGGTGCCCATAGCCTTCAGAATGGTGGAACCCCGGTCCGTCATTTCTCCGATGCGGCCGGCCAGAGACTGCCCCTGGTTGGTGATGATGATAATCAATTTTCCGGCGCCCATGCCGTACATAATTTTATCCAGAACAGTAGAGGCTGCAAAGGCGGTGGTCAGGCCATACAGAATCGCATCTACATTTCCGAAAACCGGCCAGCCCAGCAGGATAATAACGAAATCACTGATCATGGATACCATGCCCAGGGAAAAATGCGGGTAACGGACCTTGATGGTCATGATCAGAAAATCCATGCCGCCGGAGCTGCTTCCACGCATATAAAAAAAGGCCATTCCGGCGCCCAGGCAGATCCCGGAGTAGAGGGCGGCCATGAAGGGACTGCCTGCGTAAGCGGGAGTAAAAGGAAAGATCAGATCCAGAAAAATGGTGCTGATGATCATGCTGCGGGCAGTTTTTAACAAAAATTTCTTTCCCACTACCCGGTAGCTGATCAGTACCAGCGGGATATTCAATATCAGCGTCATCGTACCGATGGGAAGCCCCCACAGATGATTCAGGATCAGGGCAAGACCGGAGATACCGCCGGGGGCGAAATCTGCCGTCTTGGCAAAGGTGTAGATTCCGGTGGCATACAGGATGCTTCCCAGAATATCACACAGAAAATCAAGGAAAAAATTTTTCATTTTTTTATTACTCCAATTCAAGGTAAATTCCTCCATTATCAGCATAGAATCCGGTAAATTGAAAAAGCCGCCTGCGGACAGACCTGCGAAACAGGATACCGGGCAGAAGCTTTTCGTATTATCTGTATTTTTAACTATTGTTTTCGCATAATTTCAAATTTATGCCTTTTGTTCCTAGAATATCATTAAATGGGCCAAATTGCAACACAACGCCAAAAAAAATTTTAGATATCTAAATAATTTTCAGAAAAATGATTGATTTAAAATTTTTATATGCTATGATAATTTTGAAACGGAGCAAATGGCAGAATCAAGGAAGGATATGAGGTGAATGGGAAGCAGACTGGATTTGCTGATACAGATTGCTCATAGTCTTGCCGTTCAGTTCGGAAAAAACTGCGAAATCGTAATTCATGATCTGACGAAGCAAAAATTAGAGCATTCTGCGGTGTATGTAGAAAATGGCCATGTATCCGGCAGAAAAATAGGGGACGGCCCTTCCGGGGAAGTGATGGAAGCCATAAGCAGCAGGCAGGGGGATCCGCTTCCGGACCGTCTGGCTTATCGGTTGAAAACAGAGGACGGAAGAGTTCTGAAATGCAGTACGGTATTTCTTCATGGAGAAGGGGGACAGGTGGATTACATCTTCTGCCTGAATTACGATATTACTGTTTTGCAGAAGGCGGACCGGGTCATTCAGTCCATGCTCTTTGAGCAGGCGAAGGCGGAGTTCCCGGGAGATGAAAGGGAGCCGGAGCAAACGGCCTGTAATGTAAATGAACTGCTGGATTCCCTGATTAGACAGGCGCTTGTCCTGGTGGGAAAGCCGGTGGAGGCCATGAATAAAGAGGATAAGGTGCGGGTGGTAAGGTTCCTGGATGAGGCGGGAGCATTCCTGATCACAAAATCAGGAGATAAAGTGGCCAATCTGCTGGACATTTCAAAATTCACGCTCTACAATTACATGGATGGGGGAAAGAAGGAAAGGAAATCTGAAAATCCGGAAGAAGCTTAAAAAATGGAATGCGAGAGGAATTTCCGGGTTTTTTGCAAAAAAATGTGCTATTATAGTCATGAGTATCAAATATGAGAGGAGAAAAATTATGCTGAAATATGTTGAAACAAAAAATGCACCTGCGGCCATTGGCCCCTATTCCCAGGGAATTCTTGTAAACGGAATTGTGTTCTTTTCCGGACAGATTCCTCTGTCTCCGGTGACGGGAGAGGTCATTGGCACTACCATCGAAGAGCAGGCAGAGCAGGTAATGCAAAATATCCGTGCATTGCTGGAGAGCCAGGGGATTGCGTTTACGGATGTAATCAAGACCACCTGCTTTCTGGCGGATATGGGGGATTTTGCCGCATTCAACGGGGTATACGGAAGGTATTTCACCGGAAAACCGGCCCGTTCCTGCGTGGCGGTGAAGGAGCTGCCGAAGGGAGTGCTGTGCGAGGTAGAGGTGATCGCAGCCGCAGAGAAGTAGGCATACTGCCCGGAAACATCTGGCGGGACAGCTAATAAGTGAACAGCAATGCGGGGGAATGGCAACAGTTTAGCTGAAGGCTGAACTGTTACGGGGAACGACATGGGCAGAATGCAAATGAAAATGATTGCAAATGAATCACCTGCATGATATAATTTTTTCATCGTGCACAAAAATCTGGATGCGCTGATAAAAAGAAGAAGGTAAAAAGGAGAAGGATTATGATTAGGAAAAAAGGTGTAGTGGCGGCGGCCGTTGGTGCAGTTTTGGCTTGTATGCCTATCACGGCAATGGCGGATGTTTCACTGGAAAGTCTGGGTACTTTGGAGGATACGGAATGGGTGAGCGGAACCAATCTGCTGCGGACGGAGGGCAGCGATGGTTATGGGCTTCAGACCATTGACGGAACGGCTGTGACCGAACAGATCTATGGCATGTCCATGTATTGTGAGAACGGCTATATTACGGTATATACCGCAGAGGGCGGACTGAACAGCGAGGGCCTGCTTTCCCAGGAGGGAAAAGAGCTGATGCCGCTGCAGTACGGCGATGTGGATGTGCTGAGCGACAGTTGGGCGCTGGGCCTTGTTCTGGCGGAGGCTACTGCCGACCAGTATGATTATACCAGTCTCTGGGGAGACGAAGCGTATTATCTGATTCAGACGGTGGATGTTTATCATATTGCAGACGGTGAGGCTGCCTGCCTGGCCAGCCTGAGCAGGGACCAGTATATGGATGCCAGCGCAGCCGGAAAGTACATTAATATTCAGGACAGAAGCACCAGCACTGTCAGCACCTATGATGCAGAGTTTAACCAGGTGGCTACCGATGTAAGTCTTTATGACGTGCCGGAGGATGCGAAAGAGCTGACTACCTTCCGTGACAATGGGCAGACAGGCCTGATGGATGCAGAGGGCAATGTGATCATGGAGGCTTCCTTCTATACCATTTATGATTTCAACGGGGACTATGCCCGGGTTTCCGATGGAGAAAAGACCGGCTTAATTGATAAGCAGGGCAATGTGATCTTACCGGCAGAGTATGATGACGTGGATTCCAGCTATTATGCTCCCATGAACGAGGAAGGCGATACCGTGGGCTACAACTGCTACGGCTATTTTGCAGTAGAGAAGGACGGAAAGCTGGGCTATGTGGATGAGAGCGGTGCAGTTACCTGCGAACCCAAGTATTCAGCAGATGCGGCAGACAACTACGGAGCTTCCGCTACCATAGTGGATCTGGAAGGAAATACGATTCTGCTGGCTGCGGACGGCACAGAGAACGTGCTGGAGGGATATGATTCCATCTATGCCCTGAACTATGGCTCCGGTATGTTCTATCAGGTAAGGGATGAAGATTATAACTGCGGTATGATTGACTGGCACGGAAACGTGCTTCTTCCGTGCGAATATTCTGGCATCGAGCTTTCCGGCGACGGAAATTATGTGTTGGCAGAATCCAGAGAGAATTACGGAAGCAGCGAGCTCTATCAGATCGTCTTTTCCGGTACTGACGTAGCAGCGGACGGTGCAGAAGCAGATACCGAAGCGGCTACGGAAGCGGCAGCAGAGTAATGACGGGCTGCGGATGTTTCGGAAATATCCGGTAACAGAATAGAGGAGTAAGGAAATGAGCCTGGGGTGCTGTAAAAGAAATTTTATGGCGCCCTTTTTCTAATATTTTACTGTATAAGTCCGGTCTCAGAGCAGAGACGGAAGAAAATGAGGAGCAGAAGGATGCAGCAGATAGAAATGGAAGAAAAATATGTGGAATATATGCTGGATGTCACCTCCAGGCTTTTGGCGGTGGACAGCCCCAGCGGTTATACAAGGCAGGCAGCGGAATTTGTGCGGAATGAATTTCTTTCCCTGGGTTATCAGCCGGAGCTGACCCGTAAGGGGGGAATCCTGGTGAGCCTGGGCGGGAGGGATACCTCCAACGGAATTTTATTGGAGGCCCATATGGATACCCTCGGGGCAATGGTGGCGGAGGTGAAGCCCAACGGGCGGCTGCGTCTGACGAACATCGGAGGAATGAACGCAAATAATGCGGAAGGAGAAAACTGCCGGATTTACACCAGAGAGGGAAACGTATATGACGGCACCTTTCAGTTAATGAACGCATCGATTCATGTGAATAAGGATTACAATAAGACCGAACGCAGCTATGATACGATGGAGGTGGTGCTGGACGAGAGAACCGAAACGCAGGAAGAAACGAAAAGGCTGGGCATCGCCGCAGGCGATATTGTCTGCTTTGATCCCCGTACCCGGATCACAGAAAGCGGGTATATCAAGAGCCGTTTTCTGGATGATAAGCTAAGTGTGGGAATTTTGCTGGGCTTTGCCAGGTATCTGCAGGAGGAGAATATCTGCCAGGATCGGGCTGTCTATGTGCATATTACCAGCTATGAGGAGGTGGGCCACGGCGGCGCCGCATCCGTGCCGGAAGGAGTCACAGAGGCCATAGCCGTAGACATGGGCTGCGTGGGAGACGGCCTGCAGTGCAGGGAGCACCAGGTATCCATCTGCGCCAAGGACAGCGGGGGACCCTACGATTATGAGGTGGTCAGCGGCCTGATCCGGGCGGCGCAGAAAATGGACGCCGATTATGCGGTAGACATCTATCCGCATTACGGTTCGGATGTGGAGGCCACGCTGCGGGCAGGCTATGATGTGCGCCACGGCCTGATCGGCGCAGGCGTATCCGCTTCCCACGGCTACGAACGGAGCCACCGGGATGGCGTGAAGCATACCTGGAGAGTATTGATCGGCTACTGCTGCGCAGGAGAAGAGGAAGAGGCTTCCGAATTTTCGAAGTCGTCAATGTATTTTTGAAGCCGGGGGAAAGCGCCCTTGTAAATCAGCGACAGCAGTTTGTCCAGATGGCGCAGGGCTGTCTGAAGCTCCTCCGAAGTGATAAGTCCGTCCCGGAGGGCGTCTGCCAGCTCATCCAGATCCACAACACGGACAAAACCGTCCGGATAGACGATCACGTCTGCCAGAAGGTCGGTGAAAATGTAGGTTTCGGTGTCTGCGTCATAGGTGTGGGAGATAATATCGCAGTACCAGCTAATCAACTGACCGTCATGGTCATAGAATTTGCTGATCTTAAAACCTCTTTCCAGAAAATAACAGGAATAGCCGTGGTGCAGCGTTTTCTTGGGGCGCAGGGTATTCCAGCGGGTGATGATGATCTCATGATCTCTGTATAAAATAATGTCATCCTTCAGGCAGACACACTCTTCCGGGATGATGCGCTTGCGGTACAGCTTGATATCTTCCATGGGAAATTCCTCCTTTTAGCAAGTATAGCAAAAACCATGCAAAAAGTCTATGCAGCTTGTGTAAAGATCCGGCAGAAAAATGGAGCTGTCGCAAAATCTCATTTGCAAGGTTCTGTATCCGGTGTTTGTGAGCACTTCCTGACATCTGTCCGCCCATGTCGGACTTCGTACGCCATGTTTCGGACATTTGTCTCAGTGATACAAACACCCTGGATACAGATCCTTTTGTTTTCCGTTTTTGCGACAGCTCCGGAAACCAGCCCATTTAAAGTTCGCCTTCGGCGAAGGAGCTGGTTTCTTTTTAACCGTCACTTGTTCTTACGGACTTTGCAGCCAGTGTAAAGCCCTGGGCTGAACTGTTACAGAAAAATAGCTGATAGCAAAGAAACATTTCTTGTGAGAAAGGCAGATCAATGTTAAAATAAAAGAAAGTGAGGCGGCCAGGAGGCCGCAGGGTGAAAATCGGGAAAGGAGAAGGAAAATGAAAGTATTAAACTATGGTTCATTGAATGTGGACAACGTATATTCGCTTCATCATATTGTACAGGGAGGGGAGACGATCCTTTCTTCCAAGGTGGAGACGTTCTGCGGAGGAAAGGGGCTGAACCAGTCTATCGCTCTGGCAAAGGCCGGCGTTCCGGTATATCATGCGGGACTTGTGGGCGAGGATGGAGATATGCTTCTGGAGGCCTGCAGGGAGAGCGGAGTGGATACCACTTATGTGCGTAAGCTTCCGGTAAAGGGGGGCCATACCATTATTCAGGTAGACGAGAACGGTCAGAATTGTATTATCCTTTACGGCGGAACGAATCAGATGCAGACCAAAGAATACATCGATGAGGTTCTGGGCAATTTCGGCCAGGGAGACTACCTGATTCTCCAGAATGAGGTGAATCTGCTGGACTATATCATTGATCAGGCTTATGCAAGAGGAATGCGGATCGTACTGAATCCCTCCCCCTTCGATGAAAAATTAAAGGCCTGTGATCTGACAAAGATTTATCTGTTTATGCTGAATGAGATCGAGGGAGAGCAGTTCACCGGTTTTTCCGATAAAGATGAGATCCTGGCCAGCCTGGCGGAAAAATTCCCGGCTGCCAGATTTGTGCTGACTCTGGGAAGCGACGGAGCTGTCTATTATGATGGAAAAGAAAAGGTATTCCAGGGCATTTTCAAAGTGAAAGCAGTGGATACCACTGCGGCAGGCGATACCTTTACCGGCTTCTTTATGGCTTCTCTGATTTCCGGGGCGACGGTTGCGGAGGCGCTGCGCACAGCGGCCAGAGCTTCCGCTATTGCGGTGTCCCGCCCGGGCGCTACTCCCTCTATCCCTACGATGGAAGAGGTAAAAGCTGCATTGGCAGAGTAAGGAGGGAAAAACAGTGATACAGAATGCGATTGCAAAATGGGTTCAGTATGGGCTGGCAACAGGGCTGATTGAGAAGGCGGACAGTATTTATACGGCGAACCGGCTGCTGGAGCTGCTGCAGATAGATTCACTGGAGGAAGAGGCGGAGGCGCAGATTCGTGACTTTGATGCTTCCGCTTCACCGGCGGCGGGAGATCTGGAGCAGATCCTTGGAGAGATCTGTGATTACGCCTATGAGCAGGGGCTGTTGGAAGAGAACAGTGTGGCCTACCGGGATCTGTTTGACACAAAGGTCATGGGACTTTTGGTGGACCGTCCCAGCAATATGATCCGGAGATTTTATCAGCTTTATGAAGAGGGGCCGCAAAAGGCGACGGATTATTATTACAAATTCAGTCAGGATACGGACTATATTCGCCGTTACCGCATTGCGAAGGACCGCAAATGGAATGCAAAGACAGAGTACGGAGATCTTGATATTACCATCAACCTGTCAAAGCCGGAGAAGGATCCAAAGGCAATTGCGGCAGCCAAGCTGGCGAAGCAGACTTCCTATCCCAAGTGTCTGCTGTGCCCGGAAAATGTAGGATATGCCGGACGGCTGAATCATCCGGCAAGACAGAATCACAGGATCATTCCGGTGACGATTAATGGCAGCGATTGGTATTTTCAGTATTCTCCTTATGTGTATTATAATGAACACTGTATCGTGTTCAACAGCCGGCATATTCCTATGAAGATCGAGCGGGCTACCTTTGCCAAGCTGTTTGATTTTGTAAGGCAGTTCCCGCATTATTTCGTGGGATCCAATGCGGATCTGCCCATTGTGGGCGGTTCGATTTTAAGCCACGACCATTTCCAGGGCGGCCATTATGAATTTGCAATGGCAAAGGCTCCGGTGGAGACGCCTGTCACCATTCCGGGATTTGAGGATGTGTCTGCCGGCATTGTGAAATGGCCTATGTCGGTAATCCGCATCAGCGGGCCGGATACGGAGCGGCTGGTGGAGCTGGCGGACAGAATTCTGCTGGCCTGGAGAGGCTATACAGATGAGGCGGCATTTATTTTTGCTCAGACAGAGGGAGAGCCGCATAATACGATTACCCCCATCGCCAGAAAGCGGGGCGACAACTACGAAATGGATCTGGTGCTGAGAAATAATATTACCACAAAGGAGCATCCGCTGGGGGTTTATCATCCCCATGCCGAGCTGCATCATATTAAGAAAGAAAATATCGGATTGATCGAGGTAATGGGCCTGGCAGTGCTTCCGGCCCGGCTGAAGGATGAGATGGAAGGACTGAAACGGGCGATCTTGGCAAATCAGGATATCCGCCAGGATGAGGAACTGGCGAAGCATGCCGACTGGGTGGATGAGATCCGGGAAAAATATCCGTCCATTACGGAAGAAAATGTGGAGCAGATCCTTCAGGATGAGATCGGTCTGGTATTTGCAAAAGTGCTGGAGCACGCCGGTGTTTACAAGCGCACGCCGGAAGGAAAGGAAGCATTCCTGCGCTTTATCCGCAGCCTGTAACGGTTCAGCCTTCCGCTAAACGGTTGCCGCAGCCTGGTTCATTGCTCGCAGGAATAAAAAGACAGCCTTGACAAATGGGAGCTCCAAGGCTAAACTAAGGAAAACAACTGATTCCTGGATAAGGCGTGGATGAGGGATAGTACATACCGGGAAGCCTTCAGAGAAAAGACGGATGGTGCGAGTCTTTGGCGGAGCAGTATGGAACCGGCCTCGGAGCCCCATATGAAATCTGAGATACGCTGCTGATGGAACCGGCCTGCGATGAAGCTGCGGAATGCGGCTGCTGCGGAGCATCCGTACCAAAGCCGGAGCGGACAGCGGAATTCAGAAAGAAATATGGCGTAATTCCGGCGATAACGGAAAAATGAGAGAATGATCCTGAAATCGTCCTTCCCGCACAGATGCGTTTTCATGAGAAGGCGGTCCGGATCGTTAATCAGGGTGGTACCGCCGAAGGTAAAACAGTGCCTCGGTCCCTATGCAGAAAGCACAGGGATCGGGGTTTTTTTGCGGTGATGCGCACGGATGCATAAGGTAATTGATTGCTGCGCGATCTGCATCCGGCGTAAAATGCCTTCTCCCCTCAAGCTTGAGGGGCAGGGGAGTTGAGATGCCGAAGGCATTTTGAGGGGCTTTGGACATGCGAAGCTCCGATGGTAAGAAAATAAGATGAGAAGAAGGAGAAGAAAGATGGCTAAGGAAAAGAAATTAGTAGAGTCCATTACTTCTATGGAAGAGGATTTCGCCCAGTGGTACACGGATGTGGTGAAGAAGGCAGAGCTGATTGATTATACCAGCGTGAAGGGCTGTATGGTGATTAAACCGGCGGGCTATGCGATCTGGGAGAATATCCAGCATGAGCTGGACCGCAGATTTAAGGAGACCGGAGTGCAGAATGTGTATCTGCCCATGTTTATTCCGGAGAGCCTGCTTCAGAAGGAGAAGGATCATGTGGAAGGCTTCGCACCGGAGGTAGCCTGGGTGACGCATGGCGGACTGGAGCCTCTGCAGGAACGGATGTGCGTGCGTCCTACCTCTGAGACGCTGTTTTGTGACTTTTATGCCAACGACGTACATTCCTACCGGGATCTGCCCAGGGTGTATAATCAGTGGTGCTCCGTGGTGCGCTGGGAAAAGACCACCCGTCCCTTCCTGCGTTCCAGAGAGTTCCTGTGGCAGGAGGGCCATACGGCCCATGCGACCGCCCAGGAGGCGGAGGAGAGAACCATCCAGATGCTGAACGTCTATGCGGACTTCTGTGAAGAGGTACTGGCGATTCCGGTGATTAAGGGAAGAAAAACGGACAAAGAAAAATTTGCCGGTGCGGAGGCTACCTACACCATCGAATCCCTGATGCATGACGGAAAGGCGCTGCAGTCCGGCACCAGCCACAACTTTGGAGACGGCTTTGCAAAGGCCTTCAACATTCAGTTTACGGATAAGGATAATACGTTAAAATACGTCCATCAGACCTCCTGGGGAATGACTACCCGTATGATCGGCGCGATCATTATGGTGCACGGCGATAACAGCGGCCTGGTGCTGCCCCCCAGAATCGCACCGGTACAGGTGATGGTGATTCCCATCCAGCAGAAGAAGGAAGGGGTCCTGGAAAAAGCGGTACAGATAAAAGATACGCTGGCAGCTTCGGGACTGCGTACCCGTCTGGATGATGCGGATAAGAGTCCCGGCTGGAAATTTGCGGAGCAGGAAATGCGGGGAATTCCGGTGCGGATCGAGCTTGGACCTAAGGATCTGGAAGCGGGACAGGCAGTCATCGTCCGCCGGGATACCAGAGAAAAGATCGTGACTCCGATTGAGGAGCTGGCGGGCAAGGTAAAGGAAGTACTGGAAACCATGCAGTCCGATATGCTGGAACGGGCAAGAAAGCACAGAGATGCTCATACCTATACGGCTGCCAACCGGGAGGAGTTCAAGGATATTGCGGATCATAAGCCCGGCTTTATTAAGGCTATGTGGTGCGGCTGCCAGGAATGTGAGGATGCGATCAAAGAGGAAATCGGCGTGACTTCCAGATGTATTCCGTTTGCTCAGGAAAACCTGGGCGATACCTGCGCATACTGCGGAAAACCGGCTGCCAAGATGGTTTATTGGGGCAAGGCATATTAATAACAGGACGAATGCATCATTCAAGATTGTGCGAAGGAAGGGGCGGCCCCTTCCTCCTCATACCTGTTGTCATCTCAAATGCAGAGTCGGAATGGTCTGCCTGCAGCCCATCCGTCTCTGCTTTGAACCCGGACTTATACAGTAAAACAGAGAAATATAGATATTGTGTATATTGGCATGGGAAAATTTGAAAAATATATAGACAAAAGTGACAAAATTATTGACAAATAAATAATTGTATTGTAATATTTATATATCAGGCAAACCAAGGGAAAAGAACAATGCTGTGTGGTTTGCCTAAATTTATTTTAAGGAGGGTTTCGTGATATGAAAAAAATGATTACATTAGGTCTTACTGCGCTGATGGCGGCCGGCATGGTAATGAGTGCATCCGCAGAGGAAAAAGTTGATCTGTCGGTAATTGCAGCTCAGTACGGTCAGAACACCACGGACTGGTGGGCAAATTTTGTTGAGGAATTTAATGCTGACAACCCGGGAATTAACCTGAACGTGGAGGTTGTTTCCTGGAACGATATTTATACGGTAGTAAACACACGTATCGCGAACGGTCAGGCTCCTGACATTCTGAACATTGACGTATTCGCAGATTATCAGGCAGACGAACTGCTGCTTCCGGCGCAGGACTACGTTTCTGAGGAGACCTATGCAAAGATGTATGAGTCCTTCCTGGAGCAGTCCGAGATCGACGGCACCGTATGGGCAGTTCCGGATCTGGCTTCCGCCCGTGCGCTGTATTACAATGTGGATATCCTGGAAGCGGCCGGCGTGGAGGTTCCCACCACCTGGGAAGAGCTGACTGCTGCATGTGAAGCGATCAAGGCTTATGACGACAGCATTTACCCCTGGGGTATTGATATGACCACAGACGAAGGACAGGCTGCTTTTGCATATTACACATGGAACAACGGCGGCGGCTTTGTTGATGAGAACGGTGAATGGGCTCTGAACAGTCCTGAAAACGTGGAAGCTATCGAGTATGCGATTAATCTGGTAAATTCCGGCTACACCAACAGTGATCCGGCAAATGATACCCGTTACGACCTGCAGGATATGTTCGGTGCAGGCCAGATCGCCATGGTAATCGCTCCCAACAGCCTGCCCACCTACGTTGCAGACGGCGGCTACGAAGTGAACTACGCAGTGGCTTCCATCCCCTGCAATACCGGTGAGTCCGTATCTGCCGGTGTTATGGACCGTTTCATGTGCTTCGATAACGGGTATTCCGAAGAAGAGCTGGCAGCCATTACCACATTCTTTGATTACTTCTACGATGATGCCCGTTACTCTGACTGGGTACTGATGGAGGGCTTCCTTCCGGCAACCAAGGCCGGCGGTGAGGCTGTGGCAGCGGCTGACGAGAGCATGGCTGCATGGGTTGACATTGTAGGCTCCAGTAAGTTCTATCCCACAGCGAAGGCTGAATGGGCAGATGTGAAGCAGGGCGTTATTGATGCAGAACAGCAGGCGCTTCTGGGCGGAGATGTGCAGACTCTGCTGGATGATCTGCAGGCAGAAATCGCAGGCTGATTTTTGCGGGAGAATTTGTTTCTGCCCTCTGATTTGGCGGGATAAGCGACAGAAAGCAGGCGTTGGCAGCGTTCTGTTGCCATGAACAAAAAATTGCGGGAGCAGGGCTCTTATGGCTCTGCTCCCGATTCATACTGTTTCCTATATTAATTTAATCCTCCGGGTGGTGAATTCATGAAAAAGAAAAAGAAAATTTTAAATTTGCTTGAGCCGTATCTCTGGCTTCTGCCTAGTATGCTGCTGATGGCGATTTTTATACTGGTTCCGATTTATGAGGTTTTCCGGATTTCGCTCAGCAAAGTCACCAAAGCAGGCGTTATCAAGGGATTTATCGGTCTGGCGAATTTCGAGAAGGTTCTGGGCGGTTCTGCTTTTCCGATGGTTTTGAAGAACACGCTGGTGTGGACTGTGGTGGTGGTGGGACTTTCCACCCTGATCGGTTTTATTCTGGCCATTGTACTGAATAATCAGTTCCGGGGACGCAAAATTGCCCGGGCGATTGTGGTATTCCCGTGGGCCACTTCCCTGATTATTCAGGCAGGGGTGTGGAAGTTTATTATTGATACGGATTACGGCGCACTGAACACGCTGCTGATGCGGCTTGGCATTCTGGAAAAATCAGCGAACTGGACTCCGACACCCGGCGCCTATTTTGCCTGGGAATGCTGGGTAGGAATTTTCGTAACCGTTCCCTTTGTCATGTTCTGCGTGCTTTCGGGACTGCAGAGTATTGACAATGCCTACTATGAGGCGGCCACAGTGGACGGGGCCACCTACTGGCAGAGGCTGTTTCGGATCACGGTACCTCTGGTAAAGCCGTCTCTGACCGTCAGTACAGTGCTGAATATTATCTATGTTTTTAACTCTTTCCCGATTATCTGGACCATTACAAAGGGCGATCCGGCAAACCATACGGATACGCTTGTTACATACCTGTATAAGCTGGCATTTTACAATGGAAAATCAGGGGAAGCAGCGGCAGTGTCTGTGGTTGGCTTCCTGATTCTCTGCGTCTGTGCCTCCGTTTACATGGTGATATCCTTAAGGAAGGAGGGCGGCGATGAGTAGACAGAAGGAAGAAATGGTGATAAAAAAGGCAAAGACGCCGAAGCAGAAGGCGCTGAAGATTTGTCTTTACGTCTTTGTGATTCTCATGGCTCTGGTGATCCTCTATCCTTATCTGGTTATGTTTACTACTGCGCTGAAGAGCCGTGCGGAGATCTATGCCGCAGAGGGTACAGTCTTTCCAAACACATGGCTGTGGAGCAATTTCACGGATATCTGGTCCAAGGCGCCTCTGCTGCGTTATTTTCTGAACTCCGTCATAGTGGCAGGCGGGTCTACCCTGATTGCGATTCTGTGCGGTATTCCGGCAGCATATGCGCTTGCGCGTATGAAGTTTAAAGGACAGAAATTTTTTCTGGGACTGGTGATCGTATCCCAGATGTTTTCTCCTGTGGTGCTTCTGATCGGTATCTACCGGGTTATGCTCACTCTGCATATGACTGACAGCCTGCTGGGGCTGATTTTTATCAATGCAGCCTTTAACCAGGCCTTTGCCATCTGGCTTCTGCGGGGCGCATTCATCTCGATCTCTCCGGACATGGAGCAGGCCGCCCGTATTGACGGCTGCAACAAAATGCAGGCCATGATCAAGGTGCTGCTGCCTATGGCGGCTCCGGGTATTGTGACCACCCTGATTTTTATTTTTATCAATGCATGGAATGAGTACACCATAGCCCTTACCCTGATTTCCAGCGATCTGAACAAACCGCTGACCGTGGGTATCACCATCTTCAATGGCTATAACATGATTGAATGGCAGTATCTGTTTGCAGCATCCCTGTTTGCAACCATTCCGGTCATTATTCTGTTCATGGCGATTGAAAAGCATCTGGTGAGCGGCCTTGCATCCGGCGGCGTGAAGGGCTGATCGGTACGCAATCTGCATCCGGTGCAAAAAAAATGGGGCTGTCGCAAAATCTCATTTGCAAAGCTCTGTATCCGTTGTTTGTGAGCACTTCCTGGATACAGATCCTTTTGCTTTTCGATTTTGCGACAGCTCCATTTTTTATGAGAAAACCCGCCGCTGGCGGCTCATCCGCGCAAAGCATACTGCAAAAAAGAGGATACCGTATACGGTGGTGATGGGGGTTGCCAGACCCACCAGGGTCAGGTTCGTATTGGGCAGTCTGGACATCAGGACGGATACGGGAATACGGATGCAGAATGCGGATGAAATTCCCTGGATCATAACCGGAATACTTTTTCCGCGGCCGTTTAAGTAGCCGATGCTGCTGAAAAGAATGCAGGTGAGAATACATTCTGCGGAAAAGCCCTTTAAATAAGCGGCGCTCTGGGCAATGACCTGAGGGTCACTGGTAAATAGGGAGGAGAGCTCTGCTCCGCCGAAAAATCCGGCCAGAAAGATTACAACGCCCAGGGAACATCCGGTGGCAATGGCCGTAAAAAATCCCCGAATCGCCCGCTCCGGTTTTCCGGCTCCCTCGTTTTGCGCCACGAAAGCGGAAACGCTCTGCATGATGGCGGAGGGAATCAGCATAATAAAAGAAACAATCTTCTGCGCCACTCCGTATCCGGCCGAGGGCATTAAGCCCATATTGTTTACAATGGAATTGATGACCAGAAAAGATAGCTGAACCATGGTTTCCTGCAGGGCAATGGGAACGCCCACCTGAAGGATCCGGCGCAGCTTTACGGGATGCAGTCTGCATTGCGCCAGAGAAAAGGAGATAGGCAGGGACTGTTTTTGAAGCACCATCAGGGAAACCAGAACGGATATCAACTGGGCCAGTACAGTAGCCAGAGCAGCACCCGCCACATCCATATGGAAAATACCTACGAAAGCCAGATCTCCCGCAATATTTGCCGCACAGGCAATTCCCACGAATAGGAAAGGAAGGTTGGCGTTTCCGATTCCTCTCATAATACTGCTGATAACATTGTAGGCGATAATAATCAGAATACCTCCGGAACAAATGCGGATATACTGCACCGTTTTGTCAAAGGATTCAGCGGGAACCTGCAGCAGGCCCACAATATTTCCCGCCAAAAGCTCCAAAATCACGGTCAGGACAATCCCCACACCTGCAAACAGCAGAATGGCAGTGCCGATGGTATCCCCGGCATCCTTCGGTTTTCCCTCTCCAATGTACTGACCGATCACAACGGTTACGCCCATGGCCAGGCTGGTGATGATGAAGGTGATCATGGACATCAGCGTACTTCCTGTGCCCACGGCGGAAATACTGGCAGCATCACCGAATTGTCCTACCACCAGCAAATCCACCGCACCGTAGGCAGCCTGCAGAATCAGTGCGCCCAGCACCGGCAGGGCGAAGCGGATGAGCGCTTGAAATACGGAGCCTTCCGTAAAGGAAAGCTCGCTTTTTTTTCTTTGGTTTCCATTATTTTTCTTCATTTATCATTTATCCTCCCTGGTTTTGCAGTATCTTCAATTCCCGGCATTGTATTTTGCAGTTTTTTAATCAGAGAAATCGTTTCTGCCACCTGCCGGCTGTCGATATCCTGAAGCTCCCTGGCCCAGCGTCCGTGAAAATCCAGTACATGGCGTTTTACGCAGGCCAGCCCTTCGTCTGTCAAGTTTAAAAGTATTACCCGCTTATCCTGCGGATGCTGATATTTTTTCAGCAGTCCCCGGTTTTCCAGCTCCTGGATCAGCTTTGTAATGCTGGGCATAGTGATATTCAGCCGGCGGCACACATCGCTGACGCGGCATTCTTGCTGTCTTTGTCTTATTTCATATATAGCATCCAGGACGTGAATGTGTCTGGGCTTCATGCCGGAAGGCAGCTCCGGCAGGGTTTCTACGATGCGTTTTGCTAAAAAGCAGGCATCAATCAATTGTTTTAATTCTGACGTGTTCAAAATACACCTCCAAATATTTATTAATAGTAATTATCTTTGGTAATTATATGAAGAGCGGGAATAAATGTCAAGAGAGAAGTGGGGGAAAGAACAGCGGGAAGTGGATCACAGCTTCTGTCATTTAAGGAAGAATATGGCCAAAAAACGATGAAAACTTGAAAAATTTAACTGAATAAAGAAAAACCCGAAAAATTTTCGGTATCTCAGACGAATTTTTGATTGACAAATAAATTAAATAAGGGTACGATGTTCACATGAGTTTTTCGGGGCGTGTCAGAAGATAGTCCCGGTGAAAGCTGTCATATTCAGAGAATATGGAAAAAAGACAGGAGGATGATAATATGAAAAAATTTGTAAAAGCAGCCAGTGCAGTTCTTGCGGCTTCCATGGTGCTTTCCACCACGGCATTTGCGGATGCTACCTATAAGATCGGTGGAATCGGACCTGTAACCGGACCGGCATCCGCTTACGGTACCGCAGTTATGAACGCAGCTCAGATCGCAGTGGACGAGATCAACGAGGCAGGCGGCGTAAACGGCTATCAGCTGGAGTTCAATCCGCAGGATGACGAGCATGACGCAGAGAAATCTGTAAATGCTTACAATACATTAAAAGACTGGGGTATGCAGATGCTTCTGGGCACTGTTACCACGAACCCCTGTATCGCAGTAAGTGCGGAAGCAGCAGCCGACAATCTGTTCCTGCTGACTCCGTCCGCATCTTCCGAGCAGGCGATTTCCGCTGGCGACAATGAGTTCCAGGTTTGCTTCACTGACCCGGCTCAGGGTACTGCATCCGCTCAGTATATCGGTGAGCATGAGCTGGCAAGCAAGGTAGCCGTGATCTACAACAGCTCCGATGCATATTCAGCAGGTATCTACGCTACCTTCCGTGCAGAAGCAGAGAACCAGCCCTTTGAAATCGTAGGCGGAGATCTGGCTTTCACAGACGACAGCAAGACTGATTTTTCAGCACAGATTCAGGCAGCAAAGGATGCAGGCGCAGAACTGGTATTCATGCCGTTCTACTACAATGAGGCATCTATCGTATTTACACAGGCAGCATCCATGGACTACTCTCCCATCTGGTTTGGTGTAGACGGTATGGACGGTATCCTGACCGTAGAAGGATTTGATACCTCTCTGGCAGAGGGCGTTATGCTGCTGACCCCGTTCAGTGCAGATGCAGAAGATGATCTGACTAAGAACTTTGTTGCAAAATATCAGGAACAGTTCGGTGAAGTTCCGAACCAGTTCGCAGCAGATGCATACGACGGTATCTATGCACTGAAAGCTGGTCTGGAGAAATCCGGCGTATCTGCTGAGGCAGATTTCACTGAGATCAGTGACGCTCTGAAGGCTGCTTTCACCGAGATCGAAGTAGAAGGTCTGACCGGTGTTATGACCTGGACTGCAGACGGACATGTATCCAAGACTCCGAAGGCAGTTGTGATTGAAAATGGTGCTTACAAAGGACTGTAATTAAAATACCATTTGATTTTGAACCCGACAGGGGGTTGCAAGAGCAACCCCCTGTTTTCGATAGAAAGAAGATTACGAGGTGTGTTATGAGTTTTTTGTCCTATTTGATTAACGGTATCAGCCTCGGCAGTGTATATGCCATAATCGCCCTGGGCTATACCATGGTTTATGGTATTGCCAAGATGCTGAATTTTGCACACGGCGATGTAATCATGGTAGGTGGATATGTGGCATTTACCATGATGATGAATGTGGGCGCTAATCCTGTTGTTGCAGTATTGGTGTCGATTGTGGTATGTACAGTGCTGGGTATTGTGATTGAGGCGGTGGCTTACCGTCCTCTGCGTGAGGCGGCTTCCCCTCTGGCGGTGCTGATTACGGCTATCGGCGTCAGCTATCTGCTGCAGAACGTAGTACTTCTGATCTTCAGCTCCAATCCCAAGAGCTTTCCTTCTGTGGTAGGCGTACCGGATCTGAAGCTGGCCGGAGGCTCCCTGATTATTACGGGAAAGGCGATTGTCACTATTTTAAGCTGTATCGTGATCATGATTGTGCTGACCACCTTTATTAATAAAACGAAACCAGGACAGGCCATGCTGGCAGTCTCAGAGGACAAGGGAGCGGCAAGACTGATGGGAATTAATGTAAACGGAACCATTGCGCTGACCTTCGCCATCGGTTCCGGACTGGCGGCAGTTGCCGGTGTGCTTCTCTGTTCTGCCTACCCGTCCCTGACTCCTTACACGGGGGCTATGCCCGGTATTAAAGCATTCGTTGCAGCCGTATTCGGCGGTATCGGTTCCATTCCCGGAGCCATGGTGGGCGGCATTTTGCTGGGTGTTATTGAGATTCTGGCAAAAGCATATATTTCCTCCCAGTTGGCGGATGCGATTGTGTTTGCGGTATTGATTATAGTCCTTCTTGTGAAACCTACCGGATTGTTTGGCAAGCAGATTCAGGAGAAAGTGTAGGTGGCGGAAATGAAAGATAAAACATTGAAAAGTAATCTGATCACATATGGAATGGTGATCGCAGCATATATCGTGGTACAGATTCTGCTGACCACCGGTAATCTTTCCAGCCTGTTTAAAGGATTGCTGGTGCCGCTGTGCGTTTATGCGGTTTTGGCGGTTTCGCTGAATCTGGTGGTGGGTATCTCCGGCGAGCTGAGCCTGGGCCATGCGGGCTTTATGTGTGTGGGCGCCTTTGCCAGCGCATTTTTTTCAAAATGTATGCAGAATATTATTACAATTTCCGGACTCCGGTTCTTCCTGGCAATTCTGGTGGGAGCTGCGGTGGCTGCAGTGTTCGGAGTGCTGATCGGTATTCCGGTGCTTCGTCTGAGGGGCGACTATCTGGCCATTGTAACGCTGGCATTTGGAGAAATTATTAAAAATGTAATTAATATTTTTTATATTGGAATAGACAGCAATGGATTTCATATGTCCATAACGGATCAGTTCTCCATGGGGATGGAGCCCACGGGAACCATGATTATTACCGGACCCCAGGGTATTACGGGAACACCGAAGGACTCTACCTTTACGGCAGGTATCATCCTGGTGCTGATTACGCTGTTTATCGTGCTGAACCTGATTAATTCCAGGGACGGCCGTGCCATCAAATCCATCCGTGATAACCGGATTGCGGCAGAGTCCATTGGTATCAATATTACGAAATATAAGCTGATGGCGTTTACCGTTTCCGCTGCCCTTGCAGGTGCGGCCGGAGCGCTGTATGCCCACAATCTGGCAGCTTTGCAGGCATCTAAATTTAATTTCAATACCTCTATTTTGGTGCTGGTATTTGTGGTGCTGGGAGGGATTGGAAATATCCGGGGTTCCGTGATCGCAGCCGTGATTTTGACAGCGCTGCCGGAGATGCTGCGATTCCTGTCGGATTACCGTATGCTGATCTATGCGATTGTGCTGATCGTAATGATGCTGTTTAACTGGGCACCGAAAGCATTGGAGTGGAGAGAACGCTATCTGGGCCGCTTCTTCAAAAAAACAGTGAAGGAGGGAAAATAAGATGGCAGCTATGTTGGAAACTACAAATCTTGGAATTTCCTTCGGCGGGCTTCGGGCCGTAAATGAGTTCAATATGACGATTGAGAAGGGAGAGCTGTACGGTCTGATCGGGCCGAACGGCGCCGGCAAAACCACGGTTTTCAATCTTCTGACCGGGGTATATAAGCCTGACACCGGAAGGATCCTGCTGGATGGGCAGGATATTACAGGAAGATCCACCATTGAAATTAACAAGGGCGGAATCGCCAGAACCTTCCAGAATATCCGGCTTTTTAAAGATATGTCTGTGCTGGACAACGTAAAGGCGGGGCTTCATAATGAATTTACCTACTCCCTGTTTTCCAGCATTTTTCACACACCTTCTTACCGGAGGGTGGAACAGCAGATGAATGAGCGGGCAATGGAGCTTCTGAAGGTGTTTGAACTGGAGAAACATGCAGATCTTCTGGCATCCAATCTGCCCTACGGAGAACAGCGTAAGCTGGAGATTGCCCGGGCATTGGCCACTGAACCGAAGCTTCTGCTTCTGGATGAGCCGGCGGCGGGCATGAATCCCAATGAAACCCAGTCCCTGATGGATATGATCCGTTTTGTGAGAGATCATTTCGACATGACGGTCCTTTTGATCGAGCATGATATGAAGCTGGTTTCCGGTATCTGTGAAAGACTGACGGTACTGAACTTCGGAGAGGTGCTTGCCCAGGGCAAGACATCGGATGTACTGAACAATCCGCAGGTAATCACGGCATATCTGGGAGAATAGGAGGAGCTGGAGCTATGGCATTGCTTGAGATAAAGGACCTGGAAGTATACTACGGAATGATCCAGGCGATCAAAGGAATTTCTTTTGAGGTAAACGAGGGAGAGATCATTGCACTGATTGGCGCCAACGGTGCGGGTAAGACCACGACCCTTCATACGATCAGCGGCTTGCTGAGCCCGAAAAAGGGACATATTCTTTTTGAGGGAACGGATATTACCAGGATTCCTTCCCACAAGATCGTTTCTATGGGTATGGCGCAGGTGCCGGAGGGAAGGCGTGTGTTTGCGCAGCTTTCTGTTTATCAGAACCTGAAAATGGGCGCTTATACCAGATCGGACAAGAGTGAGATCGAGGCTTCGCTGGAAATGGTCTATAAGCGTTTCCCCCGTCTGGAGGAGCGGAAAAACCAGTTGGCCGGTACGTTATCCGGCGGCGAGCAGCAAATGCTGGCCATGGGCCGGGCGCTGATGTCCCATCCGAAGATCATTCTGATGGATGAGCCGTCTATGGGCTTGTCTCCCATTCTGGTAAATGAGATCTTTGATATCATCCGCAGCGTAAATGAGGCGGGGACCACGGTGCTGCTGGTAGAACAGAATGCGAAGAAGGCTCTGGATATTGCCAACCGAGCCTACGTTCTGGAAACCGGAAGGATCGTAACCTCCGGGGATGCAAAGGTGCTGATGAATGATGACGCCATTAAGAAGGCGTACCTGGGAGAGTAAAGCGGAGTTAAAGCTGGCCTTGGATGAGATTATGTGTTATAATTGAATCAAATAAAAATGCGGGAAATGCGGCAAAGGGGGACGGCATATGGATAAGGTTATCATTACGATTGCAAGACAGTACGGAAGCGGCGGAAAGACCATTGGAAAGATGCTGGCAGCAGATCTGGGCATCAAGGCGTACAGCCGGGAGATTTTAAAGCTTGCGTCCGAGGACAGCGGCATTAACGAAGCGTTGTTTAATCGGGTAGATGAAAAGCTGAAGAATACCACCTTGTTCGGTATTATGAGAAGAGAGTATAAGGGCGAGCTGATTCCTCCGGAAAGTGAGGATTTCATCTCGAATCAAAATTTGTTCAATTATCAGGCGAAGGTAATTAAGCAGCTTGCGGAAGCGGAATCCTGTGTCATCATTGGCCGGTGCGCAGACTATGTGCTGAAGGATCATCCGAATCTGGTCAGTGTTTTCGTTCACGCATCACCGGAGTATTGCCGGCGGCAATCCATTGAGCGGGGGGCCTGTACGGAAAAGGATGTGGACAAATTTATCCAGAAAACGGATAAGTACCGGGGAGATTATTATCACTATTATACGGGCCAGGTTTGGAACGATGCCAGAAACTATGATCTGTGCCTGGATAGTGAGCGCCTGGGATTTGAGGGCTGCGTAGAAGCGATCAAGGCATATATCCGGATACGCTTCGGCGAATAAGTTCTTTTTGGGTTACTGTGAACGGAGTGAACAGTAACGAATTGTTATCTATTATCGGGACCAGATGTGAGCGGTAGTTGATTTTTGCTACCGCTCATTTTATAATGGAGAAAAGCGGAAAAAAGCGATTTGACAGAAACATGGAAAGGAAGGAAACGGAAATGAAAAAGCTTGCGATTGGCAATGATCATGTTGCAGTAGAAATGAAGAATGAGCTGAAAAAGTATCTTGAGGATAAGGGATATGAGGTCGTGAATGTGGGAACGGACAGCAGCGGGAGCTTCAATTATCCTGTAAGCGGATATAAGGTGGCAAAGCTGGTGGCTTCCGGTGAGGTGGACGGCGGGATTTTGATCTGCGGAACCGGCGTAGGCATTTCGCTGGTGGCGAATAAGGTAAAAGGGATCCGCTGCTGTGTGTGCAGTGAGCCTTATTCTGCAAAGCTGTCGAAGCAGCATAACAATTCCAATATTATCGCCTTTGGCGCACGGGTGATCGGCATTGAGATGGCGAAGATGATCGTGGATGAATGGCTGAATGCTGAGTTTCAGGGAGGCCGTCACCAGAACCGGGTGGATATGATTATGGAGATCGAGGCGACACAGAAGCTGGGGGCCGCTGAGGAATAAACCGGGATTGGGACTGGCGGTCGGATGGCTGCGTAAGCGGAGCTTTCCGGCGCTTGCCTGTTGGAAGAAAAAAGGAGGAGTTTGTGATGGGAAAAATGCCGCATATTCAGTTGGATCGCGGGATCAATGCTGCTGCGGCCATTTTGCCGGGAGATCCGGCCAGGGTGGATGCAGTCGCAGAATTTCTGGAGGATGTACGGGAGGAGGCCTTTAGCCGGGAATATAAGAGTGTGACAGGAACGTATAAGGGCAGGCGTATTCTGGCTATTTCTACCGGCATGGGAGGCCCCTCTACGGCGATCTGTGTGGAGGAGCTGGCTGATTTGGGCGTTACGGATATGATCCGGATCGGAAGCTGCGGCGCGCTGCAGAGCAGCCTGGCATTGGGACAGCTTGTGCTGTGCAGCAGGGCTGTGTGCGATGACGGAACCAGTCAGACCTATCTGGATTATCTGCGCTATGCGGCAGGAGAGCTTGGAAACGGCGCCTTAGGCTGCGGCCGGACGCAGGAGGCGGCCGAGACGCAGACGGATATTTGTTATGCGGAGGCCAGCGGCTGTTTGCAGGAAGCCTGCGAGGCTGCGGCAAAGGATCTGGCTGTCCCGTATGCAGTGGGCTCCACCCGAAGCCATGACGGGCTTTATCTGCCGAAGAAGCCTCTGCTGGATGAATTCTATTCCGGAAAGGGCGTGTATGCCTCCGATATGGAGACGGCGGCGCTGTTTGCCGCCGGCAAAGCCAGGGGCGTGCGCACCGCCAGCATTTTAAACGTGGTGGTAGAGTGGAAAAAGGATCTGAGGGAAGGCGTTTTGGCGTACAAGGACAAAGAGGCGGCAGCGGCTCTGGGGGAAAAGAATGAAATCCTGGTGGCGCTTGAGGCGTTGCACCGGATGGGGACATCTCTGGAGTGACTCAGGCTTTGTTCAGCGTAAAGGTAAATTCGGAGCCGACTCCTTCGGTGCTGATTACGTTGATATTTTGGCCGTGGGCCTGAATGATTTCTTTTACGATGGAAAGGCCAAGGCCGGTTCCACGTTTGTCTTTGCCCCGGGAAGCGTCTGATTTATAAAAGCGGTCCCAGATTTTAGGAATTTGTTCCGCCGGGATGCCGCAGCCGCTGTCCTTTACCGAGACAAAAATGTATTTCAATTTCCGGGCGGTACTGATGACGATGGCGGAATGGGGATCGCTGAATTTTATGGCATTGTCCAGCAGGTTGTAAACCACCTGCTGGATTTTTTCTTTGTCTGCAGACACCTTCAGTACATTGCCTGACAGGGAAAGCTGGATCTGGAGATCCTTTTTCCTGCATTGGATTTCCATAGCGGCAGCGCTGGAGCGAATGATTTCGTTAATGTCAAAGGTGGAAAAATTTAGTATGACCCCGTTGCTTTTCAGCGTGTTTACGGAGAGAATGTTCTGGGTCAGATGGGTAAGCCGCTCGGTTTCCGTAAGAATGATTTCCAGGTATTTGTCCTGGGCATCCTTTGGAATCGTGCCGTCCAGAATCGCCTCTGCATAACCCTTGATGGAGGTCAGGGGAGACCGGAAATCATGGGAAACATTGGAAAGAAATTTCCGCTGATATTCTCCTGCCTGAGACAGTTCCTGGGCCATATATTTCAGATTTGTCCTTAGCGGTGCATATTCATCATCCGGTGAAGCCGTATCAGGGACATCCAGATCTCCATTGACGTAGGCGCGGGACAGACGGGTGATTTTTTCCAGAGGCCGGACGGAAAAAAAGTAAAAGGCTACAGGCAGCAGGAAAGAAAGCAGGTATACGATCAGCAGCGTCAGGGAGCACAGGTCAGTAAGCTCTGCGGTCTCATTTTCCACCAGCGACATGGGATAATGAACAATGACATAATCGGCAGTGCGGGGAATGGCAGTGACAGGTACAATGATGCTCAGCATGTTCCGGTGAAACATGCCGAAAAAATCTCCTGTGATCCAGTAGGAAGCGGAATCATCCGGGGGAACAAAACCGGAAATTTCCGTGGGCTGAGGAAGCGGGTAGGGCAGGCGGGAGGACATTAAAAGGCGGCCGCTGTCATTTAACAGCCAGATCTCCATCTGACGGGCTGCGGCGACCGAATCCAGAAGCTCCTTTGTCTGGAGCCCCTGTTCGCCCAGGAAACGGCAGTAATAAATTTCCGGATAGCAGCTCATCTGCTCTGCCGACAGGGTCAATTCCTCGGTTTTTCTCTTCAGCACGTGGTTTTCCAGCCTATCCGGAACAAAGGCTAAAAACAGCGCAGTTCCGATGATCAGGAATAACAGATAGCATATCAGCAGCTTTCTGGCCTGTTTATGTCTCATAAAATCCCTCCATAGAACGGGGCTGTCATAATTTGTACCTGAGTCAGTCCCGGCGCAAAGTTTTAGCGCTTCATTTCGAATTTGTAGCCGATTCCCCAGACGGTAGCCAGGGACCAGTATTGGTTTCCTTTGATTTTTTCCCGAAGCCGTTTGATATGTACATCTACCGTGCGGGTATCTCCTACATAGTCATACCCCCAGATATGATCCAGAAGCTGCTCTCTGGTAAATACCTGATTGGGAGAGGATGCAAGGAAATAAAGCAGCTCCAGCTCCTTAGGGGGCATTTCCACCGTTGTTCCCTGGTAGATAACAGAGTAGTTGCTCAGATTTATGACCAGATTCGGATATTCGATATATTTCTGGTCCGGCTTATTCTCTTCGGAAGCAGTAAGCTGGGAACGGCGCAGCACCGCTCTTACCCTGGCCACCAGCTCCTTTGTGTCGAAGGGCTTTGTGATATAGTCATCGGCGCCAAGCTCCAGGCTCAGCACCTTGTCGAACACCTCCGCCTTTGCGGAAAGAACAATGATGGGCGTCCGGGATTTCTGGCGGATTTCCCGGCAGATCTGGTTCCCGTTCACACCGGGGAGCATCAGATCCAATAGGACAAGGCTGGGCTGGAAGGCGTTGAATTCTTTCATGGCGATCGCTCCGTTGGTTACGATTTTTGTATCGAAAAACTCCTTGGTCAGATAGAGAGAAATCAAATCTGCAATATTTTCATCATCATCGATAATCAGGATTTTTTGACGTGCGTTCATGGTGCACAGACCTCCTTTGGTTCTGCAGGCAATGAGCCGGATGGCTGCGGCAGATGCCTTTCTTTTTTTGGAGAAATATGTTTATTTCCGGAAGGTGGCGATGGTAACGCCGGCATCCCCTTCTCCGAATTCTCCCAGGCGGTAGCTTTCCACATGCTTCTGCCGCCGCAGGTAATTGTGGACCGCCTTGCGCAGCGCTCCCGTACCCTTACCGTGTACGATCCGTACGCTGGGAAGATGGGCCAGATAGGCATCATCCAGATATTTGTCCAGCTCAGACAGCGCCTCATCCACCGTCTTGCCCAGGAGATTGATTTCCGTGCTGACGGATGCGGATTTGGACATTTTGATTTTGCCGGAACCGGTCCGTTTCAGGGTAGGTGCAGTGATGACTTCTTCATCCAGCTTTTCCAGATCGGTAATGCTGACCTGAGAGCGGAGAATCCCCATCTGCACAAACAGCTTTCCCTTTGCGTCGGGAAGCGTGCTGACCGTGCCCTTCAGGTTCATACTCAGCACCCGAACACTGTCGCCCACCCGCAGCTCTTTTGCGGATACTTCTTTTTTCGGCTTTTGCTTCTGCTTCAGAGCCATATCCTTTTCCAGACCGGACATCTTTTCCCGGAGCTTATTGCGTTCCTGCTCCATTTCCCGGGAAGAATCCTTCCCGGAGCCCAGCTTGTTGTATTTTCGGATGGTCTCATCCGCATACTCCTTCGCCTCCCGCAGCAGAGTGTGAGCCTCTTCTCTGGCCTGGGCCAGTATTTTTTCCCGGCTGTCATCCAGACGGGCCTCTTTTTTCTCCAGCCGGCCCTTCAGGGCTTCGATCTCCTGCTTATAGCGCCGGATCTCTTCCTGCTCCTGCTCAATAACGGCGCGGCTGTTTTCCAGGTCGGCGATCACATCCTCGAAGCTTTCCTCTTCCTGGCTGATATGTCCCCGGGCTTCTTCAATAATATAATCCGGCAGTCCAAGCTTGGTGGAGATGGCAAAGGCATTGCTTTTTCCCGGAACTCCGATCAGAAGCCGGTAGGTAGGCCGCAGCGTCTCCACATCGAATTCACAGCAGGCATTTTCCACTCCCGGAGTGGAGAGGGCAAAGACCTTCAGCTCACTGTAATGTGTGGTGGCGATGGTGCGGATGCTCCGCCGGTGCAGGTTGGAGAGGATGGAAATGGCCAGTGCGGCTCCTTCCGTGGGATCCGTTCCGGCTCCCAGCTCATCAAACAGCACCAGAGATTTTTCGTCTGCCTGTTCCCAGAAGGATACAATGTTTGTCATATGGGAGGAAAAGGTACTGAGACTTTGCTCAATGCTCTGTTCATCTCCGATGTCGGCAAAAACCTCCGTAAACAGCGCCAGCTCGGAGTGCTCCCGGGCAGGAATATGCAGCCCGGCCTGGCCCATCAGCGTAAACAGCCCTACGGTTTTGAGGGAAACGGTCTTTCCGCCTGTATTGGGGCCGGAAATAACCAGAAGATCAAAATCGCCTCCCAGCCGGATATCCACAGGAACTACCTGTTTGGGATTGAGCAGCGGATGGCGTCCTTTTTTTATATCAATGCGTCCCTCTTCATTAAAGTCCGGTTCAAAGCCATTGTAGCTTTTGGAAAGCAGGGCACGGGCAAAGATGAAGTCCAGCTCCGTGAGAAGCTCGATATCTGACACCAGGGCCTCGCTGTCTGCAGCCACATAGCCGCTTAAATTGGCCAGAATAACCTCGATTTCTTTCTCTTCCTTCAGCTCCAGCTCCCGCAGGTCATTGTTCAGCTTTACCACTGCCATAGGCTCCACAAACAGGGTAGAACCGGTGGAGGACTGGTCGTGAATCATGCCGGGCACCTGTCCCCGGTATTCCGCCTTCACCGGAAGGCAGTACCGGCCATTTCGCTGCGTTACCACAGCATCCTGCAGATAGGTGCGGGCGCTGCCGTTTACCATGGAATTGAGCTGCGTGCGGATCCGGTCGTTGGTCTGGCTCATGGAACGGCGGATCTGACGCAGCGTGGGGCTGGCATCATCTGCGATCTCATCTTCCGAGAGGATGCACCGGCGGATCTCTCCGGAAAGCGGCGTCAGCGGCTGCAGCTCCCGGAACATTTCGTCCAGGGAATCATCCGGAAGCTCATCGTTTTCCCGGCGGGAATAAGCCTTAACCCGGCTGCAGGTCTCCAGCAGCCGGCATACATTCAGCAGCTCAGGAATATTCATAATACTGCCGATCTCCAGCCGCTTCAGGGAAGCGCGCATATCCCGCACACCGGAAAAGGATACGCTGCCCTTCTGGAAAATCCGGCTTAGGGCATCGGTGGTTTCCGTCTGCATCCGGCGGATCTGCAAAGCATCGCAGGAGGGAATCAGCTCCCGGCAGAGCTTTTTTCCCGGCTCAGAACCGGCAAATTGCGTGAGGCGTTCTATTATTTTCGGGTATTCCAGCACCCGAAGCGCTTTTTCATTCATATGGTCAAAGGTCCTTTCTTGGCTGCTTTTTCCTGAAAAACAGAAAAACCGCCGTTCATCTGCGGCAACAGGTCTTTCCTGCGGAAGGAATGCGGTTGGCATTCCTGAATGGGAACCTGTGCGCAACAACTCACGGCAGCCCAGATAGCTCATGAAAATTATTTATTTACTCTGTATCTATTTTACTCTATAATACAGTAAAAAGAAACAAGTTTTTTTAACAGATAGAAATGGAGAACAAAAATGAAGTTTATTGAGACCTTTCATGAAGGAGACAGAATTGGAGATATTTATCTGTGCAAGTATAGACAGTCTGCTGTTGCCAAGAACGGCAAGACCTATGAAAATGTGGTATTGCAGGACCGGACCGGCACCATTGATGCCAAAATCTGGGATCCCTCATCCTCCGGCATCAATGAGTTTGAGGCCATGGACTATGTGGACATTACGGGAGAGGTGACCAGCTTCCAGGGTGCTTTGCAGCTTAATATTAAGCGGGTGCGCAGGGCGGAAGCAGGGGAGTACCGCCCCGCTGATTATCTCCCGGTCAGTGACAGGGATCTGGATGAAATGTACCGGGAGCTGATGGAGCTGCTGGCGCAGGTGAAAAATCCTTTCCTGCAGCAGTTGATTAATAAATATTTTCAGGATGAAGTGTTTGTAAAAGCTTTTAAAAACCATTCCGCTGCCAAGACCGTGCACCACAGCTTTGTGGGCGGCCTGCTGGAGCATACGCTGAGCGTGGTAAAGCTGTGCGGCTATTATGCGGATCAGTATCCGTATCTGAACCGGGACCTGCTGTTTACTGCAGCGGCCTTCCATGATGTGGGCAAATTAAAGGAAATTTCCAATTTCCCGGAAAATGATTATACAGATGACGGCCAGCTTCTTGGACACATTGTGATGGGAAGCGAGCTGGTGGGCTACGGCTGCCGCAGTATTAAGGGATTTCCGAAAAAGCTGGCCAGTGAACTGCAGCACTGCATTCTGGCCCATCACGGAGAGCTGGAATACGGCTCTCCCAAAAAACCGGCATTGCCGGAGGCTATGGCGCTGAATCTGGCAGACAATACGGATGCCAAGCTGGAAACTATGAAAGAATTGCTGAAGGGAGCGGAGGGAGCGCCCCAGTGGCTGGGATATAATCGTCTGTTTGAGTCCAATATCAGAAAAAGCACTTCGTACGTTGATGAGCACGGATGCATAAGGTAATTGATTGCTGCGCAGTATGCTCCGGGAGCTCTTCATGCTCTAATTACGATAGAAAAGGATATACCATGAAAAAAGATGACATAATACAGATGAAAATAGAAGATTTCAGTACTGAAGGGCTGGGAATCGGCCATGCGGAAGGAATGGCTGTGTTTGTGAAGGATACGGTGATCGGAGATGAGATCAGAGCCAAGATCATAAAGACGAAAAAGACCTATGCCTACGGACGTCTGATGGAAGTTCTGCAGGCCAGCCCGGACCGCGTGGAGCCGGTGTGCCCGGTGGCCCGCCAGTGCGGAGGCTGTCAGCTTCAGGCTATGGATTATCAGGCCCAGCTCAGATTTAAACAAAATAAAGTACGAAGTAATCTGATGCGGATCGGAGGCTTCGGGGAAGAGCTGCTGGATCGCATTATGGGGCCTGTGATTGGAATGGAGGAACCATTCCATTATCGGAATAAGGCCCAGTTCCCGATTGGAACGGACCGGGAAGGCAGGCTGGTGGCCGGATTTTATGCGGGACGGACCCACAGCATCATAGATAATCATGATTGTGCACTCGGGATAAAAGAAAATCGGCAGATTTTGGAAATGATATTGGAACATATGCGCAGCCACGGCATTTCTGCATACGATGAAGCCTCCGGAAAGGGGTTGGTGCGCCATGTGATGATCCGTTCCGGTTTCCGAACCGGACAGATTATGGTCTGTCTGATCCTAAACGGCAGAAAGCTTCCGGCGCAAGAGGAGCTGGTGCGGAAATTGTCCGGTCTGCCCGGCGTGGTCGGCATTACGCTGAATATCAACCAGGATAAAACAAACGTGATCTTAGGCCGGGAGACCAGGCTGCTCTGGGGACAGGAGTATATTGAGGATTACATCGGAGATGTAAAATACCAGATTTCCCCGCTGTCCTTCTATCAGGTTAATCCGGTACAGACGGAAAAACTGTATGGGACGGCGCTGGAATACGCAGCTTTGCAGGGAAATGAAACAGTGTGGGATCTTTACTGCGGTATCGGCACCATCTCTCTGTTTCTTGCGCAGAAGGCGGGCAAGGTATACGGCGTGGAGATCGTGCCGGAGGCCATCGACGACGCCAGGCGAAATGCGTCTCTGAATCATTTTGAAAACACGGAATTTTACGTGGGAAAGGCGGAAGAGGTTCTTCCGGAAAAATATGAAAAAGAAGGCATCACCGCAGATGTGATCGTCATTGATCCGCCTCGCAAGGGCTGCGAAGAAGCGGTGCTGGACACCATGGTCCGCATGGCCCCGGATCGGATCGTCTATGTAAGCTGCGATTCCGCAACGCTGGCAAGAGATCTCAAATATCTTTGCGGGCACGGATACGAGCTGAAGCGGGTGCGGGCGACAGATATGTTCCCCATGAGCGTGCACGTTGAAACAGTAGCTCTGCTGACGAGGAAATCACAGTAAATCAATGGATTTCGGACGATTGAAGGCAGAAATGGATGTGTGTTTCAGTTTCTGTAGAATGGCAATGCCGAAACTGATTTACCCAAGGGGATAGGCTGTGGGGAACAGGAGATATAGATTTTGGCGTAAGTCTATTATATAGCGAAAGAGGAAAGGCGAGAAAGCCTTTAAGTATCTGAGCAACATATATGAGAGACTTTCCGGGTTTCGTCAAGCAGAATACAATTGGAGCAAATTGGCTCAACAGATTGCATCTTTTCAGAATACAGGAATAAATTACAATGTTCGTTCGGACAGGGATATAAGGATATGAGCCCGCCGACAAAGGAACTGATGAAGCTGATGCTGGAACAGCGGATCGCCCACGGCGGTCATAAAGTGCTGCGGTGGATGATGGATAACGTGTTTGTGCGGCAGGACCCGGCGGGAAACATTAAAATGGATAAAGAAAAATCCACGGAGAACATCGACGCTGCAGTTGCAACGGTCATGGCGCTTGACCGTGTGATTCGTCATGGAAGAAGCGAAGGAAGTGTTTATGATGACCGGGGCATTTTAGTATTTTAATATCGTGCTTGAAGTGATATACTGATTTCAAGAAATCGGTATTTGAAAGTGAGATAAATAAAATGACTGAAATTAGATATGTACAATTAGATGATAAAGAATTTTGGTATAGCCTTGACGGACATTTGCCGAACAATGAGTTTGAAAAGAAAGTCCGTGATAAGCAAGGTTATATTCTGTTGGAAGACAACAAGCCAATAGGATTATTACGATTTAATCTTTTTTGGGACAACACACCATTTTGCAATATGCTGTTCGTTGATTGGAATTATCAGGGAAGAGGCTTTGGAAAAACACTTATGGAATATTGGGAAGCTGATATGAAATCACAAGGATATGGTATGCTATTGACATCTACACAGGTTGATGAAGAAGCACAACACTTTTATAGAAAATTGGGATACAAAGATTGTGGTGGTTTTGTTATTGATATTCCAAAATATGAGCAACCAATGGAGATGTTTTTAATTAAGGCGATTTAATAACTTCCAGTTTGGGCAAAACGAACGAATCAGTAATTTAGCGGGGAGAAAAAATTATCTGAAATGAGTTTAGAAGAATTATGGAAGCTATTTCCGATCTATTTGACAGAGCATCAGCCTTATTGGAAAGAATGGTACACTGATGAAGAAAATTTTTTGAAAAACAGAGTTCCTAAAATAGAGAGAATAAGTCATATAGGAAGTACAGCGATTAGTTCTATTTATGCAAAACCAATTATTGATATTCTTGTGGAAATTTCAAAAGATTATAAGTTATCTGACTATAAAGAAGTGATTGTGAAAAGTGGCTATATTTGTATGTCCGAAACTTCTGATAGAATTTCTTTTAACAAGGGATATACAGAAAAGGGGTTTGCCGAGAGGGTGTTTCACCTACACCTAAGATATATTGGAGATAATGATGAGTTGTATTTTAGAGATTATCTCATTGAGCATACCGATATTGCTGTTGAGTACGAGAGAATGAAATTGGGATTATGGAAAAAATATGAATTTAATAGAGATGGTTATACAAATTCTAAAACAGATTTCATTCAAAGGTACACCGATAAAGCAAAGTTGGAATATGGAGATAGATATTAAAAAATTCCTATTTGCCGAATGCCAGCAACAGCGTGTTGCTTGCCAAGCATTCATCCTCAATTTATAATGGAGATACATTATTCAGCAGGAGGAACGGGTATGGAGATACAGGATATCATCAAGAAACTGCGTGAAAAGAACCATCTTACGCAGGAGCAGATGGCGGAGCGTCTGATGGTCAGCAGACAGGCCGTCAGCCGTTGGGAAAATGGCGAGACGCAGCCGGATACAGAATCGTTAAAGTTACTGTCAAAAGAATTCAATGTATCCATCAATACGCTTTTGGGGACTCCGCGGCAGCTCATCTGCCAGTGCTGCGGGATGCCTTTGAATGAGGATGATCTAATCAGCCGGGAACAGGATGGAAGTTATAACGAAGATTACTGTAAATGGTGCTATGCGGATGGAAAATTTGCGTATCAATCGAAGGAGTCACTTCTGGATTACCTTGTCAGCCATATGCCGAATCCCGATAATTTAAAGGATGAAGATCGGCGCGGCCAGTTTGATTTGTACCTTTCGCAGTTGAAACATTGGAAATAATTTTTAAATTTATGCAGGAGTTACAGGCACTTACAGAAATGTGGGTGCTTTTTTTGCATCCATTTTTAGTAGGTAATGCATGGGAATCAGGAGTTTTTTCGGTTTCGGTCAGGCTAGGGATAAGCCGACCAATACAGCCGGAGATAACGTATAATTAATTTCGCAAATTCAATTTCATAAAAATAGACATGGTCTA
>JAUNON010000021.1:1387-42693 GCA_030537145.1 Lachnospiraceae bacterium | reverse complement strand
CGATCACCAGCCAGATTTTGGCCACAGAGTAATACCGGAACCGGTTCAGGATAAAATAGCCGAAAAAGGTAATCGGCAAAAACAGAAAAATAAATTGGTAGGTTGAAAATATCATGATAACACTCCTTTTTACAGAGGAATATTTCCGTGCCGTCTAGTGCCGAAAGAAGCGGCATCCGGCCGGTTTTTGCATTCCAGAAAATCAAATGCCCGGATCAGTGTGTCCCTGGTCTCCTCCGGAAGGATAACCTGATCAACAAAGCCTTTCTTTTCGGCAATATCCGGATTCAGGAAATTCTTTTCGTATTCGTTTTTCAGCCGGTCAAAGTCCTCCACGGGATGATTGGAGCGGGCCAGTTCCTTTTTATACAGAATTCCTACAGCGCCCTCAGCCCCCATTACAGCGATTTCTGCAATGGGCCAGGCATAGACGAAATCCGCACTCATGGTTTTGCTGTTCATGGCAATGTAAGCGCCGCCGTAAGCCTTCCGCAAAATCACGGTAATTTTGGGTACCTGTGCTTCGGAATAGGCATAGAGGATCTTTGCGCCGTGCCGGATAATACCCTTTTGCTCCTGCTCCTTTCCCGGCAGAAAGGCCGGTACATCCACCAGTGTCAGAAGCTGAATGTGAAAGCAGTCGCAAAAGCGGACAAAACGGGCAATTTTATCGGAAGCGTCGCAATCCAGGGACCCTCCGGTTTCCAACGGCTGGTTGGCAATGACGCCTGTGACCCTCCCGTTCAGATAAGCGAAGCCCACAATGGCATTTTTGGCAAAATGCTTTTGGATCTCAAAAAAGGGAACCGGATCCATAATACGGTCAATGACCGGGTGCATATCGTAGGCTTTGCGCACGTTGTCCGGAACAAGCTGGGGAAAGGACGGCCCCGGCCGTCTGGGAGAAAGAACGGCGTTGTTTTCGGGAGGAAGCTCCCGGTTATTGGAGGGAAGATAGGACAGCAGAGTCCGGATTCCCTTCAGGCAGGATATTTCATCGTTGAACAGGGCATGTACCACACCGCTTTTGGAACTGTGCATTTCGGCACCGCCCAGCTCTTCCAGAGTAGGGCGGCTGCCCAGGACGGATTCCACCACAGCCGGTCCGGTGATAAACATTTTGCTGATGTTCCGGACACAGAAAATGAAATCGCACAGGGCGGGAGAGTAGCAGGCTCCGCCGGAGCAGGGGCCTAAAATAGCACAGATCTGAGGAATGATGCCGGAGGCCTTTACATGACGGCTGAAAATTTCGCCGTAGCCGCTTAGGGCATTGATCCCTTCCTCGATCCGGGCACCGCCGCTGTCGTTGAGAAAAAGGATGGGCACCTGCATTTGAAGGGCCAGATCCTGCAGAGCAGCAATTTTTCTGGCGTGGGTCACGCCCAGCGTGCCGCCGATTACGGTAAAATCCTCTGCTGCCACGCAGACCTTCCGGCCACTGATCAGGCCCCAGCCGGTCAGTACGCCGTCTCCGGGATAGGCTGCGCTTTTTCCGAAAGAAGAAGCGCTGGTATCCGTTTCCATGCAGCCGTTCAGCTCCACGAAGGAATCCGCATCCAGAAGATATTCCAGCCGTTCCCAGGCGGTCAGCTTTCCGTTTTGATGCTGCCGCTCAATCCGGGCGCTGCCTCCGCCCTCCAGATGGCGCAGCCGTTTCTGTGTTACTTGTTCTATCTTTTCTTCCCACATAATAACATCCCTGACATTCGTTCAGCCGGAGCGAACTCCGACTGGTACATTTTTCAAAAATATTAATTTGTTACAAAAAAGTTAATTCTAATGTAATATAACATGCTGCTTCGGAAGATTCAAGTTTAATTTCACAGAAATGCCAAGGTTCCTTTTTGCTGCCCAGAATTCCTTCCGAATTATACTGGACGGTAAACCAAAAAAGAGGTAAAATGGTAAATGATTTTGTCAGAAATATGAGAATAAGGAGGAAGCAGGCATGTACCTGATGTACCTGATGTATCTGATTTTATGGATTATATTTAACGGTGATTTTACGTTGGAGATTCTTCTGTTTGGAATCGTGATTTCTGCGGCGGTTTTTGCTTTTACCTGCAAATTTATGGGGCACAGCCTGAAGAAAGAAAAGCAGATGTACCAAAAAAGCTTCCGGATGCTGCGCTATATCTGCGTATTGATGATCGAGATCGTAAAGGCGAATTTTGCCGTAATCCATATGATCTTATCGGAGGAGGAAGAGGTGGAGCCGACTTTAGTCAGGTTTTCTTCCGATATGAAAACCAGCATGGGCAAGGCGTTTCTGGCTAATGCCATTACGCTGACTCCGGGTACCATCACGGTGACGCTGGAAGAATCCGAATATGTGGTGCATTGTCTGGATAAAAGCCTGGCGGCAGGGATGGACAGCTCTGTTTTTGTGCGGCTTCTGCAGGACTTAGAGACGGATAAGGAGGGGGAATAGAATGGGAAAAGGAATACCGGGACTGGACAGCGCTTATCATGTATTTTTGCTGGCGGCGCTTATTTTTCTGGCAGTAATGCTGCTTCTTTGTCTGCTCCGTGCGATTATCGGTCCCAAAACGGCAGACCGCATCGTTGCAACGAATATGATGGGTACGATGGTTATGGTCATGATTGCTATCCTGGCGGTAATGCTGCAGGAGGGGTATCTTGTGGATATCTGCCTGATCTATGCCATGATCAGCTTTTTGGCGGTAATCGTACTGACCAAGATTTATATGGGCGCTTATCTGAGAAGAAAGCAGGAGAAGGAGGAGAAGCAGAATGGCAGTGTTTGAGTGGGTGCGTTTCCTGGTGGGAGCAGTATTGCTGCTGTGCGGACTGGGAACCTTTCTGATTGAAATGATAGGCGTTTACCGCTTCCGCTATGTGCTGAACCGGATGCATGCGGCGGCTATGGGAGATACCCTGGGCATCGGCTTCTGCCTGCTTGGGCTGATCGTGATGAGCGGTTTTCATATTACTTCGCTGAAGCTTCTGCTGGTGATTATTTTTCTCTGGTTTTCCTCACCGGTATCCTCTCATTTGATTGCGCGTCTTGAGGTTACGACAGATGAGGAGCCGGAAAAGCATTACCGGACGGCCGATTTAAAGACGGTGGAAGCGGAGCTTGAGAAAGAGGGGGAAGAATGATATGCAGATATTTATGATCATTTTACTGAGCTTCCTGCTGGTCTGTGCGGTTTCAGTCAGCCTGTCAAAAAGTCTTTTGAATTCAATCCTGATCTTTATGTCCTACAGCCTGGTGATGTCGGTGATCTGGATTCTTCTGGAATCTCCGGACCTGGCCATCACGGAAGCCGCCGTGGGAGCGGGAGTCACCACGGTGCTGTTTTTTGTGACCCTGAAAAAAATCCATGCCGTGGTAAAAACGGATGGGGAGGATGCGGAAAGCAGCAAAGAGCTTTGTGAAGAAAAGAAGGAAAAGGAGGGAGAGAAGCATGAGTAAAAAAGTACCCAGAGAATCCTATGAAAAAACCATTTCCTTCCGCCTGAAGCAGTGGCTGGCCGGGACGAAGGATCCCTTTTTGGACCAGGTGGAAATGAAGCCCCAGAAGGCGTTCTGTGAGACGGAGGAGGAAAAGAACCGCTGGCAGGCAGAAAAGCAGAAGGCGGTTACGAAAATATTTGACAAGCAGAAGAATGCGGAGCTGCATTTCTTCCGCAAAATCTACCGGCTGGTCTGTGTGATTTTCTGTGTCAGCCTGGTGCTGGTGCTGCTTACCGGCGTTTCTTATCTGCCGCCTTACGGTCATGCGGGGAATCCGGTAAATAATGAGGTCTCCCAGCGCTACATTGAAAACGGCCTGCAGGAGACCGGAGCAGTGAATATTGTGACCGGAATGATTTTGGATTACCGGGCCTTCGATACCCTGGGCGAGTCCCATGTGCTGTTTATCGCCACCTGTACCGTACTGATTCTGCTTCGGTTTGATGAAGAAAAAGGTAAGAAAAAAAAGTGGAAGGATGGAGAGATTGCCAGCAGCAATATGGAGGAGCTGTGTGCCAACGACCGGTACTATGAGCCGAAAAACGATTTGATCCTTCAGACTGTAGCAAAGATTCTTGTGCCTCCCATCGTTATTTTCGGAATTTATGTAATTCTTTGCGGTCATCTTGGTCCGGGGGGCGGATTTTCCGGCGGCGCCATTATCGGCGCAGGACTGATTTTGTACTTAAATGCTTTCGGCTTTGCCAAGACAGAGCGGTTTTTTACTGCCAGGACCTATAAGATTACCAGCTTTACTGCGTTGGCCTGCTATGCGCTGTGCAAGAGCTATTCCTTTTATACCGGTGCAAACCATATCGAGAGCGTAATTCCGCTGGGGACACCGGGAGCGATTTTAAGCAGCGGACTGATTTTTGTCCTGAATATCTGCGTGGGCGTGGTGGTGGCAGGCACCATGTATACCTTTTATGTCATGTTCCGGAAAGGAGGATACTGATTATGGATTTTTCAAATCTGCTCAACAATTACGCAGAAGCAATCTCCATGGTGTTATTCGGTATAGGGTTTTCCAACCTGCTGCTGCAGAAAAATCTGATCAAAAAAATCATCGGCCTGAATATTATGGATACGGCGATGTATCTTTTTCTGGCGCTGAAGGGTTATATTGCCGGGCATAAGGCGCCGATTGTGGTGAACGGGGTGCAGAGTACGGAGGCGTACATCAATCCGATCCCCAGCGGTCTTGTGCTGACCGGCATCGTAGTGTCCGTATCGGTGTCGGCACTGATGCTGTCACTGACGATCCGGCTTTATTACCGTTATCATACCCTGGATTTGGATGAGATTACAATGCAGTTAGAGAAGGAGGGGCTGTAATGGAATTTGTCCGGAACTTTCCTTTTATTAGTATTATTCTTTCCTTATTTTCCGGCCCTCTTTCCTCTATCCTGGATCGGAAAAAGGCGAAATGGTGGAATATGATCGTGATCGGCCTGATCGGAGCCATGTCTCTGGCAGTGCTGATGTATGTTCTGGGAACGGGAGAGGCCTACGTCTATACCATGGGCCATTTTACGGCTCCCTGGGGCAACGAGATTCGGGTCGGAGTGCTGGAGGCCTTTATGGCGTTCTTTTTCTGCGTGGTCATGTTTCTTTGCATGCTGGGAGGTATCCGGGAACGGGAAGCGGAGATCGAAGAGAGCAAGCAGAACCTGTACTATGTGATGATCAATCTGCTGTTAAGCTCACTGATAGCGCTGATTTATACTAATGACCTGTTTACGGCCTATGTATTTGTGGAAATCAATACCATTTCCGCCTGCGGCCTGATTATGATCAAGCAGAATGGGCGGACGATCGTGGCCGCCACACGCTATATGATCATGAGCCTGCTGGGCTCCGGTATGCTGCTGCTGGGGATCTGTTTCCTTTATGGAATTACGGGACAGCTTCTCATGAGCAATATTCAGGAACAGGTGCACCGGATAGCCAGTGAGGGAAGCTATCACATTCCGCTGCTGGTTTCTATGGGCCTGATGTCCATCGGCCTGGCTATTAAAAGCGCATTGTATCCTTTCCATGGATGGCTGCCGGATGCTTACGGTTATTCCACCGTATCCTCTGCGGCAATTTTGTCCTCCCTGGTATCGAAAGGATATATCTTCCTGCTGGTGAAAATTTTCTATCGGGTGATTGGATTTGATATCGTCATGGACAGTAAGGTAATCAATGTTCTGTTTGTATTCGGTATCGCAGGTATGATTATGGGATCCATTGATGCGATTCGGGAGAACAACATCCGGAGGATGATCGCCTTTTCTTCCATTGCCCAGATCGGTTACATTTATATGGGCTTCGGCCTTGGAACGACGGAGGGCGTGGTAGCCAGCATTTACCATATTGTAAGCCATGCGGCTACCAAGTCGCTGCTGTTTGTGTCTGCAGCAGGCATTACGGATGTGTCCGGGGACAGTACGGACTTTTTTGACCTGACAGGAGCCGGATACAGGAATAAGCTGGCAGGCGTGGCCTTTACGGCAGGGTCCTTATCCATGATCGGCTTCCCCATTTTTTCCGGGTTTATTTCGAAGCTGCTATTTGCCCAGGCGGCGGTGGGACATACCTTTAAGATGCTGCCTACGCTGATCGCCCTGGCCATCAGTACCATACTGAATACGATTTATTTTATGAAAACGGTGATCCGTATTTATACGCCTATGAGGAAATCCAGGGACAGGGAAAAGAAAAATACAGTGGTCCGGATGACGGATCAGCCGCTGAAGTCGGCGGCATTGATCTGCTTTATTCTGATGAATGTGATCCTTGGCCTGCGTTCGGAGACAATCGTGTTAATGATTCAAAATGGACTGAAGATGTTCGGATAGGAGAGGGAGCGCATGAGTGGACTGATGATACTATCAATTTTGCTTCCGGCTGCAGCCGGAATCTTTCTTCTGCTGTCTCTGGTGTTTCACCGCCAGCAGAGTCAGGCTTTTGCCGGAGCCGTTCTGGCAGTCAGCGCAGTGCTGGTTCTTGCGACGGCCTGGCTGGGAGGCGGGGAGAAAAGTGTAACATTATTTTACCTGATGGAGGACATTCCCATCTATTTTCGGGTAGACGAGGTGGGAAAGCTGTTTGCCACTATTGTTACGGTGGTGTGGGTGGCGGCCGGCTTTTATTCCTTCCTTTATATGAAGCATGAGGGCATGGAGCAGCGGTATTTTGGATTTTATCTTCTGGTGTACGGAATTCTGATCGCTCTGGATTTTTCCGGAAACATGGTGACGCTGTATCTGTTTTATGAGCTGATGACCCTCTGTACCGTACCCTTAGTACTGCATAATGGAAGCAGAGAGGCCATTATGGCGGCACTGAAATATCTGTTTTATTCCATGTGCGGTGCATATATGGGATTATTCGGTATTTTCTTTTTATACCGGTACTGCGACACCCTTACCTTTGCGGCAGGGGGAACTTTGAATCCGGAGCTGGTGAACGGAAACCAGGGATTGGTGCTGGCTGTTGTTTTTGTGATGCTGCTGGGATTTGGCGTTAAGGCAGGTATGCTGCCGTTTCATGCCTGGCTTCCCACAGCCCATCCGGTGGCTCCGTCCCCTGCTTCAGCGGTGCTTTCCGGTATTATTGTAAAGGGCGGCGTTCTTGCTCTGATCCGTACCGTTTATTATCTGGTGGGACCGGATTTCTTACGGGGGACCTGGGTGCAGACCGCCTGGATGACAATTGCTTTGATGACGGTGTTTCTGGGTTCCCTGCTGGCTTATAAGGAACCGGTTTTCAAAAAAAGACTGGCTTATTCCACAGTAAGCCAGATCTCCTACATTTTATTTGGATTGGCGGTTATGTCTCCGGAGGGTGTGACAGGAGCGCTGCTGCATACCGTATTCCATGCTTTTATTAAGAGCGCCCTGTTCCTGACGGCAGGTGTTTTCCTGTTCCAGTGCGGAAAAACCCGGGTGGAGGAGCTGAAGGGAATCGGAAAACAGATGCCGGTGACCTTATGGTGCTATACCATCGTTTCTCTGGGACTGATCGGGATTCCGCCCTTCAGCGGATTTATCAGTAAATGGCATCTGGCGCAGGGAGCGCTGGAGGCGAATGTGGGGGTATTCCGGTGGCTTGGGCCGGCAGTGCTTCTGATTTCCGCATTGCTGACGGCCGGATATCTGCTGCCGGTAACGATGAAGGGCTTTCTGCCGGGAAAGGATAGTACCGCAGCGGCGGAAAAGCTGGAGCCGTCTCGAATGATGCTGATTCCGCTGATTATTCTGGCGGCCCTTACGGTTCTGCTGGGATTATTTCCGGGTCCGCTGGTAACGTATGCAGGCAAAATTGCCGCATCCATCATGTAGGAAGGAGGAGGAAAAATGAGTGCAGGTTTTATGGTAGTTGCAATTTTGCTTCCCATTCTGGCAGGAGCTGTGATTCCTCTGATCTCTTTTAAAAACAGAGTCTGGATGGAGGTATATATTGAAACGGTGGTGCTGATCACCTCGGTTGTGGTTTGGTGCCTGATACTGAACCGGCCGCAGGAGGCCTTTGTGCTGTTTCGGTTTACCGGAAATATCAGCGTCAGCTTTCAGCTTGACGGATTGGGAAGCGTGTTTGCCGGTATTGTGGCGACCCTGTGGCCGCTGGCGACCCTGTATTCCTTTGAATATATGAAGCATGAAAGGCATGAGAGGTATTTCTTCCTGTTTTATGTGGTGACTTATGGGGTGACTCTGGGCATTGCATTTGCGGAGGATATTCTATCCCTTTATTTCTTTTATGAGATGCTTACCATGGTGACGGTGCCGCTGGTCATGCATACGCTGACCAGAGAAGCGATTCTGGCCAGCAGGACGTACCTGTATTATTCCATCGGGGGAGCTGCGTTTGCCTTTATCGGCATGATATTTATTCTGAGCTATGGAAGTACAGGGGATTTCGTTCCGGGAGGCGTACTGGATGCGGCGCGTCTGGGGACAGAACGGACGAATCTGCTGCTGGTGATCTATGTATTGTGCTTCTGCGGCTTTAGTGTGAAGGCGGCCATGTTTCCGTTTTCCGCCTGGCTTCCCAAGGCCGGTGTGGCGCCCACTCCGGTAACGGCGCTGCTGCATGCGGTGGCAGTGGTAAAGGCCGGGGCGTTTGCCACCATGCGGATCACGTATTACAGCTTTGGCACGGAGTTCCTGAAGGGGACCTGGGCCCAGAATGCGGTGATGCTGCTGACGATTATTACGATTATCTACGGCTGCAGCCGGGCCTTAAAGGAGACGCATCTGAAAAGGCGGTTTGCCTGGTCCACCGTCAGCAACCTTTCTTATATTCTATTTGGAGTAACTATGATGTCGCCGCTGGGGCTGATCGGTGCGCTGGCCCACATGATCTTCCATGCCGTGATGAAGATCTGTACCTTTTTCTGTGCCGGAGCCATTATTTATCGGTCCGGCAGGGAATACGTACATCAAATGGACGGAATGGGCCGGAAAATGCCCCGGGTGTTTACGGCATTTACCGTGTCTGCTCTTGCGCTGATGGGGGTGCCGGGACTATGCGGCTTTGTCAGCAAGTGGAATCTGGCGAAAGCGGCTGTGAACAGTCAGAATGGACTGGCCTATGCAGGACTGGCAGCGCTGATGATCTCCGCCCTGCTGACAGCTATCTATATGCTGACGATCGTGGTGCGGGCCTTTTTCCCGGGCAGAGAGTTTGACTATGGAACCTTGGAGGGGATCAGCGATCCAAACTGGCAGATGCTACTTCCCCTGGCGCTGTTTGTCATTGCCATCGTTTTGTTCGGCCTGCATCCGGAACCGGTGCTGCAGGTGCTGCGTGCCATTGCGGCCGAGCTGCATTAGGAAGGGAGGAAACCGAAGATGAGTGAGAATATTGTTCTGGCGCTGCTGGTGTTTTATCCCTTTGCGGGAGGATTGCTGGTGTGGCTTCTGGGAAGAAAAAATGAGAAGCTGCGGGATTACGGTGCTGATTTCGTAAGCATCAGTGAATTTGCCGCTGCGCTGATTCTGCTGTTTGCGTATGCAGGGAAGGGAACAGGGACTTTGGCTGTCTGCCATGTACCGGAAATCTGCGGCTTTGGCCTTAGCTTTACCCTGGACGGCTTCCGGCTGATCTATGGAGCCATCGCCTGCTTGATGTGGATGATGGCTGTGGTATTTTCCGGAGAGTATATGGCCCGCCATGAAAATAAGAACCGGTACTACCTGTTTTTGCTTCTGACGCTGGGAGCAACGATGGGCGTATTTTTGTCAGCCGATCTGTATACCACCTTTATTTTCTTTGAGATTATGTCTTTTACCTCTTATGTCTGGGTGGCTCAGGAGGAGGATACTCCTGCTTTGCGGGCAGCGGAGACGTATCTGGGAGTGGCGGTTATCGGCGGACTGGTTCTGCTGATGGGGCTGTTTTTGCTGTACCATGAGCTGGGTACTCTGGAAATGGCAAAATTGTCGGAAGCGTCTGCGGCCTGTGCAAACAAGGGCGTGCTTTATGGGGCGGGCATCTGTGTGCTGGTGGGCTTTGGAGCCAAGGCCGGTGCGTTTCCTCTGCATATCTGGCTGCCAAAGGCGCATCCGGTGGCGCCGGCGCCGGCTTCGGCGCTGCTGTCCGGTATTCTGACAAAAACCGGTATTTTTGGAATTTTAATCATCAGCAGCCAGGTTTTTCTTTCTGACAAGAAATGGGGAAGCCTGATCCTGGCTCTTGGTGTGCTTACGATGCTGGGCGGTGCACTGCTGGCTGTGTTCTCCGTGGATCTGAAACGGACGCTGGCCTGCTCCTCCATGTCCCAGATCGGATTTATCCTGGTTGGCATCGGGATGCAGGGGCTGCTGGGGGAAGAAAATGCCCTGGCCGTACACGGTACCTTCCTGCACATGGTGAACCATTCTCTGATTAAGCTGGTGCTGTTTTTGGCAGCCGGCGTGATTTTTATGAATGTACATGCGCTGAATCTGAATGTGATCCGGGGATACGGCCGAAAGAAGCCTTTGCTGAAGGCAGCTTTTCTGATCGGAGCTCTTGCGATCGCAGGCGTGCCGCTGTTCGGCGGATACGTCAGCAAGACGCTGCTGCATGAGAGCATCCTGGAATACGGAAGTGGTCCGGCGATCCGGGCGGTGGAATACCTGTTCCTGTTTTCCGGCGGCCTGACTGCGGCTTACATGACAAAGCTTTTTGTGGCGGTTTTTGTGGAAGAAAATGAGGATAAGCGGGTACAGAAGCGATACGATAAGGAAGCCCGCTGCATGAACCGGAAAAGCTGCTTTGCTCTTGGGGGCAGCGCTGCGGTGCTGCTGATCTGGGGACTGTTTCCTCATACCCTTATGGACCGGGGCGCCCGTCTGGCGCAGGGCCTGATGGGGCTTAAGGAGGCCGGAGAAATTGTGGCGTATTTTAGCTGGAAAAATCTGTCCGGTGCGGTGATTTCCCTGGGGATCGGTGCAGTGGTATATTTCCTGTTCATCCGTAAATTCCTGATGCGGAGGGACGAGCATGGAACGCTGCGGTATGTGGACTGCTGGCCGGCATGGCTGGATATGGAAAACCTGATCTACCGGCCGCTGCTGCTGCAGTTCCTTCCGTTTGTTTCCCAGGTGGCCTGCAGAGTGTTGGACAGCTTTGTGGATCTGACTGTGGTGGTGCTGAGGAAAACGATTTACAGGGACAGCCCGCTGCCCCACGAACTGCCGGAGGGAAATCTGTTTACGCTTTGTGCAGGACAGCTTCTGAATTTGGGGCGCAATCTGCTAAACGGAACTCTGCGGCGCAAAAGGCCTATTCGGACAGATTATGTGCACCTGCTGGCTGTAAAAAGAGAAGAGATCCGAAAAAACAATATGGTCATCGGACGGAGCCTTTCCTTTGCCTTGCTGCTGTTCTGCATCGGCTTCTGCCTGACGATCTTCTATCTGCTTTGGTGGTAAAACCGGCCGTTGCATAAAATAGGTCTTTTGTATTGTATTTTCAGGGGAAATGTGATATGGTTAGTAAAGATTAAAAATGAAACAGAAAGCAGTAGGTGCCGGATAGAATCCGGTGAAAAGGGAAACAGGTGTGAATCCTGTACGAACTCGTCACTGTATTTTGGGAGCGCTTGGCCATAGATGTCACTGGGAAACCGGGAAGGCGGCTGAGCTTAGGAGCCCATGAGTCAGGAAACCTGCCTATTGCTGGTACAGGGGAGATCCCCGGGCCACGAGTAATTGGTTGTACTTGCGATATGAATTTTTTTCAGTCGAATTCAGGAATAACCTTTTGCCGCCAGGTAGAAGGTTATTTTTCATGATATAGGAAAGTTTGCACTTTCCTATATCATGAAAAGCACTTCGTGCAGAGATGCGCACGGATGCATAAGGAAATTGATTGCTGCGCAATCTGCATCCGGCGTAAAAAATGCCTTCTCCCCCTCAGGATTGAGGGGCAGGAGAGGTGAGATGTCGAAGGCATTTTTTTATGATATAGAAAAATTCGCACTTTCCTATATCATGAAAAGCACTTCGTGCAGAGATGCGCACGGATGCATAAGGAAATTGATTGCTGCGCAATCTGTATCCGGCGCAAAAAATGCCTCGAATGAGTTCTCTGAAAAATACATAGAATACATTACAATCCTCCGTTTTTTCTGTTTTATTTTTGATCAGAACAATAAGGGCGCAGAGATGCCCGAAATATAGGAGGAAAAGAAAATGAAAAAAAGATTTGTGAATGCTCTGATTGCCGGTGTTGTGGCATCTGCCATGATGGCTGCAGGCTGTGTGTCTGCTTTTGCGGATGAGGCTGCTACAGAAGCCGTTACAGAGGCTGCCGCAGAGGAAGAGGCGGATGAAGAGGAAGATTATACCACTGGTGATGCTTCCCTGGATAAGGTAAGAAATGAGGATGAAATTGGAGAAAATGAACTGCTTGTACTGAGCTTCGGTACCAGCTTTAATGACAGCAGACGCCTGACCATCGGCGCAATCGAGCAGGCGCTGGAGGATGCGTTCCCGGATTATTCCGTACGCCGCGGCTTTACTGCAAATATCGTAATTGACCATGTGGAGCGCCGTGACGGCATCCATATCGATGATATCAACGAAGCTTTGGATCGTGCAGTGGATAACGGTGTAAAGAACCTGGTAGTTCAGCCGACCCATCTGATGAACGGCCTGGAGTATGATGAGATCGTCGGCAAGCTGGCCGAGTATTCTGACAGCTTTGAGAAGGTAGTAGTAGGCGAGCCGCTGCTGACCTCCGATGAGGATTTCGATACGGTTGCAGATGCGATTATCGAAGCGACTGCAGAATATGACGACGGAGAAACTGCCATCTGCTTCATGGGTCATGGTACAGAAGCAGAATCCAATGCAGTTTATGCAAAGATGCAGCAGGTTCTGACGGATAAGGGAATGGAGAACTACTATGTAGGTACGGTAGAGGCAGCTCCGTCTCTGGATGATGTGCTGGCAGCAGTAGGCGAAAAGGAGTATAAGAGAGTTGTACTTCGTCCGCTGATGGTAGTAGCCGGTGATCATGCAAACAATGATATGGCCGGTGATGAAGAAGGTACCTGGAAAACTGCCTTTGAAGAAGCAGGCTATGAAGTAGTTCCGGTACTGGAAGGACTGGGACAGTTGGAAGCTGTTCAGCAGGTATATGTTGCCCATGCGCAGGCAGCCATTGATTCTCTGGCAGAGTAAAGAGAAAGAATAGAGTCTGATTTTAGTGAAGAGAGAGGCTGTGGTAAATCCGTATTTTACCGCAGCCTTTCCGTGCAGAGACGGAAAGTAAAAGGGAAAATTCCCGTAGGAGAAAGGACAGGGAAGGATATGAAAAGGTTGCAGAAAATGGCGGCAGCGGCCATGCTGCTGATGGCGGCGGGTGCGCTTCCGGCAGGTACGTGGGCTCAGGAATCCGGGACAGAGGCTGTGGAAGAAGCGGCAACGGAAGCGGCGTCTGAGGCTGAGAAGCAAGGCCAGGTGGCCTCTGCGGAGGAAATGATTGCGGTGGATGAGGTGGAAGAGGACTGGATGGTTCCTATCTATGGAGAGGAGCTGCAGGACGGTACGTATGAGGTGAAGGTGGCTTCCAGCTCTGCCATGTTTCAGATTGAAAATGCGGCTTTGACTGTGGCGGACGGTAAAATGACTGCGGTGCTGACCATGGGCGGAAAGGGCTATCTGAAGCTGTACATGGGAACGGCCCAGGAGGCAGCAGAAGGGGCGGAGGAGGATATGATTCCTTTTGTGGAAAACGAGGAGGGAAGGCATACCTTCCAGGTTCCGGTGGAAGCGCTGGATGAGGGCATTGATTGTGCCGCTTTCAGCAAGAAAAAGGAAAAATGGTACGGCCGTAAGATTTTGTTCCAGTCCACCTCCCTTCCCATGGAGGCGTTCAAAGAACGGAAGCTGACCACTGCGGAGGATCTTGGCCTGGAGGACGGCACTTATCTGGCAGATGCGGCGCTGGCCGGCGGTTCCGGGCGGGCAGGCATCGATTCACCTGCGGAACTAACGGTGGAAAATGGAGCTGCGGTGCTGAAGGTGGTGTTCAGCAGCCCGAACTATGATTACATGCTGGTGAACGGAGAAAAATATGAGCCGGTGAATACGGAGGGAAATTCCACATTTCTCATTCCGCTGGCCGGATTTGATTATAATATGCCGGTGACGGCTGATACGGTGGCTATGGGGACACCCCATGAGATCGATTATACGATTCGTGTGGACTCGGCCAGTGTAGCTGCCGCAGAATAAAAGAGCCGGAAATATAGAAACGGAATGAATTTTGTATCTGAATTGTGAAGATATGGAATAGTGGGATGGGAAGAAAAATGAATGTAAAAATTTTAAAAAAACGGATCTGCGGGGCGGCTTTAGGGTTGAGCGTCTGGGCTGCGGCAGGAATCGCAGCTCCGATTCCCGTCTGGGCCGGTGAAGTACAGGATGAAGCATTGACGGCGGAAGAGGAGCCGATATCAGCGGCGGAAGGGGAAACGGATGCGTGGCTGCAGAATACGCAGCCGCCGCAGATCGAAGGACTGGAGTATCAGTCTGCAATGGAGCTTGATTTTGCACAGTGCTTCCGTGTATATTACTATAAGGATGGGTATGCGGTGGCGGACATTTACGGCGGAGACCGGTTTTTGGTGGTGCCGGAGGACATGCCGGTGCCGGAGGGGCTGGACGAGACCATCACGGTGCTGCAAAGGCCCTTGAACCGGGTCTACCTGGCGGCTACCTCTGCCATGTCTTTGTATGATGCGCTGGATGCACTGGATTACATCGATATGTCCGGCACGGATGCTTCCGGCTGGTATGTGGAGAATGCGGCCCGGGCGCTGGAAGAAGGGGATATCCTGTTTGCCGGAAAGTACAGTGAGCCGGATTATGAGCTTCTGCTGGAGGAGGAGTGCAGCCTGGCTTTGGAATCGACCATGATCTATCATGTGCCGAAGGTAAAGGAGATGATCGAGGATCTGGGGATTCCGGTGCTGGTGGAGCGCTCCAGTTATGAATCTCATCCTCTGGGCAGGACGGAATGGATCAAGCTTTACGGTCTGCTGACGGATAAAGAAAGCGAGGCAAAGGCTTATTTTGACAGCCAGAAGGAAATGGTCAGCGCTCTGGATGATTTTACCAATACCGAGCAGACGGTGGTGTATTTTTATGTGAGTCAGGACGGACGGGTGGTAGTAAAGGATTCTTCCGATTACATAGCCCGGATGATCGAGCTGGCCGGAGGACGGTACGCTTTTTCTGACCTGGTGAACAGTGAGGGCAAAACGAGCTCTGTTAATATGACCATGGAGGATTTCTATCAGACGGCGGTGGAAGCGGATTACCTGGTCTACAATGCCGCAATTGACCGGACGCTGGAGAGCATAGATGAGCTGCTGGCGAAAAGCGAATTGTTCGCCGATTTTAAGGCGGTAAAGGAAGGAAATGTCTGGTGCTCCGGGAAAGCCTTGTATCAGTCTACGGACCGGCTGGGCAATGCGATTCTGGATTTCCATAATATGCTGACAGGCGGAGAGGAAAGCCAGATGACCTTTTTTACGAAGGTAAGCGGACTATCATGATGCGTTAATCTGTCAGCAGGCATCGGAAAAAGAGAAAGAGGAGCATATGGATAAGAAAGAGTCAGGGGTGGAGGTTTCCGGCTTTCACAGGGAAAATTTCAGGAGGCGTTTCCGGTATATTCTGGTTTTTGTCCTGCTGATCGTTGCTTTTTTTGCGATTGTCGTATTAAATATTAATACTGGAAGTGTACACATTTCTGTTTCGGATATTTTTAAAATTTTGACGGGACAGGCAGAGGAGGGAACCCAGTACAGCATTATCTGGAAAATCCGTCTGCCCCGTGTTATTATGGCAGCGATCCTGGGAGGAGCCCTTTCTCTGTCCGGCTTTTTGCTGCAGACTTTTTTTGAGAATCCCATTGCAGGTCCGTTTGTGCTGGGGATCTCTTCCGGAGCGAAGATGGTAGTAGCTCTGGCTATGATTTATTTTATTGGAAAGTTTCAGATTGTTTCTTCGTATACATTGATCATAGCCGCCTTCATCGGTTCCCTGATGTCGGTGGGCTTTATCCTGCTGGTTTCCAGAAGAGTGAAGCATATGGCAGCGCTTTTGGTTGCGGGAATTATGATCGGATATATCTGTACGGCTATCACGGATTTCATTGTGACCTTTGCGGAGGATTCGGATATTGTGAATCTCCATGGCTGGTCCCAGGGCAGCTTTTCCGGTATGAGCTGGAGCAATGTGACAGTGGCGTTGGTGGTGGTAGGGATCACCTTTCTCATTACCTTTTTGATGTCAAAGCCCATCGGAGCCTATCAGCTTGGGGAGGCTTATGCCCAGAGTATGGGAGTGAATATTAAGGTGTTCAGAATTGCGCTGATCCTGCTTTCCAGCATCCTTTCGGGATGCGTCACCGCATTTGCAGGCCCCATCTCCTTTGTGGGAATTGCGGTGCCCCGGCTGGTGAAATCCAGCCTGAAAACTGCGAAGCCCCTCATCGTGATTCCGGGGGTATTCCTGGGAGGAGCGGTGTTCTGCATGGGCTGTGACCTGATTGCCCGGATGGCATTTGCACCTATGGAATTGAATATCAGCACAGTTACTTCTGTTTTCGGAGCTCCGGTGGTGATTTTCATGCTGATGAAGAAGCAGAAAGGAAGATGAGTATGGCGGAATACTATTTTCACACAGAAAATCTGTCCGTGGGCTATGGGAAAAAGCCGCTGATCCATGATATCTGCGTGGGAATCCGCAGAGGGGAGATCATTACGCTGATTGGGCCCAATGGCTCCGGAAAATCCACGATATTAAAAAGTATTACAAGGCAGCTTCAGCTTATGGGCGGAAAGGTATACCTGGATCGCAAGGATCTGAAGGAGCTTTCCTACCGGGAGCTTTCAAAGCAGATGGCGGTGGTGCTGACGGAACGGATGGATCCGGAATTGATGACCTGTCATGACATTGTGGCCACCGGGCGTTATCCCTATACCGGGCGGCTTGGCATTCTGAGCCGGGAGGATGAGGATAAGGTGGATGAAGCCATGAAGGCCGTTCATGCCGAGGAGCTGGGCAGCCGGGATTTTCATGCCATCAGTGACGGACAGCGGCAGCGGGTCCTGCTGGCCCGGGCAATTTGCCAGGAGCCGGATATCCTGATTCTGGATGAGCCCACTTCTTTTCTGGATATCCGCCATAAGCTGGAGCTTTTGTCCATTCTCAGGAATATGGCGAAGCAAAAGGGAATCACAGTGATTATGTCTCTTCACGAGATTGATCTGGCTGAGAAAATTTCAGATAAGATTCTTTGTGTAAAGGGCGAGACGATCGCCCATTTCGGTGCGCCCGAGGAAATTTTCCGGGAGGATACGATACGGGAGCTTTACAGCATCGATAACGGCAGCTTTGATCCGGTATTTGGAAGCATTGAGCTTCCCAGGCCGAAAGGAGAGCCGGAGGTGTTTGTAATAGCAAACTGCGGGGCCGGAATTCCGGTATACCGCAGGCTTCAGAAGGAAAATGTGCCCTTTGCAGCGGGCATTCTATATACAAATGAGATTGATTATCAGCTCGCAAGGATTCTGGCAGAACAGGTGATTTCGGAAAATCCTTTCTGCAGAATCAGCGACAAAGCATATGAAGAGGCGTTGGCACTCCTAAGAGGCTGCAGGCGGGTCATTCTGGCAGGGCTTACGATCGGTGAGACCAATGAGCGGATGAAGGATCTGGTGCGGGAGGCAAAGGCGCTTGGAAAACTGGAAGAGATAGGAAACGGATATGGGAATACAGATGGTTGGCATTGACCACAGCAGGGCGGGCATCGATGTAAGGAGCATCTTTTCTTTTACGAAGAAGGGAATGGAAGCGGCATTTGAGTACCTGAAAAAAGAAGCGGCATTGGAAGGCTGCGTGATCATCTCCACCTGCAACCGGATGGAGCTGTGGGTCAGTACGAAAGAGGAGGGCAGCATTCCGCTGGTAGAGCTGCTTTGTGCGTTAAAGAAGGCGGAGCCGGAAAGGTACCGGGCGTATTTTATTCAGAGGGAAGGCAGGGAGGCGGTGAATCATTTGTTCCGTCTTTCCTGCGGCCTGGAATCCAGGATTCTGGGAGAGGATCAGATCATCACCCAGGTGAAGGAGGCTCTCAGCTTTGCCAGGGAGCATTATAGTACGGATCATGTGCTGGAGGTGCTGTTCCGACTGGCAGTCACTGCCGGAAAAAAGGTAAAAACAGAGGTGGTGCTGTCCACGGCCAGCCAGTCTGTGATTCACCAGGCAGTTGACGTACTTTCCAGACAGGGCTATGAGATCCGGGGGAAAAAGTGCATGGTAATTGGAAACGGCGCCATGGGAAAACTGGCAGCCTCCACTTTGCAGCAGCAGGGAGCGGATGTGACGGTGACGGTGCGCCAGTACCGGAGCGGGATTGTAGATATTCCGGAGAATTGTAAGAGAATTAATTATGGGGACCGGATGGAGCTGTTTGGACAGTGTGATCTGGTGGTCAGCGCTACCTCCAGCCCCAACTTTACCATCCGGGCACAGGAGGTAAGAGAGGCGGCTGCCGGGCATCCGGTTTTGCTGATCGATCTGGCGGTGCCCAGGGATATTGAACCGGCGGTGGCGCAGATTCCCAATATGACGGTTTATGATATCGATTATTTTCATGTGGATGTGCAGAATGAGCAGGTAAAGGCCAATATTGCCCGGGCGGAGCACATTTTACTGGAACAGCAGCAGGAATTTTTTGACTGGTATGAGGGACGGGATCTGATCCCGCGGATTCAGCGGATCAAGGAGCTGGCAGCGAAGGATGTGGATGCCAGACTGACCAGAGTGCTGAAGGGACTTCCTCTGGATAGGGAGCAGGAGGAACTTCTGGGCCGTCAGATAGACGGAGCTGCCGCCCGGATGATGAATAAGCTGCTTTTTGGCCTGAAGGAGGGAGTCTCGGAGAATGCTTTCCGGGAATGTATGGAAGCATTGGAAAAACTGTATGATGCCGCAGAAAATCTGGAAGAAAGGGAAGCAAAGGAATGAAGCGAAAAATCTGTATTGGAAGCCGTGAGAGCAGGCTGGCTGTGATACAAAGCCGGATGATTCAGACTGCGATAGAGGAAAACCACCCGGAGCTGGAGGTGGAGCTGCTGACCATGAAAACCACCGGGGATCGGATTCTGGACCGGACGCTGGATCAGGTGGGAGGAAAGGGGCTTTTTGTAAAGGAGCTGGACCGGGCCCTGCTGGAGCACCGCAGTGACCTGTCGGTCCACAGCCTGAAGGACGTACCCATGGAGGTGCCGGAGGAGCTGCCGCTGCTGGCCTTTTCCAGACGGGAGGATCCAAGAGATGTACTGATTTTGCCGGAAGGCGTAAAGGAACGGGACAACAGCCTTCCCATCGGCTGCTCCAGCCGCCGCCGGGTGCTGCAGCTTCAGGCGCTTTTTCCGGAGGCTTCCTTTGCTCCGGTGCGCGGAAATCTGCAGACCAGATTGAAAAAGCTGGAGGAAGGCAGATACGGTGCGCTGGTGCTGGCGGCAGCGGGATTAAAGCGGCTGGGACTTGAGGGGCGGATCAGCCGGTATTTTACAGTACAGGAGGTCATTCCTGCCGCCGGTCAGGGGATCCTGGCAGTGCAGGGAAGAGCCGGAGAGGATTACAGCTTTTTGAAGTGCTGTGAGGATAAGGACGCCCGTAGGGAAGCCCTGGCAGAGCGGGCTTTTGTCCGGGAACTGAACGGGGGCTGCAGCTCTCCCGTGGCAGCGCATGCTGTTTTGGACGGAGAGCAGTTGGAATTGACGGGTCTTTATTATGATGAAGAAACCGGGCAGTACCGGAAGGGAAGTAGGAAGGGCCCGGCAGAGGAGGCGGAAGCGTTGGGAATTTGTCTGGCCCAAAGCCTGCGGGAGCAGGCAAAGAACCAGGCCGGCATTTTGGAAAAGGCGCAGCAGAGAGACAACGGCGCAAAAGGCAAGGTATGGCTGGTGGGGGCAGGGCCGGGAGATCCGGGTCTGTTTACACTGAAAGGAAGAGAAGTGCTTGCGCAGGCAGATGTGGTGGTATACGATGCCCTGGTGGGGCAGGGGGTTTTGGCCATGATGCCGGAAGGGGCGGAACTGATTAATGTAGGAAAGCGGGCCAGCAATCATCTGATGGCCCAGGAAGAGATCAATCGGGTATTGCTGCGGAAGGCATTGGAAGGAAAACAGGTCGTGCGGCTTAAGGGCGGAGATCCCTTCCTTTTCGGCCGGGGCGGGGAAGAGCTGGAGCTGCTGGCGGACAATGGGATTCCCTTTGAGATCGTGCCCGGCGTGACCAGCGCCCTGTCCGTTCCGGCTTATAACGGGATTCCGGTGACGCATCGGGATTATTGCTCCTCTTTGCATATTGTGACGGGGCATAAACGGAAAGGAGAGCAGTACGATATTGATTTCCAGGCGCTGGTGCGCACCGGAGGGACTCTGGTATTTCTGATGGGAATAGCGGCCCTGGGAGATATCTGCCGGGGACTGCTGGAGGCCGGGATGGATCCGGCGGTTCCGGCGGCTGTATTGCAGAAGGGAACGACTGCCGGACAGAAACGTATTGTGGCTTCCGTAGGCACTTTGGAAGCAGAGGTGCAGCGCCGGGGCGTGGAGACGCCGGCCATCATTGTGGTGGGAAGGGTGTGCCGCCTGGCAGAGAACTTTTTCTGGTATGAGAAAAAGCCTTTGGCCGGCAGGAAAATTCTTGTGACCAGGCCCAAGGAGCTGGTATCGGAAATGTCCCGTCTGCTGAGAGCGCAGGGGGCGGAGGTGCTGGAGCTGCCTGCGATCCGTACGGTTCCCATTCATCCAAATCTTCCGCTGGAGCAATGTCTGAAGCAGGCGGAAAAGTATGACTGGATCGTATTTACCAGTCCTACCGGGGTCCGGATATTTTTTGACAGGCTGAAGGAGAGCTGCGATATCCGCAAAATCGCAGGGGCGCGTTTTGCCGTCATTGGCAGCGGAACGAAAAAGGCGCTTCTGGAGCGGGGAATCCGTCCGGATCTTATGCCGGAAACGTATGAGGGCCGGGCTCTGGGGCGGGAGCTGGCCAAGGTATGCACTCCCGGAACCAGGCTTTTGATTCCCAGGGCGGCCATCGGCACCCGGGAGCTGACAGAGGAACTGGAGAAGGTGCCGGGAATCTGCATTGACGATATCCCAACATATGATACAATATATGAGACATCTCCATGGATTGACGAAAAAGCAGAATTTGAAACCGGACAGATTGATTATGCGGTATTTACCAGCGCTTCTACCGTAAAAGGATTTGCTCAGGCAGTTGTCGGGCTGGACTTTTCCTGCGTGCGGGCTGTCTGCATCGGAAAGCAGACCCAGGCGGCGGCCGCAGCGCTGGGAATGCAGACCTGGGTGGCGAAAAAAGCTACGATGGAAGCTGTGGTTGAGCGGCTGACGGAGCTGGTTTTAAATGAGTAAGGGGCCGCTGTGAGGGCGCCAGACAGGATGATAAGAGTATATTAGCCGCCGGCTGTTTTGCCGGGGAGGCAGGAGGAAGGAAAATGGAATTCACAAAGAGACCAAGACGAATCCGCGGCAAGGAATCGCTGCGCAGAATGGTACGGGAAACCAGGATGGATAAATCCTCCCTGATCTATCCCATGTTTGTAACAGAAGGAAACGGGATACGGGAAGAAATTCCCTCCATGGTGGGACAGTACCGGTACAGCATTGATAAAATGGATTTTGAGCTGGAACGTTTGCTGGATGCGGGCGTGGATAAGGTAATGCTGTTCGGTATCCCGGCAGAAAAGGATGAAGTGGGCAGCGGCGCTTATGATGAAAACGGCATTGTGCAGCGCGCCTTGCGGGAGGCACGGAAGAAATTCCCGGAAATGTATCTGATCACGGATGTATGTATGTGCGAATATACCTCCCACGGCCATTGCGGCGTGCTCTGCGGTGACTATGTGGATAACGATAAAACGCTGGAGCTGCTGGCAAAAACGGCGCTGTCTCATGTACAGGCCGGGGCGGATATGGTGGCGCCCTCCGATATGATGGACGGAAGAATTGCCGCTATCCGCAGGAAGCTGGATGAAAATGGATTTGTGGCAGCTCCTATTATGTCTTATGCGGTAAAATACGCTTCTTCTTTTTACGGTCCTTTCCGGGACGCTGCGGACAGTGCGCCTGCGTTCGGCGACCGTAAGAGCTATCAGATGGATTTCCATAACCGGAAGGAGGGCCTGAAGGAAGCGCTTCTGGATGTGGAAGAGGGAGCCGACATTATTATGGTAAAGCCTGCCATGTCTTATCTGGATATTGTGCGGGAGGTGGCAGACAGGGTGAATCTTCCGGTGGCGGCCTACAGTGTCAGCGGGGAGTATGCTATGGTAAAGGCTGCTGCGAAAATGGGATGGATTGATGAGGAAAAAATCGTCTGCGAGATGGCGACGGCGGCATACCGGGCCGGAGCAGATATCTATATTACTTACTATGCAAAGGAGCTGGCGCGCTTTATGCAGGAAGGGAGAATCGGATAATGACCAGGTCAGAAGCACTTTTTACAAGAGCCGTAGAATGCATTCCCGGCGGAGTAAACAGCCCGGTGCGGGCCTTTGGGGCTATCGGAGAACCGCCGCGTTTTATTGAAAAGGCAGACGGAGCCTATATTTATGATGCGGACGGCAATGCCTACATTGATTTTATCGGTTCCTGGGGGCCGATGATTCTGGGACACAATCATCCCAAGGTATTGGAAAGCGTGCTGGAAGCGGCAAAGAGCGGATTAAGCTTCGGCGCAGCCACGGAGCGGGAGGTAATCATGGCGGAACTGATCTGCCAGATCGTACCCTCCATCGAGATGGTCCGGATGGTAAATTCCGGAACGGAGGCTGTTATGAGCGCCGTCCGCACCGCAAGAGGTTATACCGGACGGAATAAGATCGTGAAATTCATGGGCTGCTACCATGGGCATTCGGATGCCATGCTGGTAAAGGCTGGATCCGGAGTAATGGCGCAGGGGATTCCGGACAGCGCCGGTGTACCGTCAGGCTGTACGGAGGATACCCTTTCTGCCGTTTATAATGATCTGGAAAGTGTGGAAGCGCTGTTTCGGGCGCATCCGGATGAAATTGCAGCGGTGATCGTGGAGCCGGTGGGAGCCAATATGGGAGTGGTTCCGCCTAAAAAGGGATTTTTGGAGGGCCTGCGCAGTCTCTGTACCGAGTACGGCGCTCTGCTGATCTTTGATGAGGTGATTACAGGGTTCCGGCTGGCACTGGACGGGGCGCAGGGATACTTTGGCATCCGTCCGGATCTGACCACCTTCGGCAAGATCATCGGAGGAGGAATGCCGGTGGGCGCTTACGGCGGCCGCAGAGAAATCATGTCTATGGTAGCTCCGGCAGGACCGGTATATCAGGCGGGCACCTTAAGCGGCAACCCGGTGGCGATGGCGGCGGGCATCACGCAGCTTACTATTTTGAAGGAGAGCCCGGAGCTTTATCAGAAGCTGAATGAGATCGGAGACTGGTTTTATTCAGAGATTGAGAAAATCCTGGAAGAAGCAGGCGCAGGCTGCAGGGTAAATCATATCGGTTCTCTGGGCTGTGTGTTCTTTACCCAGGAGCCGGTGGTCAATTATGCCAGCGCCAAGACCGCCGATGTGGGAAGATATCGGGAATATTTCAAATATATGCTAAATCACGGCATTTATCTGGCTCCGGCCCAGTTCGAAGCCATGTTCTTATCTGCCGCTCACACAAAGGCAGATCTGGAAAATACGCTGGATGTGATCCAGGCGTATGCCAGAAAGCATAAGTAATTTTTATGGAATCATGATTCAGGGGCTGTCGCAAAATCTCATTTGCAAAGCTCTGTATCCGGTGTTTGTCTCAGTGATACAAACACCCTGGATACAGATCCTTTTGCTTTTCGATTTTGCGGCAGCCCCTGTTTTTTTCGGAAAGACTTTTCAAAAAATGAAAAAAGGGGTGTTATGATTCTTAATAAACGAAAAGGTGTATTCCGAAAAAGGAGAGAACAGAGAACCATGAACGTGTGGGCAGAGGAAAAATGGGCAGAGGCCCTGCAGGGAAAGACAGAGGCATACCGAAAGCTTGGTATTTATTATCTGCGAAGATCAGGCGGAAGGACAATTGTGCAAAAGAGAAAAAGAAGCGTAAATCGGAAACTGGCATATTTATGTCTGAAGGCTGCTGCCGGTAAGGGGGATGTAAGGGCCTTTTATCTGTTGAATCACCATTTCAACAGAGGAAAGAAGGTGATAGACGATGAATCCTATCGTCAGATTGCCAGGGATTATATGAAAATAAGGGATCCTGAGAAGAAAAAGTATTTGCAGTATTATTTAAAGCTGGGAACAAAGCAGCAGATGAAATTTATTTCCGGGCAAGTTCCTGTATGCAGGCGGGGGAAAGATGCCGTTCCTTTGGAAGCAAAGCAGAAAAAAGGGTCAGACACGCTGCCTGTTCATCAATAAGGCCGGAGCACATTTGGCCTGGTTCGGAAAAAAGCTGCAAAAGAAGAAATTCGCATCTGTTACAATTGGTCCATCAAATCAATTGCCATATGCCGGTTTGTGCGCAGGAGGAAGAGCTGCAGATGGGAGTGACGGCTACTGTAGACGACACAGAGCTGACATTCTGGCAGGAGGGTACGAAAATGGAAGATGGGGAGATGTATGCCGACTATGTCTTATTTGATGAAAACGGTACGGAACGGTACAAGCTGAGAATTGTGGTGAAAGCAGGGATCCCGGAAGGTTTCTACAAAAAGACAAGCGGCACAGGAAGCGACCCCCGCTTTCTTTTCTCGCTCATTACAGATCCCGCTTCAGGAGTTGACAGTGCATATTGTCTGTCAAATTATGAGACGGAGTATATAAGGAACAGCTCCTATGAGCTGACTATTACAGAGTCAGACAGTCTTAGCGGCCGTTATCATGGAACGTTTGAGGGAACAGCGGTACTGTGGAAGGGCACCGCCCAGGTGGAAATTACAGATGCGGAATTTGATATAGTTGCCAATAGCACCAGTCCCAATTATGGAAACGGAGGCGGCGCTGTGTCTGACAGGAATGATGGGGCAAAGATCGGTTCTGGAGACGGAACAAGCGGAGGAAATACAGTTGCGGCTGATTCCAATGCCTGTACTCGTTGTGACGGTACCGGTATCTGCTCAAACTGCGTCGGAACGGGCGAGGATCTTTGCTCATGCCTGGGAGGAAGCTGTCCTACCTGTTCCGGAATAGGACACAAGATGGTATATACATCGGACGGCCTGGAATTCCGCGACTGCAGAACCTGCGGCGGCACCGGCTTTCATGAGCGGTGCGGCGGTACCGGCTTTCTGGAATGTACACGCTGCGATGGCACCGGTATCTGTACTTATTGCAACGGTACCGGAGAAAGATAATGAAAAATCCGGCGCAAAAAATGCCTTCTCCTCTCAAGAATGAGGGGCAGGGGAGCTGAGATGACGAAGGCATTTTTATCTCATAGGAAAGAGCTTGCTGCTTTAAAGTGCGAAAGTATGCGGCTTTCCTATGAGATAAAAGCCCTACGGGCAAACGATGCGCAGCTATGCGCGCGGAACAAAAGCTGTGCTGTCGAAATCTTGGAGCGAGGGGGTGTGCGAAGCACACTTTTGTTATCTCATAGGAAAGAGCTTGCGGCTTTAAAATGCGAAAGTATGCGGCTTTCCTATGAGATAAAAGCCCTACGGGCAAACGATGCACAGCTACGCGCGCGGAACAAAAGCTGTGCTGCCGAAATATTGGAACGCGGGAGGGGAATGAAAACGGAAGGATTTTATAGAAGCTGGTTGCCTGCGGGAATAAGATATGTTACAGTAAAGATGCTACAAGCTTACAGAAAGGAGAAGGGAGAGCAAATGAAAGTATCGGGAAATGACATTACACTGGATATTCAGCCCCTGGGAGGCATCTGCATTGTATATCAGAATACGGGAACGTATCAGAACCTGTGTCCGGCAATGCTTCGAATCCGAAATGCAGCAGGCTGCGCGGAGGAATATGACCGCCCCTATACCCAAGTGGAAAGAATGGAGGAAGGGACGTTCCTGTGTAAAGCCTTGGTGGAAACGAGAAATAAAAGCAGGTTTCTTTTTATTGACAAAGTTGCAATCGATTGCAATAAGCCGGAGATTTTGGTGGACCGAAGTGTGGAGGTTTTGAATGCAGATTCCCATGATTTTGGGTTTTCTACAGAATTCGGATTATGTAAAAGAGAGGATACGGCCGGCTATTCGTTTGGAAGGGATGCGGAGGTGTTTGTGCCTGGAATTTGGTATAAGCAGAACCGGGGAGTGGTGAAGGATGCCTTTGCACCGGATATGTATCATAAGAATTATTATTTTCGGATTACCCGGATGGCATTGCCCTATATCCAGCTTGGGGAAATGCGGACAGGCAGTTACTTTTCCTTTGTTCATGCCGGGGCGGAGCCGGATGTGGGAATCGTGGAAAGCGATGCGGCCTGCATAATTGATGAGACCCTGCAATATGGTTCCCTGGGGATCACGGTAGACGAGGAGCCTATGCTGAAATACATTTATCCCGGCTCGGAAGGCGATGTGAACTATCTGGATAAGTCGGTATCCTGGGCTTATCGGCATCATCCCGTGAGAACGGGGGTAAAACATGCATACCGGCTTCGGATTCATTTTGGAAGCGGCAGGGACAGCTATGACAGGATGCGGACGGAATGGAGACGGAATTACGAGATGTATCAGCCGGAATTGTATACCTGTGATCTGAAGCAGGCATATGAGGACGGTGTTTCTGTGCTGGATACCTATTGTCAGGAGTACAATGGAGTGATGGGCATTCCCTTTTGGGCGACGGTTCCGGAAGGAACCGTGTGCGATATTAGCTTTCAAATGGGATTTGTGGGACAGCAGCTGCAATGCGCATATCAGCTTTTGAAGTATGGAGTGGAGCAGAATAAGGCAGATAGGAAGGAGAAGGCCCGGAAAATCGTTGATTTCTGGGTAAATATGTCCATGAGGGACAGCTATCTCCCGCAGGTGTGGTATGATGTTTTTCCGGCAGGCTTTAAGCCGGATTATCCTACCTATTTCCGGACCATGGCCGATGGCATGGAGGGAATTCTGACCTGCTATCTGTATCTGAAAAAGCAGGGAGAGGATCATAAGGCGTGGCTGGAATTTTGCCTGAATGTGGCGGACCGGCTGCATGAGCTTCAGAACCAGGACGGATCCTTTTACAGGGCGTACGGAAGGAAGGGGGAGGCCGTGCATTGCGGTAAGTATAATACCTCCAATATAATCCGTTTTCTGGTCAATCTTTTCTTTGCCACCGGAGAAGAGAAATATGCAGAAATGGCAAAAAGGGCGGGAGAGTTTTGCTATCATGCCGTTTTTGAGGAGATGAGCTATATCGGCGGAACGGCGGATAATGATAATACCATTGATAAAGAGGCGGGAATGCTGGCTTTGTATGCTTTTCTGGCCTTGTATGATCTGACCAAGGAGGATAAATGGGTAAAAGCAGCTTCCGGTGCAGCCGATTTTTGTGAGACCTGGACGTATTCCTGGCAGTTTCCGGTCCATCCCTATAAGGGAAACGCAGTGTTTGACCATGTAAATCAGACAGGGCTGAGTCTGATTGCCACGGGCCATTCCCACTGCGATGTTATGATGGGCTATTGTCCCTTCGATTATTTCCGGCTCTATCGTCTGACAGGGGATCCTCATTATTATGATTTCGGCTGTATGATTCTTTACAATACGAAACAGACCACGGACTGTATGCGTACCCATCATCATGTCCATCCCGGATTGGTGGAGGAAAGCGGAGAACTGGCAAAGCAGTATCACAATGGTTTGGGAAAATGGCTTCCATGGTGTACCATTGCGGAGATTGAAGCCTTAACCAGACTGCAGGAATGGTTCGGGAGCATGGAACCGAAAGCGGAGCACCTTCTTCTGGAACGGAATAAAAATTATTCACAGTTTTTTGATGTATAATTTTGGCCCTCCAAAAGAAAAAACATAAAGTAAAAATAGACAAAAAATGATTTAAAATATTATGCAAAATAATATAAGTAAACAGTATTGACAGAGAAAAAAAGGGGATTTATAATAATTATCATAAATACAATCGATTGCAGGACGGTATTATATGGTCACTATTTACGACATTGCAAAAGAAATGAATATCAGCCCCAGTACAGTCTCAAGGGCACTGAGCGGTTCTCCGCTGGTCAGTGAAAAAACAAGAACTCTGGTCAAGGAACAGGCGAAAAAGATGGGCTATCAGGTGAATATGGTAGCCAGACAGCTTCGTAATCAAAGCTCGAACATGATCGCCCTTGTTTCCCTTCAGGAGAACTGGTCCTGGTTTACGGACGAGCTGGCAAATGGTGTAGAAAATGAAATCCATAAAGCCGGATATGAGATGGTAGTGCTGCATGGAACTCATGATAACAGGGAGATTATTACCATCTGTGAGAATATGAGATTCGCCGGCATCATCGTTGCTTCTACCGAACTGGGACAGGGGCAGGGATATTCCAACGATGTGGTTCCTGTCGTTTATGTGAATCGTATTGTGAAGGATTGCTATAGCATTTTGCCGGATGATGAGAACAGTATCCGGCAGGCTATGGAGTATTTAAGAAAAGCCGGGCATAAGGAAATCGGCTTTATTAACGGCCCGGATCGTTCCATGCATTCAAAATTAAGATACAACGCATTTGTAGCCAGGATGAAGGAGTATCAGTATGCGTTGAAACCGTGCTGGATGGGCAGCTGCGACTGGACGGTAGATGCCAGCTACAAAGTAACGGCAGGGATTCTTGCTCAAAAGAAGCTCCCTACGGCATTGCTGGCCTTTAACGACCAGATGTGCATTGGAATTTACCGCGCAATAAACGATAAGGGACTTCAGGTGGGCAAGGATATTTCTGTTGTGGGAATCGATAATGCTGATTTCAGTAAATGGATGGTGCCGGCGCTTACTACCGTATCCTTCCCAATCTATGAGATGGGGCGGGAAGCTGCGGGAAAGCTGCTTCAGAGAATCGCCGGGGCAGAGTGCGAAAAAGAAACGGTTGTGGAAGGGAAGCTGTTTGTTCGGGAATCCGTCAGGATTATCCGTTAAATATTTTTTTACCTTGGTTTGCAATCGATTGCAAAAGGAATTATCTTCCTTCGTCAAAGAGGGAAATAAGAAATATAATATAATCTAAGGAGGATTGCAGTATGAAGAAAAAAATGGTAAGCGTTGTGATGTGTACAGCATTAATGGCTACAGGAAGTCTGGGAATTGCCCAGAGTGCCTTTGGAGAAGCTGCCGGCGATTTTGCCGGACAGGAATTGGTGATCGCTGTAGAAGATGGCGGACAGTATGCCATTTTTTACGATAACATCAAATCCGAGTTTGAGGAGATGACAGGTGCAACCGTTACTTTGGTCGGAGCAGATAATGACGCAGTAATCGCAGAATGTATGTCGAAATCCGGTTATTATGATGTACTTACGATGGACGGGCCCCTGATTCCGCAGTATGCAAGTCTCGGATATCTTCTTCCTTTGGATGAATATGTGGAGCAAAGTGAGCTGGAGGATTTTTATGATGCGGCGATCGAATCTGTAAAATGGGACGGGCAGCTTTACTGTTTGCCCTATCTGGTTCATGGTCCTGTTTTGTACTATAGGACAGATCTTCTGGAGGCTGCAGGCTTTGATCATGCGCCGGAGAACGTGGAGGAATATTTCGAAATGTCCCAGGCTCTTACGGACGAGGCGAATGGTGTTTACGGAACGATTATCGAAGGAAAACAGTGCTCTGAGGCAGTATCTCAGTTGATGGACAAATTGTTCCAGTTTAACGGGGAGCTGATCAGCTCAGAGGATCCCACGAAGATTGCCTTCGATTCTCAGGAGACCATTACTATGTTCGAATATGTAATGCAGTTCTATAACAGCAATGCAATCCCGGAAGCAAGCTCCAGCTATGATAACGGGGACGTACAGAATATGTTCCTGCAGGGACAGCTTGCATTCGCCTGCAACTGGCCGTATATGTGGTCCATGGTAAATGATGAAGAGTTTTCAAAGGTAATCGGAAAGGTAGGCGTTGCGCCTCAGCCCGGAGCAAATGCGGTTTGGAGCTGGAGCTTCGGTGTAAGCCCGGATTCAGACAATATCGATCTGGCAGTAGAATGGTGTAAATGGGCATCCAGCTCAGAGGTGATTGCACAGCTTGCAGAGACCTTTATCAATCCGGCTGTCAGAAAGACATCTTCCGATATTGCGGTTGCGGCAATTAGTAATGAGGCGGATGCAGGTGCGTTAGACGGTATGAATCAGAGTCTTGCACAGGGTATTGCCCCCACACTGAGTACCAATTTTGGTGAATTAAGAACCAGAGTTGCACTGACGCTGAACAGAATTACTACCGGGGAGGCGACGGATATTGGCGCTGAGGTGGCAGAGTGCGCCGAAGAGCTTCAGACGATTTTGGATGAAGCGTACGAATAAACGATACAGCTATTACAGAGAAGAAAAAGGATTATTTTAAGGAAGTGATAAGGTGAAGAAGAAACAGACCGCATTGGCGCGAAAATTGAATAAAACAGGATTGCTGCTCTGTATTCCGGCGATGCTGATCGTTGTGTTTGCTGTGTATGCGCTTGGGTATGCTCTGGTAATGAGCTTTAATTCGAATAAAGCGATTATGGCCGGAACCTATAACTTTATTGGGTGGAATAATTATATCAAGGTTTTTACGAATAAAGACATCCGTGCCGCTGTAGGCAATACCTTATTGTATGCAGTATGTACCATTTGCATCGAGCTGGTGATTGGGCTGGTGGTTTCTGCGGCGCTTCGAAAAAATGTCCGCGGCAGCGGAATCGCCAAGGTCTGTATCATTCTTCCCATGATGATGGCGCCCATCGCTTCCGGAACCATATGGAGATGGATGCTGACAGACCGGTATGGAATTATTAATCATTTGCTGAGTTTTCTTAATATTCAAGGACCGATCTGGCTGGCAGATAAGATCGCTGCGAAGGCGGCAGTGCTGATGGTAAGTATCTGGACGGCAGCGCCATTTGTTATTCTGGTGCTGCTGGCAGCCATCAGCGGAATATCGGATGATATTATTGAGGCGGCCCGAATCGACGGCGCAGGGGATCTGCAGGCGTACTGGTATATTATTTTCCCTCATCTGAAATCTGCTGTGGCGGTCATTCTTTTGATTCGGATTCCGGATGCTTTGAAGATGTATGATATTGTGTACATCCTGACAGAAGGAGGACCTGCGAATTCCACCCAGGTGATCAGCTACTATATTTACAACAGGGGATTTACCACCTTAAAATTCGGGGAAGCGGCGGCAGCTTCGTTCCTGCTGTTTGTGTTTATTGCATTCTTTTCGGTCATTGCAAATAAGCTGATCCAGCGTAAAGGTTAAGGAGGAGGGTATAGATGAAAAGAAGAAAGAAACTATTTTCAAATGTATATACCTATCTGGTATTGATTCTTGTTTCTGTATTTATGGTTTTTCCCTTCCTCTGGCTGGTTCTGACATCTGTAAAAACGGAGGTCCAGCTATTTGAAGTGCCGGTGGTGATCTTACCGCATCCGTTTACCCTGAAAAACTATTCGGACGTAATCGCAGACGGAAGTATTTTCTTATATTTGAAAAACAGCCTGCTTGTGGCGATTGCTACGACGGCAATCACCCTGATCGTGAGTCTGCCGGCGGCATATGCGCTGGCAAAGATTAAATTTCGCTTTGGAAAGGTATTTTTCCTGATCATTCTGGTGATCCGGATGGTTCCGGGCGTGACGCAGATTTTGCCTATTTTCCAGATTCTTACTAAATTCAGGCTGATTAATACAAGAGCGGGACTGGTATTAAGCTATCTGCCCGGATCCGTCATTTTTATGATTATGCTTTTGCGGACGTTCATGTACGATTTTCCCCAGGAGCTGGAGGATGCGGGCCGGATAGACGGCTTAAGCATTGTAGGGGTCATACGACGGCTGGTAATACCCGTATCCCTGCCAGGGATCAGTTCTGCTTCGCTTATGTGCTTTTTAAGCGCATGGAATGAATTTATGTACGCTTCTGTTATTATCCGCAGTCCGGAGCTTAAAACCATGCCTATGGGAATTCAGTCCTATGTGTCTACGTTCCAGATCTATTGGGGGAAATTAACGGCGAATGCGGTGATCTATGTACTGCCGGTAATCCTGTTTACGATTTTTGCCTCAAAGGGATTGATACAGGGAATGACCGCCGGAGCTGTCAAAGAGTAGACGCTATGGGATGTTAAGGGGGGATCTGCATATGCAATTAAAAAATGAGTATATGAAGTTAGAAATCAACGATGATTTTGGCAGGATGGATTCCCTGACACTCTCAGGGGATGCGCTGAAAACAGAGTTTATGGGGAATAAGGATAACATTTCTTATTCGTCCATTCATATGAGAAACCAATGGACAGGAGATCTTTTGCTGCGTGTCTGGGACGATAAGGAAAAAGTGTGGACAAAGGAGATTTCGTCTGCTTCTGATGACATCCGGCGTATCGCAGCTACAGAAGATGAAATCATGGTCTTTTATCAGGGACCGTCGAAGCTTGAAAATGGGATTCGCAGTGTATCGGTAACAGAGAAGTATAAGGTGGAAGAAGATCGGCTTTTCTGGTCCTTTGTATTGAAAAATCCATCCGACAGAATCCTGGAAGTAGGCGAGGTATCGCTTCCGTTTATTGCAAATTCGGACTTTACCGGTTTTTTTGAGGATGAACGATACGTTGGGGATGAGAGGTGGAGAGGCTATAAGCAGAAATGGTGGCATGAGGACCGGGTGCAGCAGCATCTGAGCATTGACGGAAGCAGCTCCTATATTTTTCTTCAGCGGCCGAAAGGGGATTATCCGGCCGTATTGTTCCAGATATTGAACGGAGATAAGATAGAAGCGGCCTATCAGATGGATAAGCAGATCGGATGCCAGTGGAGCTGTACCTTCGAGGGACCGTATTACCTGTCGCTCTATTCCTGTGCAGCAAGGAAATGCGAAGGATGGAAATATGAGACAGAGCAGCAGTCCTACTGGTTTAATGGAAATACATCCCTGATTTTAAAGCCGGGGGAAGAGCGGGAATTTACCTTTGTGATCCATGTGATTCACAAGGAAGAGGAATTGAAGGAATGGATCTATGAGGAAGGACAGTTGTGCGTGGATATACAGCCCCAGATGGCGGTTCCGGTAGGAGTGGAAATGAATCTGCGCCTGAAATGTAAGGATGAACCGGAGTTGATTCCCGTGGCCAATAATCTGGAAATCCGTTTTGTGGAGCAGAGGGGAGATGAATACTATTATAAGCTGGTATTTTTCCAGCCGGGGCAGAAAAAATTAAAGGTACGTCATGGAAAAGGGGATACGGTGCTTCTGTTCTATGGCCTTCCGGATGTGAAAAAGCTGCTGAGTACTCATGCCAGGTTTATTGTGGAACACCAGTATTATGAAAATCCATTGGATCCCTTCGGCCGTCATCATGCGTTTTTACCCTACGATGACGCACTGGAAATGATCTTTACGGAGAGTGAGGAATCCTGGCAGGTGGGGGCGCTGGATGAATATGCCCTGCCGGTGGCCATGTATGTGGCAGAGTTTAATTCCATACACCCGGATCAGATGCAGATCGATATTCTGGAAGAATATATAGAGGATTGTCTGTATCGAAAGCTTCAGCAGAGGGATACCTATCTGGTGCGGCGGGGAATGTATTATGAAGAAAGAACTCCTTCCGATATTTATACGGGAAACAAATGGGATAAGGAGACGGCGGAATCCACCCTTCGGTCTTTTAACTATCCGCTTATTACAGATATATACTTTGCCATGTATAAGATTGCTGATAAATATGGTATGACAAAGGTCCGTTCAAGAGAACAGTATCTGGAAATGGCATACAAAACGGCAATGAAGGGCTACGAGCTGGGAAAAAACAAATTTAACGGAGCTCCGGCCGGCGCAACGATTATTCCTTTATTGGAAGCATTAAAAGAGGAAAAGCTGGAGTGGTTTGATGAATTGAACCGAAAGGTCAGATTGATTGCAGAGGAGAACGCCAAAAGTGTTTATCCCTTCGGGTCGGAGCTGTATGTGGATCAGACCGCCCATAATCAGTATGAGGCCATGATGAGATATTACGGAAAGGAGGAACGTCTGGAGGAGGCATACCGCATCACCTATACGCTTCGGATCGGACAGCAGCCGGAATGGTTTTTATACGGTAATGAAAAGCGGGGAAACGTATGCTGCTGGTATGGGACTCCATTGAATTCCCGGGTATTATTTGAGGGGTTTGATCGGACCGGAAATATAAATATGCTGCGGCTTGGATTTGGAGGGCTGTTCAGTTTTTTGACCTGTATCCGCAGTTATGGAGCCGCCCACGGCTGGTTTTTGTGGTGGCCGGACAGAACGGGATTTGATTTCCGTTCTCTGGATACCGATATGGGAATGTACGGATATCTGTATGCAGCAAAATCTTATCTGGTGGACGATCCGATATTTGGCCGCTGCGGATATGGATGTACCGTGAAAAAGGAACAGAATGTGTATACGATTTTGCCTTATGACGGCCTGGGCATCCGGTTCCGGTCTGTGCCTCATGATCTTTCGATAGAGGTATTGAAGGGAAATCTGGCGCAAATACAGATTGATGAGGAACAGAAGGTCTGCCGTATGGTTCCGGAAGAGGACTGTATTGGAAAGATATCAATTTCTGTAACAGCATCATCAGAATGGGAATTCCGGTTGGGGGATACCGTTGTTGCTGTAAACAACGGTAAAATAGGAGTGGAAGGATAAAAAGTCTATGAAAATTGAAAACGGATGGAAGGTTTTATTAATGGATCATTTCCGGGTTGCGGATGATTTCTGGAGCTCCAGGATGGAACTGGTGAAAAATAAGATGATTCCGTATCAATGGCTGGCATTAAACGATCAGCTTTTGAATACGGTTCCCAGCCATTGTATCGCTAATTTCCGAATCGCCGCCGGACTGGAGGAGGGCAAGTTTGAGGGATATGTATTTCAGGACAGTGATGTGGCAAAATGGCTGGAGGCTGTGGGATATGTATTATCCTGGGCGAAGGATGAGGAATTGGAAAAGACCGCAGACGAAGCGATTGATTTGATTGGTATGGCCCAGCAGGCAGACGGATATCTGGATACCTATTATATTATCAACGGCCTGGAAAAACGGTGGACGAATCTGCAGGATCATCATGAGCTTTACTGTGCCGGCCATATGATCGAGGCAGGGATCGCTTACTACAAGGGAACTGGAAAACGCAAATTGTTAGATATCGTGATACGGCTGGCTGATTGTATTGTGGATACCTTTGGACCGGAAGAGGGAAAGCTGCATGCCTATCCGGGGCACGAGATCATCGAGATGGCGCTGGTACGGCTGTATGAGGTTACGGAGAATGAAAATTATCTGTCTCTTGCAAAATATTTTATCGATGAGAGAGGGCAGCAGCCGCTGTATTTTGCGGAAGAGCAGAAACGCAACAACAATGAATTTTTCTGGAAGGACAGCCTGTTTCAGTTTCAGTATTATCAGGCGGGGAAACCGGTCAGAGAGCAAAGGCATGCGGAAGGCCATGCGGTCCGGGCGATGTATCTGTATTCCGGAATTGCTTCGGTTGTAAAGGAAACGCAGGATACGGAGCTTCTGGAAACGATTAAGGCGTTATGGGAGGATGTTACAAATACGCAAATGTATATTACCGGTGCAGTGGGCTCATCGGAATATGGGGAATCCTTTACGTTTTCTTATGATCTGCCTAATGATGAGATCTATGGCGAGACTTGTGCCGCTATCGGTCTGGTGTTCTGGGCCCGCAGAATGCTGGAAATGGAGCTGAATAGCAGCTACGGCGATGTGATGGAAAGAGCCCTGTACAATGGGTGTATCAGCGGGATGTCTAAAGACGGAACCAGATTTTTCTATGTGAATCCGCTGGAAATTGATCCGGTCGCCTGCCGGAAGGATCAGAGAAAGAAGCACGTTGCGGTGGAACGCCAGCGCTGGTTTGGCTGTGCCTGTTGCCCGCCCAATCTGGCCCGTATGATCGCATCGGTGGGGAATTATGTCTGTACATACCGGGAGCAGGAAATTGCGGTTCATCTTTACATTGGAGGCGAAGCAAATCTTCCCTTCTGCGGCATGCGTATGCGGGTGGAAAGCAGTCTGCCCTGGGGAGATACGGTTGCCATCCAGATGGAAGGGGAAGCCTCGGAGTTTACCCTGGATCTGCGTATGCCGGGCTGGAGCAGTACTACAGGCATAAGTATAAATGGGAAAGAAGAAAAACCTATGGTTCATGGAGGCTACGCAAAGATCTGCAGGAAATGGGAGGATGGAGATAAAGTTATCCTGACATTTGATATGGGAGTAAAGCGCAATTATGCGGATCCGCGGGTAAAGGCTGATGTAGGCAAGACCGCCATAACAAGAGGACCGTTGGTATACTGCCTGGAGGAAGCGGATAATGGAAAAGGAATCGGCCGGATGCAGCTTCCGGCAGACAGTGCCTTTACGGTGGAACCTGGAATTGTGGAGGAGGGATCGAAGGATCTTGTGACCTCCGGCAGACAGATCGCCCTTTCGGAGGCCCCGCTTTATACGTTCCGGAGACCGGATAAAGGGCAGGATACCAGGTTAAGGCTGATTCCCTATTATTTATGGAATAACCGGGGAATTGGCGAGATGGAGGTCTGGATTCGGGAAGGGGTTTAAAGGCGGCTGTTGCAAATTTGATTTTGTGACTGCTGAAAAATTATATTCGAAGTTATATATTGATTGATATGTTAGGGGTAGAATGGGCTGCCGCAAAATATTAATGCAGAAGTGTCTGTATCCAGAGTATGCGTCACTGAGACAGAGCTTTGCAGATAAAATTTTGCGGCGGCCCAAAGTCGTGCTGCCAAATTTCCGGAATACAGGTTTTGAGGACTAAGGATGAAAAATCTTGACATTTGGTATTCGCTGCGCTATAGTTGACATACAATATTATATGATATATAATATTGTACAGAATAATAGTATAGCAGGATGTGGTACGATGGTTTTTAACACAGGAGCAACCCTGCTTGATGCGATTGTACTGGCGGTAGTATCGAGGGAGCGGGAAGGAACCTACGGCTACCGGATTACGCAGGAGGTCCAGTCGGTTCTGGATGTGTCGGACTCTACGCTTTATCCGGTACTGCGCAGGCTGCAGAAGGATGGATGCCTGGAGGTATATGACCGGGAATTTGGCGGGAGGAACCGAAGGTATTATAAGTTGACAGAAAAAGGAGCTTCTCAGCTAAAGCTGTATCAGTCGGAATGGCTGAGTTATTCTTCAAAGATTTCGGGTATACTTGCATCAGGAGGGAGAGAGATATGAGCAAAAAAGAATATCTGGATCAGTTAGAGCATCTGCTGTCCGATATTTCTCAGGAGGAAAGGCAGGCTGCGATTGAGTACTTTACGGATTATCTGGAGGATGCCGGGCCGGATGGGGAGCAGGAGGCGATGGAGCATTTGGGAACTCCTGCGCAGGTGGCGGCTGCCGTAAAGGAAGGCCTGAGCAATGACAGTGAATCCGGTCATTTTACAGAAAGCGGGTATGAGAGCGGAACAGAAGCGGGACGCTATGCGGTGGTGAAGGCGGGAAAATTTCAGAAGGCGGCCAGGAATACCGGGCCTGCGGGGAATTCATGGAATGCCGGAAATACCGGACACGCCGGGAATTCATGGAATGCCGGAAACGCCGGACACGCCGGGAATTCATGGAATGCCGGAAATGCCGAGCCTGCCGGGGACGCCAGGGAAAAAGAAACCCGGGGAGAGGAAACGGGACGAAGCGGGGCATATGGCCGGACGGAAAGACGGGAAAGAGGATATGAGGATCGGGAAAGGCGGCAGAAGCGGGAACAGCGACGTGGAATCGGATGGCTGTTGATTCTGATCGGCGGGGTCATCTGTATAGGAATTCCCTTGGTCAGCGTTCTGGGCAGTGTGTTTGCGGCTGTTGTGGCTGCCGTGGCTGCTGTGGCCATTGGAGGCTTCGCCGTGGCTCTTGGGCTGGCAGCAGTAGGAATCACGCTTCTGGTTATAGGAATCATGAAAGCGGTTACGGTGCTGGGGATGGGACTGATGCTGATCGGCGGCGGTTTCCTGTGCCTTGCATTTGCGGCGTTGGCGCTGGCGGCGGGAATTTGGATGTGGGGAAGGGTAATTCCCTGGGCAGCCCGTGCATTTATCCGGATTTTCCAGAGAATCTTCCGGATAGAAAGGAGAAGGGTATGAAACGTTTTACAAAAAAAGCCTTCGTTTTTTTCGGCATTTTTTTTGTGCTGGGTATGGTTTTTTGCACGGCCGGATGGGTTATGGGATATCAGCCCGGTCAGGTTCTGGAGGAGTACCGTACGGACTGGTCGGAAGAAGGGCATGAGCAGGGGGCTTTGGCGCAGGCGGCGGAATATCAGAATGTTTCTGCCATAGAAATTTCAGCAGGCGCTTCCATATGTGAGATATCCGCCTATTCCGGGGATACGGTCCGGATAGAGGTATCTGACAAGACGCTGCTGGCGTGTGAACAGGATGGAGGACATCTTGAAATTTCCTATGGAGCCAGGCATCATTCTTTTTGGAAATGGATAACGGGAGGAAGCCGGGGGCCGGAAACCATTCGTATTTTTGTTCCCGGGAAGGAGCCTCTGGCCGAGCTGTATGCAGATGTGGGAGCTTCTGAATTTATCGCAGAAGGAATTACCTGCAAAGAGCTGGAGCTGACCTGCGGAGCAGGAAAGCTATCTTTTACCGGTGAGGTGACGGGCAACTGCTTTGCGGAATGCGGAGCGGGAGCGGTGGAGCTGAGTCTGAAGGGGACGGAAAAGGATTATGATTATTCCCTGGAGTGCGGCCTGGGAACGATTGAGGTACAGGATGGACCCGATATCTCCGGAGTCGGAGAATATACGAAGGATAATCAGAGCGGAAGAAGGATAGAGCTGGAATGCGGCCTGGGCAGCATTACCGTAGAATTCCGGAAAATATAGCCGGAAAGCTGTCTGGAAGAAAGCAGAAAAGGACAATAAGGGCAAGCCGGAAAGACAGAGAAAAGGATAAAGCAGAAGGAACCAGCAAAAGAAAGGAGATTACTGTTATGTCAAAGAAATTGTACAAATCAAGTGAAAACCGCATTATCTGCGGGGTGTGCGGAGGAATTGCAGAGTATTTTAATATTGATCCTACGATCGTGCGGCTGATTTTCGCATTTTTAGGCCTGTGGGCCGGCAGCGGTGTATTATTTTACATCATTGCTGCTTTTGTAATTCCAAACGAAGATTAAAAGAAGCCCGAAGCATTTACTGATATGTGATAAAGAAGTAATAGAAGTGTAAAAAATTTTGCCGTTCCTATCCGGCACTTAGCCCTTGTGTCGGATAGATCGGGCGGTTATTCTGGCAAGTCAATCTTGCCGACAAAGCTGTAATAAATCTCAATGTCCTGCCTGCGGGTGCCGTTCTCGTTATAGCTGCGCCGGCGGTAAAGAATACTTTATTTGCTTAAAATTGTTTTAATCTCCGGAATTGTTTTCCCATCTTTCCGCATTTGCTTAATATAGGCAATGCGTTTTACGGTTTCTTCTCTTGGATACCTGCGTGTTAGTTTTTGATCTTCCTGTTTAAAGGGAAGAAAACCTTCCTCAGTATAGAATTTCAGCGTACTGTATCGGGTTTCTGTTAGGCGAACCAGTTCTCCTATCGTGACATATTCAGAAGCGATGATCGCTTCCATACTTCTTTGTCTTGACATCAGACCTTACCATCCTTTATTAGCTGATTGCCACAATAACCAGGCAAAGCAAAGAATCAACATACTCGACTGCTTTTTGAATCATCTTATTCTGAGGATTATTTTTTATCTCTTTCAAGCGCTTTTTCAGATCCTTTTTTTCATAAGCAGAAAAATATTTCTGTAAATCACCGCTTTTGTGGAGCAGCATTGTCAATGCTACAACATCTTCAGACAGCTCTCCATCTTCCAACAGTTCAGCACGAATACTCTGTACAACAGAATCTACATCTACCTCATTAGGAATATAGACATTCCTTCCACCAAAAAGTCCGCCCGTTTCTTCTCTTTGTACGCAGCCATTTTGCACAAGAGAGGTTCCTATCGAATCAATCAGCTCATTCATATGCTTGTCAGTAAGAGCCAAAGAAAAATATTCAACAATTGATTCGAATTTTACAGGTTGCTTCCTTTCTACTACTTGATAAACCGGTCTCAAATAAGTTTTCTCTTTTGGCAACGGAGATTGCACGGTCAGTTTCTTACCATCAAAGCTAAGCGCATCCTCCATTAAAAGCTCAAGTACACTGGCCGCAGACAGGCAAAGAGTTTTCTCAAGACCAAAGGCAGGCAGCTTCCCATTTTTGTTCAGTACGCAAAGAAGATATTGCTGGGTGAGTGATAAGTTTTTCATATGGACGCCTCCGTTTACTATTTTTGATTTAGTGCTTATTTTTTACTTACTACTTACGATATAAATATAGCAGACCAATCCTGAGGTGTCAAGATACGCTTAAACTTAAAAATAATTCTATTCGCTGGCTTGGCTGGGGCTGCTATTTGTTCGCTGTCTATATTTATTTCTCTTTTCTTTCCTCAACCATTTTTACAAACCCAGAGAGAAAAGTCATTTTGGAAAAACGGCGCAAATTGCTTTCTGAAAAATCAAATATACCAGCAATGTTATCCATGTGGAAAATGAATAAAAGATAGCCGGATCTGTACAAGCCAATGTATATATCCCGCTTTGGGGCGTGGAATAGCGGACTATACTGTCTGCAATAATTGTATTACTTTAACGCACATGAGCATTGATTAGGGGCAAGAAGCAGGAAAAGAGGTGACAGCATTTAGGCCGTCACCTCTTGGCAGCCTATCTGCAAAACCAGGCGGAAGTTTATTGGTTAATATCAAAGTAAAATAGAATATCACTTTTCCCTTCCTGTGAGGTACCAACATATACATGGGTATCCAATCCACCGATAACAAAGCCATTTTCCAGATAAAACAAACATGCTCCAAGATTATTATCCTGCCCTTGTGTATAAATTCCTTTATACCCTTGGTTTACGGCTACTTCCTTTGATTTTTCTATCAGCATTTTGCCAATCCGCCGCCTTCTGTAATCCATATTAACCTTTAAATCATATAAATACATGTATTTCATCATCGCATG